>JAVVOY010000017.1:0-28299 GCA_036656055.1 Bacteroidales bacterium
AGTGCTTCTCCTGTAATATTTATATTGAATGGGTACTTTGTTGGTGGTAGACACGTCTTTTGGTTAGAAGCCTGATATAAGATATATCCCGAAATATTTGCCGGATACGATGTTATTGTAAGTGGTTGTACGAATATAGCATTTTGGGAGTGTTGTTTAAGGACAAGTTCAAAAAGGCGGCTGTAAACATCTTCAGAATGGGAAATATCTGTGAGAGGGGCGTTTAGTTTTATTCCGTTGCTTTTCTCTATAACTATGCGTGTTGGTTTAGGACCACCATCAGGAAGTTGTACGCTATAAAGAACCCACTCTGCCGATATATTGGCTGTGAAAACTATATCGGCAGTAGTATTGTCTTTTTCATTTAGCCTTACTGACCATGAAACAGGCGATTTATCGGCTATCGTAACTGTTGTTGACGATAGTATCAATAATATAATAAAAACGAATCTTTTCATCGTTAAAACAATAATATCTTTGTATTTGTATTATCAGCACAAAAGTAATATTTTTAACGAGAGTTAAGGGGTAAAAAAAGAAAGAATTTTGCATCTGTATTAATCGGATAAAATTTAAATAAGATCTTAGGTTGAAATTCAAAAAAACAGATCTAAATATAGATAAAATCTTTCATGTTTGTGAAAAAAGTCGTAACTTCGCAAGTCATTCTCAATCACACAAAAGATTAATAATATTATGCTCAGGGATATAATGTCAGTTGAAGAGGCAAATGAGTTAAAACAGGTATTTGAAGGTTGTAAAAATCCTGTGATAATGGCTCATGTCGCACCTGACGGCGATGCCGTTGGATCTGCTTTGGCACTCTGGAATATTTTTACTGTATTAGGTAAAGATGTGGTCATAATATTTCCTGACAAGATACCCGTAAATCTTAATTTTCTGCCGGGAGCAGAATTTATCCATTCATACACAGAGGATAGAGATGATAATAACCGTCTTATTAATGAATCGGATCTTATAATATGCCTTGATTTTAACGATAGTAAGAGGGTAGATTATATGAAAGATGCCTTGATAGCTTCATCTGCCTTCAAGGTTATGATAGATCATCATCTTGCACCGGAGTTATTCTGTAACTTGACTATTTCACATCCCGAAATGTCATCTACAAGTATGCTCCTTTATAAAGTATTGGTGCAGATAGGGTGGGGGGATAAAATACATAAAGAGGCAGCCATGGGAATATTTACAGGTATGATGACAGATACCGGTAATTTTACATACAACTCTAATAATCCTGAAATATATATCATTATATCTGAACTCCTCAGCAAAGGGATAGACAAAGATTTTATATATACAAAGGCATGCAATACGTTCACAGCCGATAAGTTGCGTTTATGTGCTTATGCAATATCAGGTAAGATGGAGATAATTGTGCGTTATGGCGCAGCTGTAATTTCTCTTACCCGTGATGAGTTAAATTATTACCATTATATCAAAGGAGATACAGAGGGACTTGTAAATGAGCCACTCGCTATTGAGTCGGTTTTTATTTCAGCTTTCTTTCGTGAGGAGAAAGATATGATAAAGGTATCTTTGCGTTCAAAAGGAGCTTTTCCGGTTAATAAGATAGCTTCTGAATATTTTAACGGAGGCGGTCATATTAATGCTGCCGGCGGAGAGTTTTACGGTACCTTGCCTGAGGCAATAGAGCATTTTAAGAGTGCCTTGCCTCTTTATGTTAAACCGCAGTACTAAAACGTATGACATTTTTATATCGGATTATGAATAAGTGATTAATTTGATATTGTGTAAGAATAAAATAACCGAATGAAAGATAATTATAAAATATCCGTATTATTTTTGTTTGCAATATTGCTTTTTGTGAGTTGCGGAAAGACGCAGACTTATGCTGATTTGTTGAAGCAAGAGCAGGAGTCAATAACTAAGTTTCTTGAATCAAATGGGCGTTTTACCGCACCTCTTCCGGCAAATAAGGATGAAATCCTTACAACTGAAGATCCGCGCTACATCTCAAATACGTGTCCGTTTTATGAACTTGAAAATGGTGTTTATATGCAGGTGGTATCCAAGGGTAACGGTGAGCCTATTGAAAAAGGTAGCAGCGTTACGTTCCGTTTCCTTCGGATAAACTTAAATCATTGGGCTTCTTCGCCAAAAGAGATAAACATATTCGATTCGCTCAACGGTGGTGTAGGTAATTATTATTATACTGATGTAAGTGCCTATTATTTTTTATTTAATCCTGATTATGTTGTCTCCATGTCGCCATATTATACATATGGAATGGGAATAGAGTATCCGTTGACATCACTTACTAATAAGGCAAAGGTATATTTAGTAGTTCCATCTAAAATGGGATTTGCCGATGGGATATCATCTGTTGTGCCATATCTTTATTATATAGAATATAATTTATCTAAGAACTAAATATAAGTTAGTATGTCATTAATTAAATCAATCTCAGGGATAAGGGGAACGATAGGTGGTGAGGCAGGAGATGGTCTCTCCCCATTAGATATTGTGAAGTTTACATCGGCTTATGCCTCATTTATCCGTCGGACAACAAATGCCGTAAGTAATAAGATAGTTGTAGGAAGAGATGCTCGTATCTCAGGTGATATGGTCTATTCATGCGTTGCCGGAGCTTTAACGGGAATGGGTTTTGATGTTGTGAATATTGGTTTTGCAACCACACCCACCACTGAGCTTGCCGTGGTTGCAGAGAAGGCATGTGGAGGTATAATCCTTACGGCCAGCCATAACCCTAAACAGTGGAACGCACTTAAACTTCTTAATGAAAAGGGTGAGTTTCTTAATGCTGCAGAGGGAAATGAAGTCCTTGACATAGCAGCCAAAGAGGAGTTTATTTATGCGGAAGTGGATTTATTAGGTAAGGAGAAAAAAGTAGACGGATATACGAAGAAACATATTGATGCAGTTTTAAATCTTCCGCTGGTAGATGCAAAAGCTATAAAGGCAGCCGATTTTACTGTTGCAGTAGATTGTGTTAATTCTGTTGGAGGAATTGCTATTCCTGAACTATTAGAAGCTCTTGGTGTAAAACACATCGAGAAACTTTATTGTACCCCTAATGGTCTTTTCCCGCACAATCCTGAACCGCTTCCGGCGCACCTTACCGATATATCGGACCTTATGAAGAAAGGTGGTATTGATGTCGGTTTTGTTGTTGACCCTGATGTTGACCGTCTTGCAATTATATGTGAAGACGGAGAGATGTTCGGTGAAGAATATACGCTTGTGGCATGTGCCGATTATGTCCTCAGATATACGCCTGGTAATACAGTATCAAATCTTAGCTCTTCCCGTGCTCTGCGCGATGTTACACTCTCATACGGCATGGAGTATTACACGGCAGCTGTCGGAGAAGTGAATGTCGTTACTAAGATGAAAGAGGTGAATGCTGTAATAGGCGGAGAGGGTAATGGCGGTGTGATATATCCCGAATTGCATTATGGTCGTGATGCGCTTGTTGGAATAGGGCTTTTTCTTACATTTATGGCAAAAAACAAGAAGAGGGTATCGGAACTTAAAGCCGGTTATCCACAATATTTCATGGCGAAAAAACGTATGGATCTTGCCCTCGGGATGGATACGAATAAGATATTTGCAGCCGTAAAAGAAAAATATGCAGCATACGAGATTAGCGATATTGACGGAATAAAGATAGATTTTCCGGACTGTTGGGTGCAATTGCGTAAATCAAATACTGAACCTATAATAAGGATATACTCAGAGGCAAAGAGTCAGCAGGAGGCGGAGAGGGTTGCAGATGATGTTATATCAGTGATAAAATCATTTTAATGAATAGGGGTATTTTGCGCTTATAAATTATAGTGAAATGGAATGAGTAAGGGTTGGATAACTTATGTTATCCAACCCTTTTAGTTTTTATATTGTCCTACATTTAATAATAGGATATATCCATATTGTTAATAATAAATTACCTTTCCGGTATAGGTTGTTTTCTTTTCAGTGCCATCATAATAAAATGTCAGAATTGCATAAAAACCGACAACATATCCGTCTTTGTCAAACTGGTAGGAATACTCTATTGATTGCATATCTTTTGCATTTCTGGAATATCCTTTTTTTAGAAGATTTTTATTACGTAAACCGAAATATCCAGAGGTTAGCACATATGAACAATCGAAAAGTTCAATACCGTAAAATGCCTCCAACATCTCTATATTCATTTTATTTACCTCTGTATAATACGTATATTCTTCAACCATTCCGTCAGACCACCTGCCTTTTATAAGATTACCTTCTTGCCACGTGTATTGAACTGATTCTTCACCGCCTGCATCAGATTCTACCCATTTTGAAAGACACCCATTTTGATATGATAATGTATTAGTATTATTATCTATATCCGTCATTGATTCAACCATGCCTGAAGAATTTAAAGTACAAGTATATTTTTCTTCATCTACTTTTTGCCCTTCATAACTGAAAAAATCAAGGATTAGATTATTACCTACCATAGCATATGTATTTTTGAGACCACCTGTCTTGATTCCATGACTTCCTAGCCAATCAGCTGATACCATTTTCAATTTTCCTTCAACATCATAACTGAATGTGTAAATTTCAGTGCCCTCTCTATTTGTCTCTATTTCGATCGTACGGACAAGTCTTTTAGTGCCGGAGTCATCTTTTGAACCATGCTTGTCATTTAAACCAGGCTCGTCTTTTGAACAAGAAACGGATATTAACAGCATTGCTATAAGTGACAGACTACTCCAAATTCTTAATCTTGTTTTCATTTTACTATAAATTAATAGGTTGATAATGTTTATATTTGTCTTATGATAATGTGAGTATTACATTGTCTACTCAATTGGATTATGGGATAAATATCACTCTATTTATATCCTCTTCTTCTTATTATTTTTACTTTATAAGTGATGGGAATCGTTGCTAAAGTAGTATTTTTTTTTAATATAAAAATATATTAGCTAATTTATTTTAGCTATATTTATATTGAAGTAAGGTTGAAGTACTTTTCTAATACCAATAATGAGATAAGTTTCTCGCTGTGTCGGTTACGGAACTGATCTATGAAAGTATGTGCATTGTTAATAATCAGCTGTGCTTGATCTGGATGAGCAGCATAATATTCAATACGTTCTATAAGATCGCTGAAATCAGGTTTAATAGCTATATAATGAACATTTGGTTGTAAGATACCCTCCATAAACCATGTCTCGTAGGTTGGTGGTGGCATTACCGCTATTGAATTTGAGGACATTACCCATTTTAGGTTACTTGCCACATCATTTCCCTCTATTGCCAGTATAAATTTATATTTTAAGTGTTCTTTTATCGTGAATTTAGCTCGATGCCAATGCGCGTAATTTGGATTTGAGCTTACATCACCCATCAGGCAGTTTGGGTTGTTAAAGTATTGTTCCATTAGGGATATCCTGTTAGCTTTACCTGCAACTTTACCCATGAAAACAACTTTGTTCTCTTTTTCTGTAAATGATTTGGCGTCATTTACAAATAAAAAATGGCGTACTTTATCTAAGTTTAGTAATATTGAATAGGAGTTGTTCTCTCCGATTGGACGACTTTTGACAATAGCAGGTGATGGTGGGATATGTGTAATATCACCAGGAAAGAAGAGCCAATGAAGCTGGGGCTTGAACCAGCGGATATATTCGTAAGTATCGAAAAAATATACTTTTCCTTCATGGGTAAATCTGTGCTGTGATAGAGTAGGAGAGTCGGCCGGTAATATTATCGGTATGTTAAGTCTGTTATAATAGTTTACCCTTTTCATTATAATTTTCATATTGCACATATTGCTAAGACGTGTTATCTCATTCCTACGCTTTTTTCGGTAAAATAGCTTTGGTATAGCCATCCGCAGATAGTTACAAATATAATATTGTAATTTTGAGTTTTTCCCGCTTTGCAGTTTGTATATAAGACTCATTATTAGATCATATTTATATGTTTATGTGTATATTTCAATTATTATAGACTGTGATTCGGGTTTTGCCTGAAACTTTTTATATAAATGATGTTTTAGAATAATTTCAGATGGATGTTCCTCCGGATTTTTACTGATTGCAGAACTTAGGGTTGTTATTATCTCATCTTTGTGTGGTGCAGCATCTGCCGATAAAACTACAATAATGGCATCAGTGAATTTTATACTCTCTTTTTCGCCATAGAATGGCTCCGGTACAGATATTATTCCATTTGTATTAATATATATTATATGGTTTATATAAGCCCGATCGCCGCAACATATTATATGCGACATATATCCTTTTGCCATGGCTTTTATTTGGCGGATAGGTTATGTATGCGTGTAAGTGATATGCTGTCGGCAAATACAATGCGCCACTCAGGTGTGGGAGGAACAAATATGCTTCCCATTACGCATCTGATTGCACCAAATGAATATAGTGAAAGTGAATCCCATCCGCTATGTAATATCTCTTTTGTTACAAATTTGATTGAGTCGTTACTCCCTTTTACAGCGAGGGTTATTTGTGGACGGTAAATTATTGGTTCTTCGATAAGACGACCTAATTTGAATTTTAGTTTGAAAATATCACCCTCTTTGAAGTTATCATCTGTGGGAACGGAGAATGTTAGCAAGTTACGCCCTATGCGTCCTTCAAATGTGTAACATGGTTCTCTATTCCATATATTTACTGTATCGCCTGAACGTGTTATCTGGTTTATAATATCTTTGTCATCGTTCATAAGTGCCAGAGTATTGTTGTCTTCTTCTTGCAGCCTTTCGATGACATTACGGTATATTTGGATGTATTTTTCGATGTTAAGCCCATACCACACGAGCGATGTATCGAACGTTGCACGTGTTACACCGTGTTTGGCAAAAACTGCATTTTTGATAGAATCTTTACGACCGTTAATGCTGTAATATGCGTAGTCGCTCTCTATGTATGCTTCGCTTTTGTGTATGTCAATAAGTAAATTCTCCATCTTATCTGGCGGAATAACATCTTTTGGCATGCGGTTACACGACAATGTAACTGCAAGGAGAGCAACAAGTGCTATTATAAGGATTCCTCTTCGCATTGTGCTGGTTTGTTGCTGCTATTTTCGTTAGACAGCGATTTGCGGTAAAACAGGAGTATTCCCAAAACGCCTAAGGTTATTGCTGAGTCGGCAATATTGAAAATAGGTCTGAAGAAGAGGAACTGCTCTCCACCTATTTCAGGTACCCATTCTGGCCAGTTGAAACTGAACAGAGGGAAATAGAGCATATCAACCACTCTTCCGTGTAATATGGTAGCATAACCGCCCCCATCTGGAAATATGTTTGCTACTTCCGGAGGCATAGGGTCGTTAAATATTATTCCGTAACTGTCTATTATATTACCGAATGCTCCTGCAAGTATAAGTGCAATACATGTTATGTAGCCGCGTTTTACATCTTTTCCCTTTTTTATTAGCTTATAAAGATAGTAACCGATGAAAGTGACGGCTATTACCCTGAATAATGATAGAAAAAGCTTGCTTATAACCTCAATTCCGAATGCCATTCCGTTGTTTTCTACGAACAGAATATGAAACCATGGGGTGATCTCAATATCTTCACCGAGGAACATATTGGTTTTTATAAGAATCTTTACAATTTGATCGGTAAAAAGTACGGCAAAAATAACCGCAATACACAACCATCCGTTATTTGTACGCACTTTTGACATATTGTGATTGACAAAATAATGATCTCAAAAACTATTTAAACTGTTTTTGAAATGAGAGAAATTTAAAGCTTTTTATTACTAACGTATTTATATTATTTCCTGCCGTTTTTTGCATCAATTGATAAGGTTGCATGAGGTACGGCGCGTAATCTCTCTTTTGGTATTAGTTTACCGGTTTCACGACAGATACCGTATGTTTTGTTCTCTATTCTGATTAGTGCTGCCTCAAGGTGTTGAATAAACTTCATTTGGCGTTGGGCAAGTTGTCCTGCCTCCTCTTTAGATAGAGTTGTTGCTCCCTCTTCAAGTACCTTAAACGTAGGAGATGTATCGCTTGTGTCATTTCCGTCAGCATTCATCACAGCTGCCTTTAAGGTGTCATAATACTTGTACGCATCTGACAATTTTTCTTTTATCAAGGCTTTAAACTCTTCTAATTCTTCATCTGAATATCTTGTTTTTTCTGCCATGTTATGTATGTTTAAGTTGTTTATTTATATTAGAGTCAATAACAAATATAGAGTGATAATGTTTGTCTATTGCCGGATTGCGATTTGCAAATGTAATGATTATAGGCAAAATAAGCAAACATCAACTCTTTGTCACTGATATTTTTAAACTGAAAGAATCAAAATCGAGAAATGTTGCAGAGTCAGGAAGGTTTTCACTGAAGGAGATATTGTTGGCAAGTACCTGTTTTGCAATGTAATCTTTGTATATCTCCACTGCTTTGTCTGTTTCTTGATTTCGGTCTATAACTATGTCTATTTTATCGGTTATATCAAAACCGCTTGATTTGCGTATGTTTTGTATACGGTTTACAAACTCTCGTGCAATTCCCTCTTGTTTTAGGCTATCGGTAACTGTAATATCGAGAGCTACTGTAATATTGCCTTCGTTGGCAACTAACCAACCGGGTATATCTTCAGATATAATCTCTACATCGCTGCGCTCCAGAGTTGCCTTTGTTCCTTCTATATTAAATGAGAAATCTCCGGTAAGCTCAAAAACTGATATGTCTGTTTGGCTCATTTCTGTTATTGCTGAGGCAAGTTGTTTCATTATCTTACCATATCGAGGTCCTAATTTTTTGAAGTCTGGTTTAACCCTTTTCACGAGAATCCCCTCTGTGTTATCCACGAACTTCATGCTTTTTACATTTACTTCGTTAAGAATAAGCTCTTTTGCGGCGTCTATCTGCTCTTGTTGTTTTTTGTTTATGACAGGTATCATAATAGCTGTAAGTGGTTGGCGCACCTTTATGTTCACCTTGCGGCGTAGGGCTAATACCATCGACGTAATATCTTGTGCTATCTGCATACGCTCTTCAAGCCCTTTGTCTATAAGTTTATCATCGGCATTAGGGAATAATCTAAGATGTACTGACATGTTGTCGCGTCCGGTAGCTGTTGTAAGATCAGTGTAAAGTTTATCGGAATAGAATGGTGAAATAGGTGCCATAAGAGTTGTTACCGTCTCAAGGCATGTGTAAAGTGTTTGATATGCTGAGAGTTTGTCTCTGTCCATTATCCCTCCCCAGAAGCGTTTGCGGTTTAGACGCACATACCAATTGCTGAGGTTGTCGTTTACGAAATCCGATATTGCACGTCCGGCACGCGTTGGTTCGTAATCAGAATATTGCCGGTCAACATCTTTTATAAGTGTATTAAGCAAAGATATTATCCAACGGTCTATTTCCGGACGTTCGTTTACAGGGATATCTGGTTCGTTGTAGTTGAACTTATCTACATTGGCATACAGCGCAAAGAATGAATATGTATTGTAGAGTGTACCGAAGAATTTGCGTCGCACTTCTTCAACTCCTTCTACATCAAATTTCAGATTGTCCCACGGCGATGAGTTGGTTATCATATACCATCTTAAAGGGTCTGAACCGTATTTGTCTATTGCTCCGAAAGGATCTACGGCATTGCCAAGCCTTTTTGACATTTTGTTACCGCTCTTATCTAAGACAAGTCCGTTGGAGACTACTGTCTTGTATGCTACGCTGTTGAATATCATCGTTGCTATTGCGTGTAGTGTGAAGAACCATCCGCGTGTCTGATCTACACCTTCGGCGATAAAATCAGCCGGGTAGATACTGTTATTGTCGAAAACATCTTTGTTTTCAAATGGATAGTGTATTTGGGCATAAGGCATTGCTCCTGAGTCAAACCACACGTCTATTAGGTCGCTTTCACGTTTCATCGGTTTCCCGCTTGCTGATACGAGTATTATATCGTCAACATAAGGGCGGTGAAGGTCTATCTTCTCGTAATTGTCCTTTGTGTATTTTCCGGGGATAAAATTGTTCTTTTTGTATGGGTTCTCTTTCATAAACCCTGCCGCAACAGACTTTTCTACTTCATTGTAAAGTTCCTCAACAGAGCCTATGCAGATATCCTCGCCATCCTCGCTGCGCCATATTGGGAGTGGTGTTCCCCAGAAACGACTGCGTGAAAGGTTCCAATCGTTGAGATTTTCAAGCCATTTCCCAAATCGTCCTGTGCCGGTTGATTCAGGTTTCCAGTTTATCGTTGTATTAAGTTCAGACATTCTATCTTTACATGCTGTTGAGCGGATAAACCAACTGTCTAAAGGATAGTATAGTACTGGTTTGTCTGTACGCCAGCAGTGCGGATAATTGTGTACGTGTTTCTCTATTTTAAAAGCTTTGTCGCTCCCTTTCATCATCATGCAGATGGAGATATCTAATGACTCATCGTTATCTGTGAGTGTGGGAGAGTAGTCGTTTTTCACATAACGTTTTTCGTACTCTTTGTATAGTGGGATGTTAATCCAATCCTTTACAAAATCATCATCCAGTTCGTCAATAGAATAAAACTTACCTGTAAGATCAACCATTGGGCGCAACTCGCCTTTTTTATTTATAAGTTGTAACGGTGGAACTCCTGCCACTTTTGCAACAAGTGCGTCATCTGCTCCGAATGTAGGGGCAATATGTACGATACCTGTTCCGTCTTCTGTTGTAACATAGTCTCCTGAGATAACTCTAAATGCACCTTTCCCGGGATTTACCCATGGTATAAGTTGTTCATATTCCATCCCTACAAGGTCGCTCCCTTTATATTCGGCAACTATGCGGTACGGAATTATTTTGTCTCCGGGCTTGTACCCATCGAGAGGTACGTCAGCTCCTTTTGGATTGAAGTGTGCGCCTACGAGGGCCTTTGCAAGGATTACGGTGATGGGTTTGTCGGTGTACCCATTATAGCTCTGTACGGCTACATAATCTATCTTGTTCCCGACACAGAGAGCCGTGTTTGAAGGGAGGGTCCATGGTGTTGTTGTCCATGCAATGAAGTAGGGTGTGCCCCATTGCATTATCTCAGGTTTGGGATTTTTAATCCTGAACTGAGCTACAACCGTTGTATCCTTAACATCGCGATAACACCCCGGCTGGTTAAGTTCGTGCGAGCTAAGACCTGTCCCTGCGGCAGGTGAGTATGGTTGTATAGTGTATCCTTTGTAGAGTAGATTTTTATTGAAAAGTTGTTTCAGCAGCCACCATAGAGTTTCAATGTAGCGGTTGTCATAGGTTATGTAAGGGCTTTTCATATCAACCCAGTAGCCCATTTTATGTGTTAGGTCTTCCCATTCACGGGTGTATTTCATAACCTCTTTGCGACATTGGGCATTGTATTCGGCAACTGATATTTTTTTTCCTATATCTTCTTTTGTGATGCCTAATTTTTTCTCTACTCCAAGTTCAACAGGCAAGCCGTGGGTATCCCATCCGGCTTTGCGTTTTACCTGAAAGCCTTTCATTGTCTTGTAGCGACAGAAAATATCTTTAATTGACCGTGCCATTACATGGTGTATGCCGGGCATGCCGTTTGCTGATGGAGGACCTTCGTAAAAGACGAATGACGGAGCTCCTTCGCGCTCTTCGTAACTTTTACGGAAAATATCCTCTTTGTCCCACTTTTCAAGAATATCTCTGTTTATCTCCGAAAGGTCTAATTTATTGTACTCGGCGAATTTCTTTTGCATAATCTTGTTACTCAATAAAATCGAGCGCGAAGTTACTTTAAATAGTGCTCAAATGCAAATATTTTGCTCTGAAGGAATGAGGATTTTTATTGTTTTTATTTATATTTTATTCTTAGAGTATTTTCGGTAAACGTACAAAAAACCTGTTGCAATAGTTATTATGGTACTTGTTGCTATTGCGTTGTCTATCTATTATTTTGTCTATTGGGAACAGTGTAGCTATGATTATTATCTAAATGCTTATTATATGCTTATTTAACTGTTTTTAGATAGTTCCTCAGCGCAACGGTCTCCGTCTATTGCGGCAGAAACTATTCCGCCGGCATAACCAGCACCTTCACCGCAAGGGTATAACCCTTCTAATCTTATATGTTGCAGCCGTTCTGCATCGCGCGGTATTCGTACCGGTGACGATGTGCGTGTCTCTACTCCTATCATTACGGCGTTATCGGTGAGAAAACCGTGAGCAGACTTTCCGAAGCGAATAAACCCTTCTCTAAGTCGCTGTGTAATAATTTCAGGCATCCAGAAGTGAAGTGGAGAGGCTATTATTCCGGGGACATACGATGTCTCGGGTAAGTCGGCCGAAAGGCGACGGTTTACAAAATCGGTCATACGTTGTGCTGGGGCAGTCTGTCCCTTGCCGTTTACATAGCAGGTGTTTTCTAATTTTTCTTGAAATGCCATTCCGGCCAATACTCCGTGTTCAGAAAACTCATTGAGGTCTTCGGGGCGTATCTCTACCACCATTCCGGAATTTCCCCACTTTGATCCTCGGTTTGACGGTGACATTCCGTTTACGACTATCTCTCTTTCACCGCTTGCTGCCGGAACTACAAATCCGCCGGGGCACATACAGAATGAATAAACACCTCTGTCTTTAGCTTGCGTTACAAAAGAGTACTCAGCGGCAGGGAGATATTCTCCGCGTCCGGCTCTATTGTGGTATTGTATTTGATCAAGCAGCATTTGAGGGTGCTCAAGTCTTACTCCTGCTGCAAACCCTTTTGCCTCAAGATCAATACCTGTGTTGTGAAGATACCTATATACATCGCGTGCGGAGTGTCCTGTTGCTAATATAACTTTGCCATGATATTCGCTTCCATCTGCACATCTGATTCCTGTTACGATGTTATCTTTTATAAGAAGGCTTTCCATACGTGTGCCGAAATGAACTTCTCCACCGGATGCTATTATCTGTTTGCGAATATTCTCTATTATTTTGGGTAATTTATCTGTTCCAATATGTGGGTGGGCATCTGAGAGTATTGTTTCTGGTGCGCCAAACTGGCATAGGATGTTCAGTACTCTTTCAACTGAACCGCGTTTTTTGCTTCGTGTATAAAGTTTTCCGTCAGAAAAAGCCCCTGCACCACCTTCGCCGAAAGAGTAGTTTGACTCTGGGTTAACTTTGTGCTCCCTGCTTATAAGTGCAATATCTTTGCGTCGTGCCTCAACATCTTTTCCGCGCTCAATAATTATCGGGCGTACTCCGGATTCTATAAGGCGCAGTGCTGCGAACAGACCGGCTGGTCCTGCACCAACGACAATTGCATCTTTACATGCCGATACGTCACTGTACACATTTTTAGTAAACAGTTCGTCTGAGGGTTTTTCGTTAACGTATACTCTTATGCGTAGGTTTATGACTATTATTTGCTTTCGCGCATCGACGGAGCGTTTAAGTATGCGTATTGCTGTGATCTGCTCTTTTTTAACGGCACAATATTCTGCCGTAAAATTTTTAAGTTCGCTTCCTGTTGCCGCAACCTTGGGGAGAACTCTTATATCAATCTCTTTTATCATTAATGCTTTTATCCAAAAAGTTGTCTGAAAGCCTCTTCAACCTTATTAACAGCTATAATCTCTATCGAGAGCTTCCCTTTGTTAATCCCTTTTAAATTATTATTTGGTATTATAATTCTGTTAAATCCTAACTTTTCAGCTTCGAGAATGCGTTGTTCTATTCTGTTTACAGAACGTATTTCACCCGAAAGTCCTACTTCGCCTGTCATACAAGTACTCTTTTCCACGGCAATATCCATGTTTGAAGAGAGAATTGCACTTATAACGGCAAGATCCATTGCCGGATCGTTTACATGTAATCCTCCTGCAATATTGAGAAACACATCTTTTTGCGCTAATTTAAATCCTACACGCTTTTCAAGTACGGCAAGCAACATATTCATGCGGCGGGTGTCGAATCCGGTTGATGACCTTTGTGGTGTTCCGTAAACGGCACTGCTGACAAGTGATTGGGTTTCGATAAGGAATGGTCTAACCCCCTCTATCGCTACCGCTACTGCTATGCCACTCATATCATCGTGAGAGTGGGAGAGTAGCATCTCTGATGGGTTGGTTACCTCGCGTAGTCCTTCCTGCCTCATTTCGTAGATGCCTAATTCTGCGGTACTACCGAAACGGTTTTTTATTGATCGTAATATACGATACATATAATGTTGGTCGCCCTCAAATTGTAATACTGTGTCAACTATGTGTTCCAGTACTTTCGGTCCTGCAATACTCCCCTCTTTATTAATATGCCCAATAAGCAGTACGGGAGTATTGCTCTCTTTTGCATATTTAAGTATTGAGGCAGCGCATTCACGTACCTGTGCTACACTTCCGGCTGAAGATTCGAGTGAATCGGTGGATATAGTCTGAATTGAATCTATAACTACAAGTTGGGGTGCTATATTTTTTATATGAGTGAAGATCGACTCTAATGATGTGTCGCATACAATATAGCACTCTCCATTCTCTATACCTATCCTCTCTGCGCGCATCTTAAGCTGTCTGGCGCTCTCTTCGCCTGATATATAAAGAGTTCTAACTCCATTAAGTTTCATTACTGTCTGGAGGATAAGTGTAGATTTACCGATGCCTGGTTCGCCTCCGATAAGAACCATTGAACCCATTACTAAACCGCCTCCCAGTACGCGGTTAAGTTCGGCATCACAGAGATTTATGCGTATCTCTTCCGATCCTATAATATCATTTATTCTTATTGGTTTCTGCCTGTTTTCAGACGGTAACAGTGTATTGTGCGATACGGTATGCTTAACTGAGATTATCTCTTCAACATAGCTATTCCACTCACCGCATATAGGGCACTTGCCCAACCATTTTGGAGAGTCTGCTCCACATGATGAACATACATAAACAGATTTGCTTTTTGCCATTATTTATAGTGTAAAAATACCTATAACTTAATATTTTTATGTAGCAAAGATATTATTTTTATAAGTGAGTTACAAAATTTAGGTGATATATAAAATCATTATTTGATATGGCTTTGGTATAATAAGTAAAACAGTCACCTTTGCAGGCATATATAGAACCTGTAATGGTGACTGTTTATGTAATAGAAATGTGTTTCAGAAACCGGCTTCGATGTTATTTGTTCTTAATCAATTTGTAAGTGCTGAGCGTTGCATTTTACTACCATCTTTTTGCCGTGACCTTTTATTTTACAGCGCTTTACAGCCATATTGGTCTGATGCTCTGCTCTCCACTGATTATATGATGTAAGTTGTTCGGAATTTAGGCTCTTTCTAAATTTATCTTCGCTTTTTAGCATATTTTTAACCTGCTTTTCTTTCATTGCATGTTTTTCGGCATGATAACTCTCCATCTCCTTTGCCTCTTTAAGATTTATCTTATAGAGCTTGTCGGCCTGTTTATCATTGAGATTGAATTGTTTTTTCATCTTCATTGTCTTCATGCTTGCCCATTCGCGTGCAGTAAGAGCTCTCCCGTTGTCTTGCACAAGAATCCTGTAAATAGGTACTGTTTCAACGCCCATCATCATAACTGTGTCTTGTCCATTACCGTTGTTAAATACTCCCATCTCTGATACCATAACAGTATCTTGCCCCATAATAACCATCTGCGTCCCATGTTTGTGCTTGGCAGAAGCTGTTACACATAAAAGTAATAATCCTGCTAATAATAAAGTTCTCTTTTTCATAGTTTAGAATATTTGATTTATCAATAATATATCTTATTTATAAATACGTATATCATAGGGAAATTGTTTATTACTAAGTTAATTTAATTATTGACATTTTTGTTAGTCTTATAAATCTCAACTGCGGAATAGTGTTAATTTAAATAATATATTAAAAAAGCCAAACATCATACAAATTGCCAATCAAAATATACCTACACTATTGGTAGTGGCATTAGAAAGTATTAGCAACATAATTTATAAGTGTTATAAAAATGGGAAGTAGACAGAATTAGTGGTAATGATTGATAACTAATATTTAAATAAAAGAGATCCGCGATGGAAATTTCCATCGCGGATCTCTTTTGTAGATTATGTGAATATGGTTATTCTCCAAGCATAATGTCGAGTATCTGGCAGGCTGCTTTTGATACTGACGTTCCGGGACCGAATATTGCTGCAACTCCGGCTTTGTATAGAAAATCGTAGTCTTGTGCCGGTATAACTCCTCCGGCAATAACTATTATATCTTCGCGACCGAGTTTTTTGAGTTCTTCAATAACTTGCGGAACAAGTGTTTTGTGTCCGGCAGCGAGTGAAGATACTCCCATTACGTGAACATCGTTTTCTACTGCCTGACGTGCTGCTTCGGCAGGGGTCTGGAATAATGGTCCCATATCTACGTCAAAACCGCAGTCGGCATAACCTGTGGCAACTACTTTTGCTCCGCGGTCGTGTCCGTCTTGACCCATTTTAGCGATCATAATACGTGGCTGACGTCCTTCTCTCTTTGCGAACTCTTCGGCTAACTGTGTTGCTCTTATAAAGTCCGGATCTTGTTTTGTCTCTGATGAATACACTCCTGATATTGTTCTTATAATTGCTTTGTAACGACCGGCAATAATTTCGCAGGCATCGGATATTTCACCGAGTGTTGCGCGCTCTTTGGCTGCTTTTACAGCTAGATCGAGAAGATTGCCTTTGCCAGTTTTAACACACTCGGTAATTGCGTCTAAGGAAGCTTTAACTGCTGTATTGTCGCGGTTAGCCTTAAGTGTCTTGAGGCGCTCTATCTGCTGTTTGCGTACCTGCGTGTTGTCTACTTCGAGAATATCTATCGGGGCTTCTTTTTCAAGACGGTATTTGTTAACGCCAACAATAACTTGTTTGCTTGAGTCGATACGTGCCTGAGTACGAGCTGAGGCTTCTTCTATACGGAGTTTTGGTATCCCGGTCTCTATGGCTTTTGCCATACCGCCTAATTTCTCTATCTCCTGTATATGTTCCCATGCCTTGTGTGCAAGTTCGTTTGTCAGCGTCTCTACATAGTAAGATCCTGCCCATGGATCTACCTCTTTGGTTATGTAGGTCTCTTCTTGTATGTATATTTGTGTATTACGAGCGATACGTGCAGAGAAGTCTGTTGGGAGTGCAATTGCTTCATCAAGAGCGTTGGTATGGAGAGATTGTGTGTGTCCTAATGCTGCACCCATTGCTTCTATACAGGTGCGTCCGATGTTGTTGAACGGGTCTTGTTCTGTAAGTGACCATCCTGATGTCTGGCAGTGTGTACGTAGTGCTAGTGATTTTGGATTTTTTGGATTGAACTCTTTTACTATTTTTGCCCACAACATACGTGCGGCACGCATCTTTGCAATTTCCATGAAATAGTTCATCCCTATTGCCCAGAAGAACGATAGACGTGGTGCGAAGGAGTCTATATCCATTCCGGCGTTTACTCCGGCGCGTAGATATTCTTGTCCATCGGCTAGTGTGTAGGCAAGCTCTATGTCTGCTGTTGCTCCAGCCTCTTGCATGTGGTAACCTGAGATGGATATTGAGTTGAACTTTGGCATGTTCTTTGATGTGTACTCAAATATGTCGGCAATAATGCGCATCGAAAAATCAGGTGGGTAGATGTATGTGTTACGTACCATAAACTCTTTAAGAATGTCGTTTTGTATAGTACCTGCCATCTCCTCCAATTTGGCTCCTTGTTCGAGCCCTGCGTTTATGTAGAATGCAAGTATCGGCAAAACGGCTCCATTCATTGTCATGGAGACTGACATCTTATTTAACGGTATGCCATCGAACAATACTTTCATATCTTCGAGACTGCATATTGATACTCCGGCTTTACCTACATCTCCTACAACGCGTTCATGATCAGCATCGTATCCGCGGTGTGTGGCAAGGTCGAAAGCAACTGAAAGTCCTTTCTGCCCGGCTGCAAGGTTGCGACGGTAGAAGGCGTTGGACTCTTCGGCTGTTGAAAATCCTGCATATTGGCGTACTGTCCATGGGCGCATAACGTACATTGTGCTGTATGGTCCTCTTAAGTAGGGTTCCATGCCGGCAACATAGTTAAGATGTTCCATCCCTTCGAGGTCATCTTTTGTGTATGTGGGTTTTACAGGGATAAGTTCGGGTGTAATCCAATCCGCTTCGTGATTGCAGGCAGCGCAGGTTTCGCTGTTTGCAAAAGCGTCGTTTATATTTATATTTTTAAAATCAGGTCTCATAGCAATATGGATTATTTTATGGATAGTTTTTCATTGAATGCCTGCAATGTTTCGAGAACGTTGCTGCGCACGTTAATAAATAAGTCGATGCCTTGTGCTTTCAGTTCTTCGGTACATTCAGGTGCTCCGGCAACTACGAATATGGCACGACCGTCGAGGGCTTTAAATGCAGCGGGTGCAAGAGTTGCATACTCTTCGTCGCTCGAACAGAGGACAACAATATCGGCGTTGGCTTTCACTGCTGCCTCAACTCCATCTTCAACTGTTTCAAATCCTAGATTGTCTATTATCTTGTATCCGGCGCATCCTAAGAAGTTGCCTGAGAATTGTGAGCGTGCTAGGCGCATAGATAGGCTACCTATTGTTAGCATAAACACGGTGGGTTGTTTTGTTGCCTTTTCAGTTGTAAGGCGTAAATCTTCAAATGCAGTTGCTCCGCGCTTGAAGTTGAGTGTTGCAAATTCTGCTTCGCATTTCTCCCCTTTGCAACATCCACAACTTTCTCCTTTGGTGATTTTATTGCCTGCTTTCTCGTTAATATTAGGATATTGATTTGTTCCGAGAAGTATCTCTTTACGTCGTGCAATATCTGTTCGGCGTTTTTTGCCTGAGGCGTTTATTGTATCCTGAATGAATCCTGCTTTTACGGCAGCGTAGAAACCTCCTTTTTCTTCAACTTCATTAAATATTTTCCAAGCTTGTTCTGCAATGGATATTGTGAGATTTTCTACGTAGTACGAGCCTGCTGAAATGTCTACTATTTTGTCGAAATGTGCCTCTTCTTTGAGTAGTAATTGCTGGTTACGTGCTATCCTTTCTGAAAATTCATCGCTCTGTTTGAACGCTGTGTCGAACGGAAGCACGCATATTGAATCTGCTCCGGCAAGTGCGGCGGACATTGTTTCTGTTTGCGAACGTAGTAAGTTTACGTGTGCATCGAATACTGTCATGTTAAATTGCGATGTCTCTGCGTGTGAAGCTATCTTGGCTGAACATAGACATTTGGGCTTGTATGCTGCAACTATTTCAGCCCATAACATCTTTGCAGCGCGGAATTTTGCTATCTCCATAAAAAAGTTAGAGGAGATGCCAAAGTTGAATTTTATTTTTTTTGCTACCTCGTCTGCGCTAAGTCCTTTGTCGGTTAGGGCACTCATATATTCGTTTCCCCATGCGAGTGCGAAGCCTAATTCCTGTGATATGTATGACCCGGCATTGCAGAGCATTACTGAGTCTATTGTTAGCACTCTGAATCCGGGAAGTTCGGCTGAGGCTTTTACTAAGGCTTCTCCTTTTTCTGCATATTCTGTAAAGTCGCGCCCTTTCTTTAACATACGTTTGAAAGGGTCGAAGTTTACCGAACCTCTGATTTTGGCTAAATCTGCTTTTTGGCTTTTAAGGAGTGCAACAAAGGTATCTGTTAGCTTTTTTGCTTCGCGTACGCAGCAACTGAAGTTTATTTCTACATTTTCAATTTCTATGCCGGCAAGGAGTTTTTCCAATCCTTCGGGCGATATGTTTTCTCCGCAGAGTTTAAATCCTAAGGAGGTCACTCCTTTGGTAAGTATATCCTTAGCCTTTGCATTGGCTTCGGTTACATTTTCAACGTCTATATCCTGACGTATCAGCCACTTATTGTCGCATTTTGTACCACGAATGTATGGGAACTCTTCCGGAAGAGAACCGACAGATTTCAACCCTTCGGTGTCTTCTGCACGATACATTGGTTTTACATTAAAACCTTCGTTTGTGCGCCAAACAAGTTTCTTTTCAAAGTCGGCGCCTTTAAGGTCTGCCGTAACTTTGTCAATCCACGCGTCGGTTGTTACCGGCGGGAATTGAGAGAATAATTTTTCTTTAATTTTTGCCATTGTCCTTTCAGACTTTATTGTTAGTTAAACATTGTGTTTTAAGAGTATAAAGGATATAATGCTTGTATTATCTGAACACCGTATTTTAATATCCTTTTTTCTTGATTACGAATTACAAAGGTACAATAAGATTTATTTAATATGAAATTTTTAGCTTTTAAATAACCTTTCGTTTGAAAAGAAGTATAGGGTATAAGTGAACTTATTTGTTCGTGTTTTTTGATCTCTGATCCTTGCCGGAGTGTAATTTGACAATCTGCGATATTCTTGTGAAGTTAATCGGTAAAATCATTGTGGCTACTTTTCCCGTATTCCATATTTATTTGTTATGGATTTATAATTCTTTCTCCTAACTCTTTGGCTAATTGTGATTTAATGGTTTTATAGCAATTCAACTCCTTTAGTATTTCTGCCACCATATCGTTTTGCTTTTGCCTATATGCTATTTTTAAATTTGAGTTAAGATCTGTAATGTGTTTTGATACGATAGCATCTTTTAGCTCTGTTATGGCGCGTCTTGTTAGTGCATATATCCGTTCTTCTTCACTCTTTGCTGTCTGTTTTTTGCTAAGATGATACTTTTCGCTTATCATGTTTACTGCCGTTATGCTTACGTTCTCATCCTGATGGTTAAGAAAGTGGCGTGTAAGATGAGCGTTAATTTCTGTTACATATTTGCACCAAAACTTTATCTTCTCTTTTTCGCTATCGCAGGCAATATCATTGAAAGTGAATATCTCTCCGGTATAGTCTTTAATCCATTGGTTGCGCATAAGTAGAGTTTCGTCTGTTATCTTTTTATAGACTGGCGTTTCTATTTCAATATTGTCACGCTTGAGTTCAGATGTGATAAATGTTACGACATCGTCTATTACGTCGCCATTGCTTGTTAATGGAGTAAATCCGTATTTTACTATTAGTTTGACGAGATGTTGTTCATAAATTTCGAAAGGGTAGGGGCTTTTTGTAGGGGCTACTCCTTCGGGAGCAGGTCCATCTGCCGGATTTTCATCTATTATTGTTGGGGCTGGTGTTTCAACAGGTCTGCGCAAAGGGGCATTCCCTTGTTCTATCTTTTTCATCCGTTCTTTACCAACTGCCTGTAAAAGGACATCTTCGCGCATATCCATCATGCGACTGCACTCTTTTATATACACAGATCGGGTTATATCATCAGGGATTACTGAAATAGACTGAACTATATCGCTTATTAGAGTGGCACGGCGTATTGGGTCGTTCCCTGCATCGTCAATAAGAAGATTTGTTTTGAATGTTATGAAGTCGGTTTCATGAGCCTTTATATATACTGTAAAATCGGCAGCACTCTGTTTTTTTGAAAATGAATCGGGGTCATCGCCGTCTGGAAGAAGTACAATTTTAACATTCATCCCCTCTTCAAGCAGTAGGTCAATACCGCGTAATGATGCCTTTATTCCTGCGGCATCGCCATCATATAGCACTGTTATGTTTTCGGTAAAACGGTGAATTTGCCGTATCTGTCCTCCTGTCAGCGAAGTTCCAGACGATGCAACTACGTTCTCTATACCTGCCTGATGCATGGATAGCACATCGGTGTATCCTTCTACCAGAAAGCAGTTGTTGCTTTTTACAATCGAGCTTTTGCCCTGATATATGCCGTAGAGGAGATCGCTTTTGTGATAAACTTCTGATTCTGGAGAGTTAAGATATTTTGCTGTCTTATCTGAGGTTTTAAGTATTCGACCACCGAAAGCAATTACCTTTCCTGATAGTGAATAGATAGGAAATATTACGCGACCACGGAAGCGGTCTATCATAGAACTCTTATCTTGACTCTCTATGCAAAGTCCGGTTTTTATAAGGAAATCTATATTATAGCCCTCTTTTTTTGCTGTTTGCGCTAAAGCATCGCGTTTTTCAGGAGAATAGCCTAATCCGAATTTCTTTATTATATCAGTGCGGAAGCCACGTTCATAAAAATATGTGAGTCCGATACTTTTACCCTCCTCTGTTTCGAAAATAGCGTTGCTGAAGAATTTTTGTGCGAAATCATTAACGATAAGCATGCTCTCACGTACTGTTTTTGCCGCTTTTTCTTTATCGGTTAGTTCACGCTCGGCAATCTCTATATTATATTTACGGGCAAGATAGCGTAGTGCTTCATAATATGTCATCTGTTCGTGCTCCATTATAAAGTGTACGGCTGTTCCCCCTTTTCCGCAACTGAAGCATTTGCATATTCCTTTGGATGGAGATACGCTGAATGATGGAGTCCTCTCGTCATGAAATGGGCATAACCCTATATAGTTAACTCCGCGTTTACGTAACGACACGAAATCAGATACTACTTCTATAATATCGGCGGTATCCATTATCTTGTCTATTGTTAGCTGGTCTATCATTGCTTATTTTTTTCTTTCGGTTCTGAGCACATCTCAAACTCTAATGTTGCGCCGTCCATTATCTGTTTATGTGTAATAAAGGTATGTATATAAGGCTTGCCGTCTAGCTTTATGCTTTTAACGTAACGGTTCTTCCGCGTTACATTAGGAGCAAGCACTTTAAATGTCTTGCCGTTTGCAAGGTGTATTTTAGCGCTTTTTACGATAGGTGTCCCCATCTCGTATTTAAGTAGGGCGGGATTGAATGGATAAAAACCCATAGCACTAAAGACGTACCATGCTGACATTTGACCGCAATCTTCATTCCCACAGAGCCCGGATGGGGTGTCGTTATAAAAATTATACATTACATCGGATGCGTATTTTTGAGTTTTCCATCTCTGTCCAAGATAATTGTAGAGGTAAATCAGATGATGTCCCGGTTCATTGCCGTGTGCGTATTGACCTATCATGCCTGTTGAGAATATTGGAAGAGTGTCCTTACTTGCTGCTTGAATGGTGAACATCGAATCGAGTTTTGACATAAACCTTTTACGTCCTAGTTGTTCTACAAGCCACATTATGTCATGCTGTGCTCCCCAAAAGTATTGCCATGCGTTGCTTTCTGTTATGTGCTCTGTATAACTTTTTGGATTAAAGTTGCTGATAAAGCGACCTTTATCGTCTCGTGGTTGCAGAAAACCTGTCTCAGGATTGTAGAGATTGCGGTAGTTATATGAGCGGCGTAAGAATACATCTGCTGTATCGTATTTCAACATCTTTTTTGCCATTTCGGTTATACACCAGTCATCGTAAGAGTACTCTATCGTTTTTGATAGGGACTCTTTTTCTATATTATAAGGAATATATCCATATTTCTTGTAAAGTCCTATCCCGCGGTAATTGTCTATATTGGCGGTAGTTACGCAAGC
Organism: Bacteroidales bacterium; assembly: GCA_036656055.1. Lineage (GTDB taxonomy): Bacteria > Bacteroidota > Bacteroidia > Bacteroidales > G3-4614 > Caccoplasma_A. Next base: position 23,352 of record JAVVOY010000017.1, read on the forward strand.
ATCTAATGCTTTATTGATGTCAAAGTCTCCTATGCCTTTGAGGTAAGCATCTACTATAACTGGCACAGAGTGATAACCTATCATCATGTCTGTTTCATTTCCATAGAAATTCCATACTGGGAGACGACCAAACTGATCGTAATGATTTAGAAAAGATTTTACCATATCGTTTACACGATCTGGACATGTATATGTGTAAAGTGGGTGTGCTGCGCGATATGTATCCCACAATGAAAAAGTTCCGTACGTTGTCATCGTACTGTCGCGGTGTATCTTTTTATCGGCACCGAAATATTTGCCGTCAACATCACTTTCAGTAGTTGGTGTTATCATTGTGTGATAAAGTGCAGTGTAAAAAGTTCGCATAAGTGATGTGTCGGGTGTCTCTATCTCTATTTTTGATAGCTCACGATTCCATATCTCATGAGCTGCGTTGCGGTATGAATCAAACCCTTCATGTGGGGCTTCTGCCAGTAAGTTTTTCATTGCACCATCAATTCCTGTACGCGATAAGGCTGTTCTTATAACAAGGGTATCACCCGTTGCAGTACTGAAATTCATCCTTGCTTTATATCCTGTTCCACTCCTTTTCTTGTCTATATATGCAGTTGTAGTGTCTATTTGAATGCTTTCAAATGGCATGGAGAGTTTTGATACGAAATATATGCGCTGGTCTTTTGCCCACCCTGTCGAGAAACGGTATCCGCAGATTGTTACAGAGTCAATAACCTCTATGTAGCTATCCTTTGTGGCATCCCAGTTCATCGCTTTGGTAAGGTTTAAAAATACTGAAGCATCTGCTTTTGGAAATGTATAGCGTTGTATTCCACACCGCTCCGTGGCAGTAAGTTCAACAGTTATTCCGTAATCTTTAAGTATAACGCGATAATATCCAGCAGAAGCCTTTTCATCATTGTGGGAAAATGATGAGTATATCCCTAATGGTTCTAATGCTTCTTTCAACGGATGGGTTACAGGCATAAACGATATGTCGTACAGATCGCCTGCCCCTGTGCCGGTAAGGTGTGTATGGCTGAAGCCGGCAATTGTGCTGTCAGGATAATAATATCCTGCTATTCTGTCCCATCCCGGAAGCCCGTTATCAGGACTGAGTTGTACCATGCCAAATGGCACTGTTGCGCCGGGATAAGTATTCCCAACATAATCAGTACCTACGAATGGATTTACATATTGGGCGTAATCATGAGTTTTATCATTATTGTTGCATCCGGTAATAATAGTAATTGCCAGAATGGATATAACTGATATGATTTTTCTCATAATTTTATTTTTTATTATTATGGGGTGTTCTGATATTTTATCTGAATAGCAGATTCATTGTTGTTTCAATAAAACGCCATTGAATAGCTTTGTTGTAAAATTTAAATAGATTCTTAAATATCAGGTTGTGCAAAAATACGTCATATTTGACGTATCTACAAGTGTATAGTAACAAAAAACAGGGCTGGCGAAAAAAAAACGCCAGCCCTGTAAATTTACAGGTAATGATATAAAATCATATTATAACATATTCGTAATTGTTTTGGGGCAGGCAAGGAGTAACCCTTGTTATGCCACATAGGTAAAAGTGGTGATTACTGTCTGGGCAGAGCCTCTTTCAAAATCATCCTTCTTCCTTCGAATTCACTGTCATTGAGTGATTCGATGGCCTGTTTTGCCTGTTCATCATCAGGCATTTCTGCAAATCCGAATCCTTTTGAACGACCGCTTTCACGATCTTTGATAATCCTTACGGATGCTACTTCACCAAATGCTTCCAGCGCTTCCTGGAGCGCAGATTCCTTAACTCTGAAGTTAAGATTTCCAATGTAAATATTCATATAAAAAGAAGTTAAAAAATTAACCGGTAACCAATTCGTAAAACGCCGCTATTTGATCTCTTTAAATGCCGAACACTAAACGTTTAAGCACCGATTTGCTGGCAAAGGAAGAGCATTTTTTTCTTATATGCAACTTTTTTGTCTGTTTTTTTTAATTTATGTCTATTAATACATTGTTTTATCTGTTTTTAATATAAAAATTTTATCTATTTGAATTCTTGTCGAAGAAAAAAATAATATCTGCGGTTAATTTTTAGTTGTAAAATAGATATTAATGTTACTATATCTTGTTTTTATCCGTATTTTTGCGGAGTTAACAATGAAAACAGGCAAATCAATTAGCCCTTTTATAAAAATTAAACGCCACTAAGAGTAATTTGTTATTATACGTTTGATGAATTAAAATATTAGCACTAATTTTGCACTGCCAATGAAGAATCTATTTTAACATAAAAATATAACTAATGAACGTTTCAGAAAAAAGTACCGGCAATGTGTCGGCCGAAATTATCGTGAAGATTGTAAAAGCCGACTATCAGGATGGTGTTGATAAAGCATTACGATCCTACCGTCAGAAGGCCAATATTCCGGGATTCCGTAAAGGTATGGTTCCTATGGGTATGATAAACAAAATGGTAGGAAAGTCGGTATTGATAGAGGAGATAAACAAATTGGTTTCTGAACAACTTTACAATTATATCCGCGATAAGAAGATGGGTGTGTTGGGTGAGCCACTCCCGGCTGAGGAGCAGAAAGATATAGATTTTGATACTCAAGAAGATTTTGAATTTAAGTTTGATATAGCACTAGCTCCGGAAATAAATCTTGATCTTAGCAAAAAAGATAAGATAGATTATGATGATATTATTGTTGACAGTGATATGATCCAGAAACAGGTGGATGCCTTTTGTAACCGTTTCGGCAAGCAGGATGAGGCTGAAATAGTTAATGAAAAAGATATTGTAAAAGGCAAATTCACGGAGTTGAATGCTGACGGTACACCAAAAGATGGAGGAATTGTAGTAGAAACAGGAATGGTATCGCCTAACTATATTAAGAGTGAAGAAGACAAAAAGAAATTCATAGGAGCAAATAAAGGCAGTAAAGTTGTATTTAATCCGGCAGCTTCATGCGGAGGTAATGATACTGAGTTAGCATCTATGCTCCATATAAAGAAAGAAGAAGCCGCAGCAGTTAAATCCGATTTTGAAGTAGAAATATCTTCGATCTTATCTTTTAAACCCGCAGAAGTAAATCAGGAACTTTTTGATAATGCCTTTGGCAAAGATACTGTTAAGGATGAGGCTGAGTTTAAATCACGCGTATCAGCAATGATTTCAGATCAGATTGCCCCCGAAGCCGATTACAAGTTTGCTATTGATGTACGCAAATATGTTGAGACAAAAGTTGGAGATATGGTATTTGCAGACGAGATACTTAAACGTTGGCTTAAATTCAATGATACTGAAAACAAATTACAGTCCGTTGACGAAGAGTATAAAAAGATGCTGCCAGACCTTAAATGGCAACTTATCAAGGAGCAGATAGTAAAAGACTGCGGTATAAAAGTAGAGCATGATGATCTTGTTGAGATGGCAAAGAAAGCCACTAAAATGCAGTTTGCTCAATACGGTATGGCAAATGTACCTGATGACCTTTTGCAAAAGTATACCGATGATATGCTCAAAGATAAGAAAGTAACGAGTAATATGGCTGACCGTGTTATTGAGGATAAGTTAGTGGCAGCCATGAAAGATATGGTTACACTCAATAGAAAGAATATATCGCTCGAAGATTTTTATAAATCAATAGAAAGCAAGTAAGCGTCTGTCGATTAACACAAACTAAAATAAAAAGAGGAACCTTTTAAAACAAAAAGGTTCCTCTTTTCTTTATATCTAAGAGAAAAATTATATCTTCGCACTCGTAAATAAATGATAAACACTATTTATATGAATGACAATTTTAGAAATTATGCAACCAAACATCTGAATATGAACGGCATTGCGCTTGATAAGTATATTGACGTTACAAGCAATTACATTTCACCTACCATAATAGAAGAACGTCAGCTCAATGTTGCGCAGATGGATGTGTTTTCGCGTCTTATGATGGATAGGATAATATTTTTGGGTACTCAGATAGACGACTATACGGCAAATGTTATACAGGCTCAGTTATTGTATCTCGATTCTGCTGATCCCGGTAAGGATATATCCATATATCTGAATACACCCGGAGGCAGCGTTTATGCCGGATTGGGCATATATGACACGATGCAGTACATCGCTAGTGATGTATCAACAATATGTACCGGAATCGCCGCCTCTATGGGAGCTATAATATTAGTTGCCGGAGCAAAAGACAAACGGTTTGCTCTTAAGCATTCACGTATAATGATTCACCAACCTATGGGCGGAGCACAAGGACAAGCATCCGATATAGAGATTACAGCCAGAGAGATACTAAAGTTACGTAAGGAGTTGTACTCAATAATATCCGAACACTCCGGCAAAGATTTTGAAAGTATAGAGAAGGATTCTGATCGTGATTATTGGATGACTGCCGAAGAGGCAAAAGAGTATGGTATGGTTGACAGTGTCCTTATAAAAAGGTAATTGATGACAAAGGAGATTAAAACGTGTAGCTTTTGCGGGAGAAGTGATAAAAATATTATGATAATATCTGGCTTAACCGGATTTATCTGTACTGAATGTGCTATACGAGCAGGAGAATACGCAAAAGAGATAGATATATCAGCGAAGAAAACTGGAAAGGAGTTTAAATTAGACAAACTCCCTAAACCGGTGGAGATAAAAGAGTTTTTAGATCGTTACGTAGTTGGGCAGGATGCAGCCAAACGTTATTTGTCGGTTGCCGTGTACAATCACTACAAACGTATAACACCCAATAAGGACGCAGCTGGTTATGTTGAGATTGAAAAATCTAATATAATCATGGTCGGTTCTACGGGAACAGGTAAAACTCTTTTGGCAAAGACTATCGCCAGGATGCTTAATGTACCATTCACGATAGTTGATGCTACGGTGCTGACAGAGGCCGGTTATGTTGGAGAAGATATAGAAAGCATTCTTTCACGGCTCCTT
>JAVVOY010000017.1:28309-44274 GCA_036656055.1 Bacteroidales bacterium
ATGGTGACGTTGTTGCAGCAGAACGAGGAATAGTATTCATAGATGAGTTAGATAAAATAGCTAGAAAAAGCGATAATCCATCAATAACACGAGATGTAAGCGGAGAGGGTGTTCAACAGGGGTTACTTAAACTTCTTGAAGGTTCTATTGTAAACGTTCCGCCACTTGGAGGGCGTAAACATCCTGACCAAAAGATGATACCGGTAAATACGCAAAATATCCTTTATATATGCGGAGGAGCATTTGATGGCATCGAAAAAAAAATAGCAGGTCGTCTTAACACACGAGTTGTTGGATTTAAAACTAATGATGTCTTGAAGGATATTGACCGCGAAAATCTATTGAAATACATTGCCCCACAGGATCTCAAATCTTTTGGACTTATCCCCGAGATAATAGGTCGTCTTCCTATTCTTACATACCTCGATCCGCTTGACAAAAATATCTTGAGGAGGATACTGACAGAACCTGAAAATGCTATAATAAGACAATATGTCTATCTTCTTAAAATTGACGGTAAAGAGTTGATTTTTGATGAAGATGCACTTGATCTTATAGTAGAGAAGGCCATCGAGTTTAAATTAGGAGCACGAGGATTACGGTCAATCACAGAATCTATAATGATGGATGATATGTTTGAAATTCCGTCATCGGCCAAGAAGAGCCTTCATATAACACGTCAATATGCAGAAAATAAGCTTAAAAAAGCGAATATGCACGAGTTGAAGTAAAAAAACAGACAAAAATATTTCTTTAATTGAAAAACTTATTCATATCTTTGTTTAGATGAAAGAGGTCTAAAAAGATTTCTTTGATTATATATAAAGACTTACCTTATGTTTACAAAAGCGCAAGTAATAAAATCGTTAAAAGAGAATTTCGGATTCGATACTTTCAAAGGCAATCAAGAGGGTATAATCCTTAATCTGTTAGAAAAAAAAGACACCTTTGTCCTTATGCCTACCGGCGGAGGTAAATCCCTCTGTTATCAATTACCTTCACTAATGTTGGAAGGAACAGCAATAGTGATATCGCCACTTATTGCATTAATGAAAAATCAGGTTGATGCCATGCGAAACTTCAGCGAAGAAGATGGCGTTGCCCATTTTATAAATTCATCCCTTAACAAAGGAGCAATTGATCAAGTAAAATCAGATATTATCTCAGGCAAGACCAAGTTGCTCTATGTAGCTCCAGAATCTCTTACAAAAGAAGATAATATAGAGTTTCTAAAACAGATAAAGATATCTTTTTATGCTGTTGATGAGGCTCACTGTATATCAGAGTGGGGACATGATTTCCGCCCGGAATATCGACGTATTCGTCCAATAATAAACGAGATAGGAACTGCACCGTTAATAGCACTTACAGCAACAGCAACTCCAAAAGTGCAGCATGACATACAGAAAAATCTTGGTATAACGGATGCCTCAGTTTTCAAATCATCGTTTAATCGAGCTAACCTATATTACGAGGTAAGGCAGAAGAACACCGATATAGACAAAGAGATAATAAAATACATAAAATCTCAGTCAGGAAAATCAGGCATAGTATATTGTCTTAGCCGTAAAAAAGTAGAGGAACTTGCCGAGACATTAAAAGTCAATGGAATCAATGCTCTTCCTTACCATGCCGGTATGGACTCCGTCACACGTACACAGACACAGGATGCATTTCTTCTTGAAGATATAGATGTTATAGTTGCCACAATAGCATTTGGGATGGGAATAGACAAACCAGACGTACGCTACGTCATTCATTACGATATTCCCAAAAGCCTTGAGGGTTACTACCAAGAGACAGGACGAGCCGGACGTGACGGAGGTGAAGGAGAATGTATCACATTCTATACAAACAAAGACCTGCAAAAATTAGAGAAGTTTATGCAGGGAAAACCCATAGCAGAACAAGAGATAGGAAAGCAGTTATTATTGGAGACAGCAGCGTATGCTGAGTCATCGGTGTGTCGTCGCAAATTGTTACTGCACTATTTTGGAGAAGAGTATACCGAAGATAATTGTGGCAACTGCGATAACTGTCTGCATCCCAAAAAACAGATGGAGGCACGCGAGTTACTCTCTATAATACTTGAGACTATAATAGCACTCAAAGAGAAATTTAAATCTGAATATATTATTGATGTTGTGACCGGTAAGGAGACGACAGATATCCTATCATACAATCACGATAAACAGGAGATGTTCGGCTGCGGTCAGGACGAAGATGAGAAGACTTGGGGTGCCGTTATTAGACAAGCACTTATAGCCGGTTATATAGACAAGGACATCGAGACCTATGGATTGCTTAAGATTACAAAATCAGGGTATGAATTTCTCAAGAAACCGGTATCATTCAAGATCGTCCAAGATAATGATTTTGAGGATGGAGACGAAATTATACAAATAAAAGGAGGAGCATCATGTGCGGTAGATCCGATGCTATATTCTATCCTCAAAGATCTCAGAAAAAAAATAGCAAAAGGTTTAGAATTGCCACCATATGTAATATTTCAAGACCTTTCTCTTGAAGCCATGGCTACAACATATCCGGTAACTATTGACGAATTGCAGAATATTCCGGGAGTGGGAGCAGGTAAGGCAAAGCGTTACGGACAGGACTTTATTGATGTAATAAAAAGACATTGTAAAGAGAACGAAATAGAGCGTCCCGAAGATTTACGAGTACGTACAGTTGCCAACAAATCAAAACTTAAAGTTTCTATTATTCAGGCAATAGACCGTAAAATCCCTTTAGACGAACTTGCCGTACAGAAAAATTTGGAATTTTCAGAGCTTCTTGATGAGATAGAAGCGATAGTCTATTCAGGCACAAAAATAAATGTAGATTATTTCCTTGACGAAGTAATGGATGATGATCATATATTAGATATATTTGATTATTTAAAGGAGACCGATCTTGACAATCTTGAAAAAGCGATAAACGAGCTTGGACGTGACTATACCGAAGAAGAGATAAGATTAGTCAGAATTAAGTTTATGTCGGAAATGGGAAATTAATCAGTAAAATACTAATAGGAGAGGAGTAGACCGCCGTAGTTTGTTAGGATCAATTGTTTAATCATGTATTCGCCACATCATGATTATCTAAATCCTATAAATTACAAGTTTTCAAGACGCCAAAATAGGGCGCTCTTTTCATTAGTTATTATTCCATATTACCTATTATATTATTTCTATCTAAAAAAACACCTGAAAATTTCCTCAAACCTTAGTTTATTTCTATCTTTGCACGCAATAAAATTTAAAGCATACTCACTATGTCATTTATTGCAGAAAAAGTTCTTATGGACGGTCTTACATTTGACGATGTTCTATTAATCCCGGCTTATTCGTCGGTTTTACCTAAAGATGTTGGTCTGGAAACAAAATTTTCACGTAACATACAGTTAAATATACCTATTGTTTCTGCTGCTATGGATACCGTAACAGAGGCACAGATGGCAATTGCTATTGCTCGTGAAGGAGGTATCGGCGTAATACATAAAAATATGCCGATCGAGTCGCAGGCAAAACTAGTACATGCGGTAAAACGAGCTGAAAATGGTATGATTTATGACCCCGTTACCATAAAACGCGGTTCAATTGTTGCTGACGCTCTTGCACTTATGAATGAATATCATATCGGTGGAATACCGGTAGTTGATGATGAGCGTAGGCTTGTCGGCATAGTTACAAACAGAGACTTGCGATTTGAACGTAATCTTGGGCGTCTGGTAGACGATGTTATGACAACCGAGAACCTTGTCACCACCACTCAGGCGACAGACCTCCAGCAAGCAGCCGATATATTGCAGGAGTATAAAATAGAAAAACTTCCGGTTGTAGATAAAAACGGTAAACTTATTGGTCTTATAACATATAAAGATATAACCAAGGCAAAAGATAAACCGTATGCCTGCAAAGATAAACTCGGGCGTCTGCGTGTAGCAGCAGGAATAGGTGTTACCGGAGATGCATTGGAGCGAGCATCCGAGTTAGTGAGAGCCGGAGTTGACGCATTAGTTATTGATACTGCACACGGACATTCAAAATCAGTTGTCGATCTGTTGCGCGTAATTAAAAGTCGTTTCTCCGGAATAGACGTAGTAGTTGGCAATATAGCAACGGGAGATGCAGCCCGCTACCTTGCAGATGCAGGTGCAGACTGCGTTAAAGTAGGAATTGGTCCGGGATCAATATGTACAACGCGAATAATAGCAGGAATAGGTGTTCCGCAGTTGTCAGCCATATACGATGTTGCAAAAGCACTTAAAGATACAGATATCCCCCTTATTGCAGACGGCGGAATACGATATTCTGGAGATATAGTAAAAGCGTTGGCAGCCGGAGCGTACTCAGTTATGTTGGGCGGTCTTCTTGCCGGTGTAGAGGAGTCTCCGGGCGAAACTATAATATATAATGGACGTAAATTCAAATCATATAGAGGAATGGGCTCTCTCGAAGCTATGGAGAAAGGCTCTAAAGACCGCTATTTTCAGGAACAAGAGACAGATGCTAAAAAACTTGTTCCAGAAGGTATTGCAGCGCGCGTTCCGTATAAAGGCTCTTTATACGAGGTAGTTTATCAGATGGTTGGAGGGTTAAGATCAGGTATGGGATATTGTGGAGCAGAAAATATCGAAAAACTTCATGAAGCAAAATTTACACGTATAACCAATGCCGGTGTTGCAGAGAGCCACCCGCACGATGTAACAATCACAAGTGAGTCGCCAAACTATTCACGTGGCGAGTAGAAGCAGTTTTAAAACATAAGTCTGTTTTTTATATAAATAAGCTCCAACCTTTATTTAAGGTTGGAGCTTGTTTATATTTTGTCACTTTATTAAGCAATTTCTTTCATGTTACTTATCTTATTAAAATTACTCTTGTGATAGTATGTAATACTGCCCAGTTTTTTTTATCTTTGCGTTCAACTTGCGTTAATATGTGAGCTAAGAAGGTCTTTTGCCTCTCCTTTATATAATTTTCCGAGAGTTTTTGCGTTATCATATAGTTGTATAAAATATTAATAACCACATTATCTTATAAGCATTACAATGAATACGAGAAAATTGATGTTGTCGTTAGTGGCAACTGCTTTATTTACGGGTATGTATGGAGCGGATGCCGTAGATCCTGATATTATTACCATTAATGGGAAAGGGATTAAGAAGTCGGAATTCGAATATATCTATAACAAGAATACGCAACAGCAGATAGAGCAAAAGAGCCTTAATGATTATCTTAAGATGTTCTGCAATTACAAACTGAAAGTTATGGAAGCTGAGGCAGCAGGAATAGATACTACTGCCGCATTCATATCTGAACTTGCAGGATACCGCAATCAATTGGCGCAACCGTACCTTGTGGATAATGCCGTAGACGAAAACCTTGCAATGGAGGCATACAATCGTCTTAAAGAAAATGTTGAAGTTGCACATATATTATTGCTAGTAGATAACGAAAATCCAGAAAAGTCGAAAGCAAAAGTTTATGAAAAAGCTCTTAACTTGGCTATCAGAGCAAGAAAAGGAGAAAGTTTTGAAAAATTAGCCGCTGAATATTCAGAAGATCCATCAGCAAAGAAAAACAGTGGAAATCTTGGATATATAAAGGGATTTATGACAGTTTATCCGTTTGAGTGCGCAGCTTTTAATACGAAGGTAGGAACAATTTCAGATCCAGTGCTGTCACGTTACGGTTACCACATAGTAAAGGTCATAAGCCGTCGTGCCGATCCCGGAGAGGTTCTCACGGCCCATATAATGGTTATGTTACCATCTGATATCTCAAATGAAGCTAAAAAAGAGAAAGAGTCCAAGATAAGAGAAATATATGGCAAATTACAGTCAGGAGCCGATTTTGCCGAAATGGTTAAAGAATTTTCTGAAGATCCCGGTACACGTGATACAGAAGGTCTTCTTCAATGGATATCAACAGGACGCACTGTACAAGAATATGAGAATGTTGCTTTTGCACTGAAAAATCCGGGAGATATATCCGAACCTTTTATTACCCCTTACGGTTGGCATATAGTAAAATTGGTGGAGAAGCGTGGCATTAAACCTTTTGAAGAGATGCGAATGGAAATAATGCACCGCATTTCACGCGATGAGCGTTCAGCACAAGGACAAAAGTCGCTTATAGCTAAATTAAAAACAGAATACAGTTATAACTTAAATTCGGATAAATTGGCGGAGATAAAAAAATTAGCACAAAGCATTTCGCTATCCGATACATCTTTTGTCAATGCAATATCTGGCGATAAATCAGTACTCTTCACAATTGGTGCAGAGAACTATACAGTTGCCAATTTTGCCAAATACCTTAACGAGAATAAAAACTCTACAACAAAGGATAATATAGAGATTCTGAACGAAAAAATAGATGCCTTTATTGACTATTCGGTAATCTCTTACGAGGATGCGCGTTTAAACGATAAGTATTCTGACTTTCGAAATCTTATGGACGAATACCATGACGGGATGCTCCTTTTTGAAATTAGTAATCGCGAGGTATGGGACAAAGCAGCTAAGGACACAAAAGGGTTGAAAAGTTTTTTTAAGAAACACAAGAAAAATTATGCTTGGAAGGAGCCACGATTTAAAGGATATGCCGTACAGTGTACCAATGATAGTGTATCTAAACTTGTTAAGCGAAAGATAAAAAAACTTGCTTCAGATTCTGCCGTTTATAAACTGAATAAAGAGTTTAATGTTGATACCCTTCGGCATATAAATGTTAAGAGAGCATTGTTTGTATTGGGCGAAAACAAAGTAGTAGACTACTACGCATTCCATATTGGCAAAACACCTATTGATGATAAATTTCCAGTCTCATTTGTAAAAGGAAAAATACTGAAAAAAGGTCCGGAAGACTATACCGATATAAAGGGACAGATAACAGCAGATTACCAGAATGAATTAGAAAAGAGTTGGGTTGAAGAACTTAACGAAAAATATAACATTGTAATACACAAAGATGTTGTAGCAACGGTAAAAGAGCGTTAATATATGCAATTAAATAAAGGGATACCGATAATTCTGATGCTGCTTTTTGCGCTTTCAGTAAAGGCTCAGGACAATGTAATAGATGAAGTTGTATGGATTGTTGGCGACGAAGTAATTCTTAAGTCACAGGTAGAGGAGCAGTATAGAAATATGCAGTACGACAAGCAGAAGATAGAAGGAGACCCGTACTGCTTCATCCCTGAGCAAATGGCTGTACAGAAACTTTTTTTACATCAGGCCGGAATAGACAGCATTTCAGTCTCTGACGCTCAAGTTATGCAGAACGTGGATATGAGGGTTAATTATTTTATTGACAATATAGGCACGAAAGAGAAAGTAGAAGAGTATTTCAATAAACCTCTTCCTGAACTTAAAGAGCTTCTTATTGAGATGGTACGTGATCAGTCCATTGTACAGGAGATGCAACGAACCCTTGTTAAGGATATCAAAATTACTCCTGCAGAAGTACGACGCTATTACGACACAATGCCTAAAGACAGCATTCCGTATGTACCAGCTAAAGTAGAAGTACAGATGTTGCAATTACACCCATTTATTCCACAGCGTGATATAGATAATATAAAAGCGCGATTGCGCGAATACACAGATCGTGTAACTAATGGTGAGACAGAATTTTCAACGTTAGCAATACTATATTCAGAAGATACCGGTTCTGCCCGCCAAGGTGGAGAAACAGGGCTTACCGGTAGGGCAGAATGGGTTCCGGAGTTTGCAAATGCTGCATTTGCACTTAATGATCCCAAGAAAGTTTCAAAGATTATTGAGACAGAGTTTGGTTATCATATAATACAACTTGTAGAAAAACGCGGTGATCGTATAAATGTTCGCCATATACTACTTAAACCTAAATTATCAGAAACTGAAAAGACGAAATCTCTTGTAAAACTCGATTCGATAAGAACAGATATAATTAAAGGAACATTTACTTTTGAAGAGTCCGTAGGAGCATTATCGCAAGATAAGGATACCCGTAACAGCCATGGACTTATGGTTAACCAGCAATCGGGAGATACCAAGTTTGAGATGTCGGAACTTCCTCAAGAGATATCAAAAGCCTTATTTATAATGAAGCCCGGAGATATATCTATGCCATTTATAATGGTTGATCCTAAAATAGGTCGCGAAGTTGTTGCCATCGTAAAACTAAAATCACGGATTGATGGTCACAAAGCAAATATATCGGACGATTATCAGCAGATAAAAACGATAACCGAGAAAAAGAAAAAAAACGAATTTATTGAGAGTTGGATTAAAAACAAACAAAAAGACACATACGTTCGTATAAAAGAAGGGTGGAGTAATTGCGACTTCAGATATGACGGTTGGATTGTTAAATAGCAGGCACTTTATATGATTGAGATGCTAAGATTTATAAAAACTTTTAGCAGGCACAAGATACTTATATTTATCTTGTGCCTTTTCTCGTTTTGTGTATGGGGACATCATAATTATGAACCAGCAGATGTGAATCCGCCTATTTCGGCTAAAAGGACAAATATAAAAGATGTCGCAAAGGACACACAGAAAGTTATGTTGGATTATGCTGATGAATTACAATTTGATAAAGCAATAACACCTGACTATCAGATTCTTCGTGGAAATGTCCGCTTTCATCGCGGCGGAATGTTTATGTTTTGTGACAGTGCTTATTTTTACGAAGAAACAAACTCTATGGATGCCTTCGGGAATGTGCGTATGGAGCAAGGAGATACACTTTTTGTATTTAGTGATGTTATGTTTTATGATGGAATACAGGAATTGGCATTATTGCGTTACAATGTGCGTATGCAAAATAAAGAAGTAACGCTTTATACAGATAGTCTAAATTACGATCTTGTCCCGAATATAGGTTATTATTATACAGGAGGTAAGATTGTGGACTCTAAAAACGAATTGACCTCTGTGTACGGCGAATATTGTCCTGATACAAAAAATGCGATATTTTATTACAACGTAGAACTTCATGGAAATAAAGCTAAACTATATTCAGATACGCTTGAATATAATACAGCCACTCATATAGCAGATATAAATAGCCCAGCGATAATATTATCTGATTCCGGAGCGATATATTCACGTAAAGGATGGTATAATACAAATAATAATCAATCAACTCTTTACGATCGCTCAATAGTTGTAAACAAGACATACCGACTTACAGGAGATACAATATTTTATGACAGAGATAAAGGCTTTGGAGAAGCTTATGGAAATATGTTTCTCGAAGATACTTTGCGTAAGGTTATAATGCAGGGTGATTATGGATTTTATTTTGAGAAGAATGATAGTGCAATGAGTACCGATTCGGCTGTTATGATAGACTGCTCTCAAAAAGACACACTTTTTCTTCATGGTGATACATTACGCTCTATAATGTTACCAGACTCTTCGCGTCTCATGAAGGCATATTTTAATACACGATTTTACAGACGAGACATACAAGGCGTTTGTGACTCTATGGTATTCAACTCTAAAGATACCGCAATCTATATGTTCCGCGATCCCGTAATATGGAATACTGGATATCAGTTATTTGGTGATACTATAAAGATATATCTTAATGATTCTACCATCGACTGGATGCATATTCCATCTTTTGCATTTGCTGCCGAACAAAAAGACACTGCTTTCTTTGATCAAATATCAGGCAAAGACATGAAAGGTTTTTTTATAGATGGAGCACTTGACAAGGTTCGCGTAAGCGGGAATGTGCAGACTATTTTTTATCCACAAGAAGAAGACTCTACTTTTACCGGACTTAATAGTGCCATAAGTGGTTTTCTTACCTTAATATTAGATCGTAAAACAGGTCAGATGGAAAAACTCACCATGTGGCCGGAGGTAGAAGGAACCCTTACTCCGATACCGATGATAAAGCCAAAAGATCTTTATCTGCCAGATTTCCGATGGTATCAGTCAATACGACCTAAAGATCCAGAAGATATTTTTCGCAAAGTAGATAAAAATTCTAAGGATCTCCCTAAAAAGAAACGGCGGTTCTCTAACGTTGTGGAAGAGCGGTAGCTAAAATTTTTGGACTAATCAATTACGTAATGATATTTACCTGTAATTTTATCTTTGGTAAGTATTCCCATCTGATATTTTTTTATCTTATAATGGTCTATATCTATATTTAAATAATAAAATATTATACCATTTAACTGACTATTGCAGATAGATTGTTACGGAAAAAATTATTAAATTTGTTGATTATAGCATTCTTCGCAGATAATATTTAAAAATATGGATATAATACATTTATTGCCTGACTCTGTTGCAAATCAAATTGCTGCAGGCGAGGTAATACAGCGTCCGGCTTCAGTTGTAAAAGAGTTAGTCGAAAATTCAGTTGATGCCGGAGCGACACACATAAGTATTATAATTAAGGATGCAGGACGTACTCTTATTCAGATTATAGATAATGGCATTGGGATGTCTGGAACAGATGCTCGTCTTTCATTTGAGCGTCACGCAACATCCAAAATACGGCAAGCTGGAGATCTGTTTACTTTGCAAACAATGGGTTTTAGGGGAGAGGCCTTGGCCTCCATTGCAGCTATTGCACATATTGAGCTCAGAACACGTAGGGAAGAGGATGAATTAGGAACATCGGTGAAGATAGCCGCATCGGTCGTGGAGTCACAAGAGGCTGTTTCAACACCTGTTGGTACTAACTTTTCCGTAAAAGATATATTTTATAATATTCCGGCTCGTCGTAAATTTTTAAAATCTAATCAGGTTGAGTTCAGTAATATTGTAACCGAATTTGAACGTATTGCAATTGTAAACCCACAAGTTTCATTCTCGCTTACACATAATGCCGCAGAGGTTTATAATTTGCAGCCTTCAGGGGCTTTACAGAGGATTATATCGCTTTTTGGGAAAACCATGAATAATCAGTTGCTTCCTGTTAGTGTTGATACATCTATTGCCAAAATATCCGGATTTGCCGGAAAACCAGAATCGGCACGTAAACGCGGAGCATTACAGTTCTTTTTTGTAAATGGCAGATATATGCGTCATCCATATCTTCATAAGGCAATAATGTCAAGTTATGAAAATATTATTCCGGTAGGGGAGATGCCTAATTATTTCATAAACTTTACTGTCGATCCTAAGACAATTGATGTAAATATACACCCGACAAAAACAGAGATAAAGTTTGAAAATGAGCAACATCTATGGCCAATACTCTCATCTGCCGTAAAGGAGATGCTTGGAAAATTCAGTGCTGTCCCGTCCATAGATTTTGACACTGACGATGCCCCGGAAATTCCTATATTCCGAAAAGATATGGCATTTCCATCTCAGCCACAGATAAAATACAACTCAGGATATAACCCATTTAAGATGAACATCCCTCCAAAGTCCAGTGTAATGGAAGATTGGGGCAAACTATATCATAATTTTGAAAATGCCAAGGATGTGTCATCTTTACCAGATACTGATTTTAAATGCGAAGTTAATGTATCTCGTGATGTCTCTCTCTTACCTGAAGCTACTGGAGAAGTAACCGGCGGTATGTATATACAAATAAAAGGGCGCTATATAATTACATCTATAAAATCTGGTATGGTTATCGTTGATCAGCATAGGGCGCATACGCGTGTATTGTACGACAAATACATACGCCGTATAATGGCTAAAGTTCCTGCTGTGCAGAAATGCCTCTTCCCGGAGATAATACACTTCTCCCCATCCCAGTCGGAGATACTTGCGGCAATAGAGGATGAACTTTCTGTAATAGGATTTGAAATATCTAATTTGGGCTCCGGATCATATTCTGTAAACGGGATACCAGAAGGTACGGAAGGTGTTAACTATGAAGAGTTATTGAGAAAGTTGATTGATTCAGCAATGGAGTGCGGAAAAGTGCAATCAGGAATTGTTTTGCATCAGAAAATAGCTCTTACACTTGCACAGCAGGCTGCTATTCCTTATGGACAAGTGCTTACTCTTCAGGAAATGGAGCAGTTGACAGAAGAACTTTTTACTTCGCCAGATGCAAACTTCACTCCAGACGGCAAACATACACTTTCACAGATCACAAATGATGAGTTAACCAAGCGATTTAAATAATTATAGCCTCAATGAAGATAGAACACCATATATCTGACAGGAAAATTATACGTTAACGAGTGGAGATGTTAATATCTTTACGGTCGATATAATTTTTGAATGTAACCTCTGGCATCCCTAATGCCATAGCTGCACATACGCGTTCATCTATATCTAATATCTTTCCAAGTTTAACCCCTTTGTCTATATTTGCCGCAGCAAGTACGAAACCCATATAAAAATGTGCCACGCCAAGGTTTTCGGCCATAAGCGAAGCATTCTGGTATGCAAGATTTGCATCTTCTTTGCCAAATCTATTACTTTTTTTTGTGGTAATAAATATAATTGTAGTAGCTCCACGCATTATCCCATCATTACCTTTTGCAAACTCGCTCTTAAGATGATCAAAAACAGGTATCATTTTAAACGTGTCGCGCATAAAAGGTTTAATAATAGGTTTTACAATCGGATTAGATAATATCTTCTGTATGCGTGAAAATGTATCAATAGTGTATTGCGATATGGCATGAACTTTCTCATTGCCTTTAATTACAGTGAAATTTATAAGTTGCTTATTTTCGGCTGTTGGTGCACGATGTGCCGCCTCAAGGATCATCTGTAATTTATCTTCAGGAACCTCTTTTTTACCCATTGCCCGATTTGAGCGCCTACTACTAATAAGCAACATAAGTTGATCAGGAGAAGGAAGCTCTGCTCGGTTTATTTTATGAATTTTGGATTTAGGAAAATCGGAATGCACAACAGAATCGGTTGGACAAACACCTACACAGTGTCCACAAACGATACACCCATCTTCGTTGCGTAAGACTATCTTACCGTTCTCTGTGAAAAATATAGAAGCGGGGCATATTTTTACGCAATTCTCACACTGAATGCATGTGTCGTAATTTATATTAATCATGTTGCAGTATATTATTAACAGGCTTTAAAACTAAGATCTAACCCCTTTACGGAGTGTGTCAATGCCCCGACAGAGATAAAATCAACGCCACATTCGGCATAATCGCGCAATGTATCAAATGTTATACCACCAGAGGACTCTGTTTCGTAGCGCCCACCTATCTTCTTAACTGCCTCCCGTGTAAGTTCTGGCGAAAAGTTATCGAGCATTATACGATCTATTCCCCCGCATTTAAGTACTTCGTCTAACTCATTAAAATTGCGTATTTCTATCTCTATCTTGAGGTTAAGTCCATTCTCTTTAAGATATACATTAGCTCTATTTATGGCATTTGTTATACCACCGGCAAAATCCACATGATTATCTTTAAGCAGTATCATATCAAACAAACCGATGCGGTGATTTACTCCTCCTCCTATCTTTACAGCCTCTTTTTCAAGCATTCGCATTCCGGGAGTAGTTTTGCGTGTATCCAACACTTTTGTATGCAATCCTTCAAGTTGACGTGCATAGCGACGTGTAACAGTAGCTATCCCGCTCATCCGCTGCATAACATTAAGCATTATGCGCTCTGTTTGCAAAAGTGATCTCACTTTACCTCTAACAATAAATGCAATATCGCCCGGTATAACATCGGCACCATCGTTTATAAAAACTTCAACTTTGAGTTCAGGATCAAACGCATTGAAAATACGTTTTGCTATTTCAACTCCGGCCAATACCCCGACCTCTTTAACGAGTAACTTCTGTGCACCTTCGGCCTCTACCGGAATACAACAGAGCGTAGTATGATCTCCATTCCCGATATCCTCGGCAAAAGCCAATTTTATAAGGCTATCTATCAGTTTATCCTTCATAATGATTCTATTCTTATTTGTGTTACCACTTCATTACCATTCATCGTATCAAATAGCAGATGAACTCTGTAATCGCCAGAGGTAGTCGTTAGTTTTCCTATTATATAATGTACATTATCCTGCCTACTATCATGAGTTGAAGAAAAATCCTTTGGCTTTTTATCTTTAAAAAACTGATCGAGCTTTTTTGTAGCATCATCTTTAGTTAATGATTTTCTTTCAGGATAAAATACATAAAATACTTTGTCAGCCATATTTTTGCTTATGAGATTTACATCTCCTGAAGAAAAGCCTTTTTTTACGGCACTATCGACATCCTGCGCTGCAGATGTAAACAGCACTGAAGCGAAGATCATTAAAACAAAAAAACATTTTAATCTCATTTTTTTACTGTAATATATTTATGAATATTTCTGCGTAAGCACTATTTTCTGTACTTTCGCGTGATTTTTCAGGACCCGACATGGAAATATCCCATATATGAGGACAAATGTAGATAAAAATTACTAGAAAGGGTTATAGCTTATCTAAAAAAAAATCCGAATTTCAAGAAACCGTTTCTATTTTTCATAGAAGAATAAACACTTTTTTTTAGATAATTTTATGTCCCGAAAAAGCTGTATTAATGAAACACTGCAATAATTTTATCTATCGCTAATAACAGTATGAGAATAGTTTTTTTAATGATAGGAAAAACTTCTGAAACATATTTTTCGGAGGCAATTTCGGAGTACGAAAGGAGGATAAAACGATACCTGCCCTTTGATGTGGTTACAATACCAGACATAAAAGGGGTAAAGGTTGCCGTGCAGCAACTCATCCAAGAGGGCGATGCTATTCTTAGAAATATTCGTGAAGATGATTATATGGTTCTTTTGGATGAAAGAGGAGATAGTTTTTCATCGGTTACATTTGCCGAGCATATAGCAAAACTGCAAAACAATTTCTGTAAACGTATTGTATTTGTAATAGGCGGGGCATACGGTTTTACTAAGAGTGTTTATGATAGAGCAAACGAGAAGATATCTCTTTCTAAAATGACCTTCTCACACCAACTCGTAAGGGTAGTATTTACGGAACAACTTTACCGCGCATTTACAATTATAAATAACCAACCCTATCATCATGAATAGATTTAAAACCCTTTTATGTGGCATTGTAATATTCTTCTATTCTGCGCAAGAGTTAAAGGCAATTGAGACTGAAAGCGGTGGAATATTTTGGGTATCCGTAGAGAAACGTTTTAATAAATATTTTATGATACAGATGCAACAGCATATATGGTTAGATAATAACTTCAGAAATCTCGAACGTTATATGTCTGTTGTCGACTTTCGTGCAACATTATTGGATAAATACATCTATTTTGATGCGCTGTATTATTATAGATATATGCACACTACATCGGATGAGAGTAAAAATACTCACCGCTATCAGCTTGGGCTCAGTGGCGAGTACAAATTACCGCACGTAAAATTTAGTGTGTCTTCGCGTTTTGAATCAAATTATATAAAAGTTGAAGCCGACACCCCATATAATCGCTGTAACTGGCGTAACCGCTTTCAGGTTACGGGTTATCCTAAAAAAGAGTGTAAATTTGCTCCGTATGGAGCAATAGAAATGTTTAACACAATGAACTGGCCGGATAAAAACGGAGTCGAGAGGTTATGGTTTGATTTCGGTACGACTTACAGAATAAATAAGGTTTTTTCAATGGATTTTAAAGTGCGTGAAATATTACCCCTTTTTCAGGTACAAAACAGAAAATTAACTACGTACGTTGGGGTCGGCTGTATGGTAAAACTATAAAAACCCATTTAATATCACTCTACATAAAAGAGATTGCGACATATTGCATCTGAAACAAAGACCCCTTTTCTTGTTAATATCAATCGGTCGGCATTATGTATAATGTCACCGCTTTTAATATATCTGTCTGCTTCTCTTGTACAGTAATATAGATATTTGGTGCCGAAAAGTCTCTCAATAGTGCTAAGATTAATTCCATCCATAGTTCTCAGTGAAGTGTACACTATTTCGTTGTAGCGTTGAGCGCAGGTCATCTCCTCTTCAGTATAAGCTATCTCACCTGTTTCGG
>JAVVOY010000018.1:0-42158 GCA_036656055.1 Bacteroidales bacterium
GCGGCGTAGAAGTCAGCAAAGATGCTAATTTCACAAGTGCAGCTATCACGGTAGTTACCGATTTTGTAGCTAACTTTGCCGTCAAAACATACGCAGTTAGTGCCACCGCCAATCCACAGGCAGGAGGTTTAGTAACATTAAACGGAGGAGATATTGCCGTTGACGTAAATGAAGGAAGCACCGTAGCTCTTACCGCAAGTGCTAATGCCGGATATGTGTTTGTCAATTGGACAGTTGGCGGCGTAGAAGTCAGCAAAGATGCTAATTTCACAAGTGCAGCTATCACGGCAGTTACCGATTTTGTAGCTAACTTTGCCGTCAAAACATATGCAGTTAGTGCCATCGCCAATCCACAGGCAGGAGGTTTAGTAACATTAAACGGAGGAGATATTGCCGTTGACGTAAATGAAGGAAGCACCGTAGCTCTTACCGCAAGTGCTAATGCCGGATATGTGTTTGTTAATTGGACAGTTGGCGGCGTAGAAGTCAGCAAAGATGCTAATTTCACAAGTGCAGCTATCACGGTAGTTACCGATTTTGTAGCTAACTTTAAAGCAACGACATCGAGTAACCTTGCGTTTACAACAGCAAATGTAGTGGTAAATAAGACGGATGCAGTAGGAGGAAAGTACACACAAACGGCTACTGTAACTGATTCTAAGGGTGCAGTTGCTTACTCAATAAACGATGCTTCAATCGCTGATATCAATTCCGCAACAGGAGAATTGACCATCAAAGCTCTAGGCAAAGCCAATATAACCGCTACACAAACAGCAGCCGGTGAATATTTAGAGACAACCGCCACATACGAGATATGGGTAAAAGATTACAGCGGTATAAACTTTACTACCGCCACCGTAGAGTTCTATCTCGCAGACAATGAGTACACACAAAAAGCCAATGATCCCAACACCCTTAGTGGAATTACTTATAGTGTAGCTCCAAAAACGGCATCCGTAGATACTAACGGAAAGGTGACATTTAGTGATACCGGCAAATATACTATAACGGCTACACAGGCGGCCAATGGCAACTATGTAGAGACCGAAGCGACCTATGTGCTCAACGTAGTAGATAACCCTATATTTACAGTAAGCGCAGCAGCATCACCAGTAGGATCAGGTCTTGTATATGTAAATGGAATCATCTCCAAAGATGAAATGTCAGAATATGGCCACGCGGCTAATCTCAGAGCCACAGCCAATAGTGGATATAAATTTGTAAAATGGATGAGTGACGGTAAAGAGGTATCAACTTCTGCAACATTTACCACAGAACTGCTCAAAGCAGCAAGCACATATACTGCTATATTTGAAGCTATAACCAAGAGTAATCTTGCATTTACAGATAACAGCGCAGAGATTACCGTGGGATATGCAAGTGGAAATATGTACGTTAACGGAGCGTCATCCACAGACTCAAAGGGAGCAATCAGCTACAAGTCAAACAATGCTGACTTTGTCGTAACCGACGGCGGAATCATAACCATGACTGCCACAGGTACTGCAATTATAACAGCTACCCAGGCAGCTGAAGGTGCATTTGCCGAGACTATTGTCAGCTATACTTTAAAGGCCGTAACCCCCTTATCCCCGAATATCAGTTGGGTTGAAACAGGTACAGTAACAAAAGCATGGGACATAAAGACCTATACCCCCGATTTAATAACCAAATCACTTGGTCTACTAACATACAGATCAAATAATAAAGCAGTGGCTACCATAAACTCAGCAGGTTTGATTACCCTTATAGGAAACGGCAGCGCTACTATCACAGCCAATCAGGAACGTGAGACAGGAAACGGTTGGTTATATGAATCAGGAAGAGCCACATTTATATTGCAGGTAATAGCAACCGGGCTCGAAGGTAGCGATCTAACCGCAATCAAAGTGTGGATCTCCGGCGGAATGCTAAACATTGACGGAGTTACCGCAGGCGACTCTATCAAAGCCTTCACGGCTAACGGTACTATTGTTTACGATGGCAAAGCCGAAGGCAATACGATGTCGTTAGAGGTACCGGGTACCGGACTGATTATTGTAAAAATCAACGGAAACGTTATTAAGGTTGTTAAATAAACCGGTACGCATATAAATATGTAATAGGGGCTTCGGAAAAACCGAAGCCCCTATTTTTATAAATAATAACCATTACGTGTATATGAAATTGTAAAAATAAAACCGGCTTAAAAGATCTAAATAATCCCTTCGTCTGCAAAACTATAATATCCCTTACCACCTATTATAATGTGATCGAGTAGCTTTATATCAAAAAGCGAAGCAGCTGATTTTATTTTTTTTGTCAATGTAACGTCTGCTTCACTTGGCGTCATTGTGCCTGAAGGGTGGTTATGACACAGCATTATTGCGCGTGCAAGTTTTGCAAGTGCAGGTTTCATTATGAGTTTTACATCCACAAGTGTTGCGTTAGTAGCTCCTTGGCTTACGCGGAATGAGTCTATTACACTGTTGCTGTTATTGAGTAGTATTACCCAAAACTCCTCTTGCTGAAGATCCGCAAGGTGTGCATATATCATAGAGTAGGCATCTTTGCTTGAAGTTATTTTTTGAGGTTCTCTCACCTCTTCCCCTTTGCGTCTTCGTCCGAGTTCAAGTGCTGCTATTATGCTTATAGCTTTTGCATCACCTATTCCTAAAAAATTAGATTTAAGTTCCTGTACGGTAACTTTACTGAGTTCGTTCAATTTTCCGCTAACGCTGCAAAGTATCTTTTTAGAGAGTTCGACAGCCGTTTCGTTCTTGTTGCCTGAGCCTATAAGTATTGCTATCAATTCTGCGTCTGATAGCGTGCGGATACCTTTAGCGAGCATCTTTTCTCTTGGTCTGTCTTCTAAAGCCCAGTCCGTAATATTTAACTTCTCTTTTTTATCCATTATTTTAGGATGGTATTGTAAAACAGCCACTTATTTGTACCATTTGGAATACATGAGATAGTTTTTTGCTATCTTCTGGTTTATCTCTTTTGACTGTTCGGTGCCTACCATCTTAATGAACTTTGCCGGTGCTCCACCCCATAATTCGCCTGGTTTTATGATGGTTTTGCTCAGTACTACTGAACCTGCGGCAACAATTGCCCCTTCGCCTACAACTGCGTAATCAAGGATAACGGCACCCATTCCTATCAGAGCTCCATTGTGAATATCTGCACCGTGTATGGTTACGTTGTGTCCTATTGAAACATCGTCTCCTATCTCTATTATTGATTTTTCGTATAGGGTATGCAGAACTGAACCGTCCTGTATGTTTACGCGGTTTCCTATGCGGATTGAGTTTACATCGCCACGTAACACTGTATTAAACCAGATGCTGCATTCGCAGCCTATCACTACATCGCCTATAATGGTGGCATTATCTGCCAAAAAGCAATCTTCTCCTATTTTGGGTTCAAACCCTCTTACTGATTTAATTAAAGCCATAATATAATTTTAATGAAGTTATTTACCTATTGGCGAGCATCGTATTTTAAGCCATTCTGCCTGTTCTGTTCCGAGATACTGTACTAGTGTATTATAAACCCTTATGTGATAGTCGTTAAGCCATTGTATCTCTGAAGGGGAGAGTAATTCGTTGTCAACGGCGCGTGTATCTATCGGGCAGAGGGTAAGTGTCTGGAATCCGTAGAATTTACCAAATTCGTTTTCTATCCTCTCCTCTACGAGAGTCATGTTCTCAGTCCTTATTCCGTGCCTGCCGGTAAGATAAATGCCTGGTTCATTGGATGTCGTCATCCCCGGTTTAAGCGTTGCCATACTCTCTTTGAGGCTTATGTTTTGCGGTCCTTCGTGTACGTTAAGAAAATGCCCTATGCCATGCCCTGTCCCATGCAGGTATGTAAGCCCTTCTTTCCAGAGTGGCATGCGCGCAAGAGCATCTAATTGTGATCCTCGTGTCCCTTCTGGAAATTGTGCCGTAGCGATTGTGATATGTCCTTTTAGCACGAGTGTGAAATTGTGTATCTCTTCCGTTGTAAGTCTTCCAAGAGGTATTGTACGGGTTATATCTGTCGTGCCGTCAAGATATTGCCCTCCACTATCTAAGAGTAGCAACCCCTCCGGTTTTAATGTTGCATTACTCTCTCTGTCGGCTGTATAATGTACTATTGCGCCATGAGGTCCATAGCCTGCAATTGTTGCAAAACTGTCCCCTACAAATAGTGGCTGATTAGCCCTCATTTCATGTAGTTTTCTAGAAACAGAGAGTTCGTCCAGAGGTATTTTCCCTATGGATGAATCTATCCAATACAGAAAGTTTACCATAGCAACTCCGTCCCTTACCACTGCTTTATGTGTCCCCTCTATTTCTGTATTGTTTTTTATACTCTTCATAAGCATTGCCGGGGATTGCCCAAGGATATAATTGCCCTTATTTTTTAATATTCCTACCAAACGTGAGTTTGTGCGTATGGGGTCGGTTAGGACTCGTTCTTCTGACGGTAGATGCGAGAGATAATCATATATGAAACAATATGGCATTACTCTTATCTTGCAAGCAGTTAGATATTTATACGTGTTTTTATCTATCTTTTCCTGTTCGATAAATATTATGTTATCTCTTTTTCCTATGTATCCATATGCTACGGCTACGGGGTTGAACGGGACATCGGCACCACGTATATTGAACGCCCATGCAACATCATCCATTGCTGTAAGAAGTATGGCGTTACAATCGTGCTTTGCTGCAGCGTCAAGTAATCTTTTCCTTTTCTCCTGATAAGACTCACCGGCATATTTTATTTCGTACTCAAATATTTTTTCAGACGGAATTTCAGGTCGGTTAATCCATATTTTGTCGATAGGGTTAAAGTCCAATACTATTTTTATCCCTTTTTTGGCAAATAACTTTTCTATTTTTTCAGTCTCTAAATACGAGAAAGCCTCATCGTCTATTGCCAACGCTCCGCCGCAGTTCGCTATCTCCTCCTGTATCCATTCATAAAAAGCAGGTGTTTCCGGCAACCCCTCTTTAAAGAATATAAATTCACTCCCTTTTAACTCTTTTTCTCCCTGCAAAAAATATCTTGAATCGCTCCAAAGGGCAGCCTTGTTACTTGTTATAACGGCAATACCTGTTGATCCTGTGAATCCGGATATCCAACTCCTTACCCTCCATCTCTCGGGAGGATATTCGCTGAGGTGCGGATCGCAATTTGGTATTATGTAAACGCCAATGCCATCGTTTTCCATAAGTACCCTTATCTGTTTTATATTATCTGCAATTTTGCTCATATCTTAATTGTTGCACATAAAGAGTGAAAGTGTAGCCTATTTTGCCATAGTTTATATAAGGCAAAGATAATTGTTTTTTGTCTTAAGCACCTTTTAAAGAGATATAAAACAGTGGTTTTATGAATAACCGGCATTTTCTGAAAATTATTTCTATTACGCTAAAAGCAGAAAAAGATAAAAAATAACAGAAAAGATTTGCATATCGCGAAAGTATGTGTAATTTTGCAGCGCATTTGTATGAACAAATATCTAAACGATAAAATATTATGATAATAGTACCTGTAAAAGAAGGCGACAATATTGAAAGAGCGCTGAAGAAGTTCAAAAGAAAGTATGAAAAGACCGGTATCGTTAAAGAACTCCGTAGTCGTCAAGCTTTTGAAAAACCTTCGGTGGTTAATCGCAAAAAGATAATGCGCGCCGTCTATGTTCAGAAACTTCAGCAAGTTGAGGAATAATAATTCCAAAATATTGTCGGTTTAAGAAAAAATTACTACATTCGTAGCGTTAGATAATAAGCGCAGATATGTTTGTAGAGTCATTTTTAAAGTATATACGGTATGAGAAGAATTATTCTTCTCATACCGTTTTGTCATATAATAATGATTTGTTACAATTCATGCGTTATATAGAAGAAACAACAGGTGGTTTTGATCCGATAAATGTAGATGCCTGTCTTGTAAGAGGGTACATTTCTTTGCTGATGGAAGAAGGAATTGTTCCGCGCTCAGTAGGGCGCAAACTTTCAACTTTGCGTACTTTTTATAAATATCTTATAAAAATGGGGCAAATAAAAGAGTCTCCTGTTGCAACTCTTCAGAAGCCTCGGGAAGGGAAAAGGCTTCCGGTGTTTGTTCGCCAGACCGAGATGGATGATTTGCTTAATGAAGATAGGTTTCCATCTACATTTTTAGGTATTCGAGACAGGCTTATATTATCAATGCTTTACCAGACAGGCATGCGACGCGCAGAGCTGATATCCCTACAAGATAGTAGTATTGATTTTTCTGCCTCCATAATAAAAGTTACCGGCAAAAGGGATAAGCAACGTATTATTCCATTCGGCGAAGAACTTAAAGTTGAGATAGGTGATTATATGGATATCAGGGCAAAGGAGGTAGGTGCAGATGTGGACGCCTTCTTTGTGAGGAATGATGGTCGTCGGCTTTATCCGGGACTTGTGTATCGTATTGTTACCGCCGCATTGGCGGAGGTAACTACGCTTTCTAAGCGAAGCCCTCATGTTTTGAGGCACTCATTTGCCTCGGCAATGCTTAACAACGGAGCTGATATAGATAGCGTAAAAGAGTTACTTGGGCACAACTCCCTTGCATCCACTCAGATTTATACACATGTAACATTTGAAGAGTTGAAAAAAAGTTATAACCAAGCCCATCCGAGGGCTGTAAAAAAAGGAGGTTTTTATGGATATTAAGATTCAATCGATACATTTCGATGCAACAGATCAACTTCAGGACTTTGTAGGAAAAAAAGTGAAAAAACTCGAGAAATATTGTGATGAAATCACTTCGGTAGAGGTGTCACTTAGGGTTATAAAGCCTGAAACAGCACAAAACAAAGAGGCTGCAATAAAATTAATGGTTCCAAAAACAGACGATATTTATTCGCAAAAAACAGCGGATACATTTGAGGAAGCCGTTGATAATGTGGTTGATGCGCTCTCTAAACAGTTGCAGAAGATTAAAGAAAAATCGAGGGGGAAATAAAAAAGAGGTCGAAAAGTTTTTTCAATTCAGATTTTATATCTAAATTTGCACCCGTTTCGCGCACATTGCAAGACCACACAAAGGTGGTGGCAAATTTAGCGGATGTAGAAAAGATATATTTAAGGTGATCTGAGTCTTTCTGTAAAATGCGGACTGATTATAAATGATTGCTGATCTGAGGGCGAATACCAGAGTGGCCAAATGGGGCAGACTGTAAATCTGCTGTCTTACGACTTCGGTGGTTCGAATCCATCTTCGCCCACAACATTTTTATTTGCGGGAGTAGCTCAGTTGATAGAGCATCAGCCTTCCAAGCTGAGGGTCGCGGGTTTGAGTCCCGTCTCCCGCTCAAAGGAAATGCCTATGTAGCTCAGTGGTAGAGCACTTCCTTGGTAAGGAAGAGGTCACGGGTTCAACTCCCGTCATCGGCTCTATGCCATTTTACATGGCTACGGACATTTAAAAGCTAATCAATTAACAATAACAACTATGGCTAAAGAAGAATTTAAACGTACTAAGCCCCATGTAAATATCGGTACGATTGGCCACGTGGATCACGGTAAAACTACCCTGACCGCAGCAATCACCGAGGTTCTTGCAAAGAAGGGTTTGTCGGAGAAGAGATCGTTTGATCAGATCGATAATGCTCCTGAAGAAAAAGAGAGAGGTATAACAATCAACACTTCGCACGTTGAGTACGAAACAGAGAAACGTCACTATGCACACGTTGACTGCCCGGGACACGCTGACTATGTAAAGAACATGGTAACAGGTGCTGCCCAGATGGACGGCGCAATTGTCGTAGTTGCAGCAACCGATGGACCTATGCCACAGACTCGTGAGCATATCCTTTTGGCTCGTCAAGTAAACGTTCCCCGTATCGTTGTGTTCATGAACAAATGCGATATGGTTGATGACGAAGAGATATTGGAGCTCGTAGAGATGGAGATGAGAGATCTTCTTTCATCATATGAGTATGACGGAGACAATACTCCTATAATCCGTGGATCTGCACTTGGTGCATTAAACGGTGAGGCTCAATGGGAAGATAAAGTAATGGAACTTATGACATCTGTTGACGAGTGGATTCCACTGCCTCCGCGTGATGTAGACAAACCATTCCTTATGCCTGTTGAGGATGTATTCTCAATTACAGGTCGTGGAACAGTTGCTACCGGACGTATCGAAGCCGGAGTTATTAAAGTTGGAGACGAGGTTCAGATAATAGGTCTCGGCTCAGAGGGTAAGAAATCAGTTGTAACAGGTGTTGAGATGTTCCGTAAGCTTCTTTCAAGAGGTGAAGCCGGAGACAACGTAGGTTTGTTACTTCGCGGTATCGACAAAGAGGAGATCAAACGCGGTATGGTAATTTGCCATCCCGGACAGGTTAAACCTCACTCTTCATTCAAAGCACAAATTTATGTTTTGACAGAGAAAGAGGGTGGACGCCACACTCCGTTCCACAATAACTATCGCCCTCAGTTCTACATACGTACATTGGACGTAACCGGTGAGATAACACTCCCCGAAGGAACAGAGATGGTTATGCCTGGTGACCACGTAAATATCAACGTTAAATTGATCTATCCGGTAGCTATCAGCGTAGGTTTACGTTTTGCTATCCGTGAAGGTGGCCGTACCGTAGGTTCTGGTCAGATCACAGAGGTAATTGATTAATAAAACAATAATGTTTCAGCCGGTTTCTTGACGAGATCGGCTGAATTACGGAACTAGCTCAGTTGGTAGAGCACTGGTCTCCAAAACCAGGTGTCGGGAGTTCGAGCCTCTCGTTCCGTGCGAAATTCTACGATAATGAAGAAAATACTTGCGAACATAAAGGAGTCTTATGACGAGTTAGTCTATAAGGTTTCGTGGCCAACTAGATCTGAACTAAGTAATAGCGCCGTAGTAGTTATGACAGCTTCCCTCATAATTGCTTTGGTGGTATTTGCAATGGATCAATGTTTTGAGCAAATTCTTAAATTCGTTTACCAACTCATTTATTAAAAAAGCGGAAAGATGTCTGAGACAGAGGCAAAAAGAGGATGGTACGTATTGCGTGCTATTAGCGGAAAAGAGCTTAAGGTCAAAGAATATCTCGATGCAGAGATAAAGAAAACTGACCTGGGAAAACATGTTTATCAGATTTTGATTCCAACCGAAAAAGTTTATACGGTTCGTAACGGAAAAAAAATCACAAAAGATAAAAATCTTTATCCCGGTTACGTATTTGTCGAAGCAACCCTATTAGGGGAGGTTCCGCACATACTGCGTAATACGACAAATGTAATAGGCTTCTTGGGAGGAGGAACCACTCCGGATCCTCTCAGACCCAGCGAAGTAAGTCGCATGTTAGGAAAGGTAGACGAACTTCAGGATAGCGATGAACCACTTATACCGTATATCGTTGGCGATAACGTAAAAGTTACGTTTGGTCCTTTTAATGGATTTAGCGGTGTAATTGAAGAGGTTAATAATGAAAAGAAGAAGTTGAAGGTGATGGTAAAAATATTTGGCCGTAAAACACCGTTAGAACTTAATTTTATGCAAGTAGAAAAGGAATAAGCGGCGTGGTTACGAACGTAGTTTATTTATTGTTTTAATAATCAAAAATAATAACAAAAATGGCTAAAGAAATTGCTGGACAAATCAAATTGCAAATAAAAGGCGGTGCAGCAAACCCCTCTCCCCCCGTAGGACCGGCATTAGGTTCCAAGGGTATTAATATAATGGAGTTTTGCAAGCAATTCAATGCCCGCACCCAAGAGAGAGCAGGAAAAGTTCTTCCGGTTGTAATAACATATTATGCGGATAAAACTTTTGATTTTGTAGTAAAAACGCCGCCGGTTGCAGTACAACTATTAGAGGTATCTAAAGTTAAGGGTGGATCGGCAGAGCCTAACCGCAAAAAAGTAGCCTCTATCAATTGGGACCAGGTTAAGACAATAGCAGAAGATAAAATGGTGGACCTTAATTGTTTCACACTTGAAACTGCAATGACTATGGTAGCAGGCACGGCTAGAAGTATGGGTATCACCGTAAACGGAGAATTCCCGGTTAATAATTAATAATCTTCAATTGAAATGAGTAAACTGACAAAAAATCAAAAGATTGCGTCCGAAAAGATTGAAGCAGGGAAGGCTTATACACTTAAAGAAGCAGCTGAATTATTGAAAGAGATAACTTTCACAAAATTTGATTCATCTGTTGATATTGATGTGCGCCTTGGTGTTGACCCACGTAAAGCTAATCAAATGGTAAGAGGTGTAGTATCACTTCCTAACGGAACCGGAAAAGAGGTAAGAGTCTTGGCTCTTTGTACCCCTGATCAGGAGGCCGATGCGAAAGCAGCCGGTGCAGATTACGTTGGACTTGACGAATATATTGAGAAGATCAAAGGTGGTTGGACTGATATTGACGTTATAATCACAATGCCCTCTATAATGGGAAAAATTGGTGCGTTAGGACGCGTATTAGGTCCTCGCGGTTTAATGCCTAACCCAAAGAGCGGAACTGTAACGACAGAGATCGGTAAGGCTGTCAAAGAGGTGAAACAGGGTAAAATTGACTTTAAAGTTGATAAGAGTGGTATCGTACATACCTCAATCGGTAAAGTGTCGTTCGACAAAGATAAGATCTCTGAGAACGCCAAAGAGTTCATGCAGACCATAATCAAACTCAAACCGACAGCGGCAAAAGGTACCTATATTAAGAGTATATATCTTTCGAGTACCATGAGTAAAGGCATCAAAATCGATCCAAAAACAGTCGATGAGATTTAAAAAAACTAGAGCACAATGAAAAAGGAAGATAAAGGCATAATAATCGAAAAGATTGAAGCGACACTTAAAGAGTACGCCCACTTCTATCTAACAGAAACTTCTGCATTGAATGCTGAAGCTACTAGCGCATTGCGCAGAGCTTGCTTCGATAAGGGGATAAAGTTGATGGTAGTTAAAAATAAGTTGCTGCACATGGCTCTGGAGAATCTTGAGATAGATTACTCACCACTTTATGTATCACTTAAAGGTGCTACGGCAGTAATGTTATCTAATACCGGTAACGAACCGGCAAAACTCATAAAGGATTTCTCAAAGAAAAACGATAAGGTAAAATATAAAGCAGCCTACGTTGAAGAGTCATTCTATGGAGCAGACCAATTGGATGCACTTGTTGCTATCAAGAGCAAAAACGAACTCATTGCCGATGTTATTGCAATGTTGGAGTCACCGGTACAAGGCGTACTCTCTGCATTGGAATCTGGAGCAACTACTATTCATGGAGTATTAGATACTCTTGAGAAAAAATAAACAAAATAATCAAATTAGTAAACCATAATTAAAACATAACAAAAATGGCAGACATTAAAGCTTTTGCAGAACAATTAGTAAACTTGACCGTAAAAGAGGTTAGCGAACTCAAACAAATATTGAAAGATGAGTACGGTATCGAACCAGCCGCTGCTGCTGTTGCAGTTGCAGGACCAGTAGCCGCTGCTGCTGTTGCAGAAGAGAAATCATCATTTGATGTAGTACTCAAAGCTGCAGGTGCAAACAAGCTTGCAATCGTTAAATTAGTAAAAGAACTTACAGGACTCGGTTTGAAAGAGGCTAAAGACTTAGTTGACAATGCCCCTAGCAATGTTAAAGAAGGACTTGCTAAAGCTGATGCAGAAGGTTTGAAAAAACAATTAGAAGAAGCAGGAGCAGAAGTTGAACTTAAATAACACTTCCTGTTCTCAGGGTTACGGTAAAGAGACCTCAACAAAAGGAGGGCTCTTTACCTTTTTGTGCATATATTTTTTAAGTTCAAATTAATTCTTGCATACATGGCTTCTATCGAAAAATCACGAATAAATTTCGCCTCAATCAAGAATCCGCTCCAATATCCGGATTTCTTGGAAGTACAATTAAAATCATTCAAAGATTTTCTCCAGCTCGACACTCCTCCTGAAAAGAGGAAGAATGAAGGATTATATAAAGTCTTCGCAGAGAATTTCCCGATCGCCGATACAAGAAATAACTTTGTATTGGAATTTTTAGACTACTACATAGACCCCCCGAGGTATACCATAGACGAATGTCTCGAGCGCGGTCTCACTTACAGCGTACCACTTAAGGCTAAACTGAAACTTTACTGTACTGATCCTGATCACGAAGATTTTGACACCGTGGTACAGGATGTTTATCTCGGACCTATCCCATATATGACCGAGAAAGGTACGTTTGTAATAAACGGAGCCGAGCGTGTTGTCGTTTCACAGTTGCATCGTTCTCCCGGCGTATTTTTTGGGCAAAGCGTGCACGCAAACGGCAAGAAACTCTATTCTGCAAGAATAATACCGTTTAAGGGTTCATGGATAGAGTTTGCGACCGATATAAACAATGTTATGTATGCGTATATCGACCGCAAAAAGAAACTCCCTGTAACAACGCTGTTAAGAGCCATCGGTTTTGAGAGTGATAAAGATATTCTTGAAATATTTGGAATGGCCGAGGAGGTTAAAGTAAACAAAACAAATCTCAAGAAGGCTGTTGGGCGTAAATTGGCTGCCCGTGTGTTAAAGACATGGGTAGAAGATTTTGTAGACGAAGACACCGGCGAGGTTGTTTCGATAGAGCGCAACGAAGTAATAATAGACCGGGAAACTCCGCTTGACGAGTCTCACATACAAGATATTCTCGATGCAGGAGCACAGACTATTCTTTTACATAAAGAAGATCAGGGCGCATCCGATTATTCGATAATATACAACACATTACAAAAAGATACCAGTAATTCGGAGAAAGAGGCAGTACTATACATTTATCGCCAATTACGCAATGCTGAGCCGGCTGATGATGCAAGTGCCCGCGAGGTTATAAACAACCTCTTCTTCTCTGAAAAACGTTACGACCTCGGTGAGGTTGGACGTTACAGAATAAACAAAAAACTTAATCTAACTACATCTCCCGATGTAAAGGTACTTACAAGGGAAGATATAATTGAGATAATAAAATACCTTATAGAGCTAATTAATTCACACGAAGACGTTGATGATATAGACCACCTGAGCAACCGCCGTGTCCGCACAGTTGGAGAGCAGCTCTATAATCAGTTTGGCGTTGGGCTTGCCCGTATGGCACGTACCATAAGAGATCGTATGAATGTCCGTGACAACGAGGTGTTCACACCGATAGACCTTATAAACGCAAAGACAATATCTTCGGTAATAAATACATTCTTCGGAACCAATGCACTGTCGCAGTTCATGGATCAGACCAACCCATTGGCCGAGATAACCCACAAACGCCGTATGTCGGCACTGGGACCAGGCGGACTCTCCCGCGAGCGTGCAGGATTTGAGGTGCGTGACGTGCATTACACACATTATGGACGTCTTTGCCCTATTGAGACACCTGAGGGTCCTAATATCGGTCTTATATCATCACTATGTGTATATGCCAAGATAAACCACCTCGGTTTCATTGAGACTCCTTACCATAAGGTTGAAAGTGGGAAAGTAGACCTCACGATCGAAGGGATTACCTACCTTACGGCAGAGATTGAAGAGGGACACATAATAGCGCAAGGAAACGCACCGCTTAATGATGACGGAACATTTATACGCACACGTGTAAAATCACGTCTTAATGCTGACTTTCCGGTAGTTGCGCCAAGCGAAGTTTCGCTTATGGACGTATCACCTACACAAATAGCATCAATTGCTGCCGCGCTTATTCCGTTTCTTGAGCATGATGACGCTAACCGTGCCCTCATGGGATCTAACATGATGCGTCAAGCAGTGCCTTTATTGCGTTCAGAAGCTCCTCTTGTAGGAACAGGTCTTGAAGGGCAGCTTATTCGTGATTCACGTTCTCAGATCACGGCAGAAGGTAGTGGTGAAATAGAGTATGTTGATGCTACAACAATCCGCATAAGATACGACCGTACACCTGAAGAGGAGTTCGTCAGTTTCGAATCACCGGTAAAGGAATATAATATGCCAAAGTTCCGCAAAACGAACCAGAGCACAACAATAGACCTTCGCCCTATATGTAAAAAAGGAGAGCGTGTAACCGGAGGTATGATTCTTACCGAAGGTTACTCTACTGAAAACGGAGAATTGGCCCTTGGTCGTAACCTTAAAGTAGCATTTATGCCGTGGAAGGGTTACAATTATGAGGATGCCATTGTGTTAAACGAACGAATTGTACGTGAAGATATACTGACTTCGATACATGTTGACGAATACACGTTAGAGGTTCGCGAAACAAAGCGTGGTGTTGAAGAGTTGACAGCCGATATACCAAATGTTAGTGAAGAAGCTACTAAAGATCTCGATGAGAGAGGTATAATCCGTGTAGGAGCGCATGTATTTCCGGGTGATATAATGATAGGAAAGATAACTCCTAAAGGAGAATCAGATCCTTCACCCGAAGAGAAATTGTTGCGTGCCATATTCGGCGACAAGGCAGGAGACGTAAAAGATGCTTCGCTTAAAGCCACCCCATCATTAAAGGGTGTTGTAATACGTACAAACCTATTTGCAAAAGCGGTAAAAAAGAAATCAAAACTTACCGATAAAGCTATCCTTCCAAAATTGGACGAAGAGTATGCCGCAAAGCAGGATGATTTGAAAATAGTTCTGATAGACAAACTTGTAACCCTTACAAAAGGTAAAACTTCGCAGGGTGTAAAAGATTATCTTGGAATAGACATAATACCGAAAGGGGTTAAATTTACACAGAAAGCTCTTTCCGAGATTGACTATAATATCGTTCAGGTTAGCAAATGGACTTCTGATACCGACAAGAACGATCTTGTTCGTGCAACCATAATCAATTACCTGAAAAAATCGAAAGAGATAGAGGCTGAATTACGCCGCAAGAAGTGCGATGTATCAATAGGGGACGAATTGCCTTCAGGTATAATGCAACTTGCAAAGGTGTATATTGCAAAGAAACGTAAAATAGGCGTAGGAGATAAGATGGCAGGACGTCACGGAAATAAAGGTATCGTTTCACGCGTGGTACGTCAGGAAGATATGCCATTCCTCGAAGACGGTACCCCTGTGGATATAGTTCTGAATCCTCTTGGTGTTCCCTCACGTATGAACCTCGGACAGATATTTGAGACAGTGTTAGGTTGGGCTGGCAAAGAGTTAGGCGAAAAGTTCTCTACACCTATTTTCGATGGAGCAAGCATTGACGATCTCAATAAATGGACAGACAAAGCAGGGCTTCCTCGTTACGGTAAGACTTACTTGTACGATGGACACTCTGGTGAGCGTTTTGATCAACCTGCAACCGTAGGTATGATCTACATGCTTAAGTTGGGTCACATGGTAGAGGATAAAATGCATGCGCGCTCAATAGGTCCGTATTCGCTTATCACACAGCAACCGCTTGGAGGTAAGGCGCAGTTCGGAGGACAGCGTTTCGGTGAAATGGAGGTTTGGGCACTTGAAGCATTCGGTGCATCACATATCCTTCAGGAGATACTGACCATAAAAAGTGATGATGTGGTAGGCCGTTCAAAAGCTTACGAGGCTATCGTAAAAGGAGAAAAGATGCCTGCACCGGGAATACCCGAATCTCTTAACGTGCTTCTGCACGAGCTCAGAGGATTGGGACTCAGCGTCACATTAGACTAAAATAAAAGCAACAGCATTGCCGTCTCAGTATCTAAGAGACGGCAGGCTGTAAATTACTTAATCTGATATAAATAAATATATGGCATATAAAAAAGATACCAAGGTAAAGAGTAATTTCTCGAAAATTACCATCGGCTTGGCTTCGCCCGAAGAGATCCTCGCAAACTCGCGTGGCGAAGTTCTTAAACCCGAAACCATAAACTATCGTACGTATAAACCAGAACGTGACGGCCTTTTCTGCGAAAGGATATTCGGTCCAGTTAAGGATTACGAATGTTATTGCGGAAAATACAAACGTATTCGTTACAGGGGTATAGTCTGCGACCATTGCGGAGTGGAGATAACCGAGAAGAAGGTGCGTCGCGAGCGTACCGGACACATACAACTTGTTGTGCCCGTTGCTCATATCTGGTATTTCCGTTCTTTACCTAACAAGATAGGTTATCTTTTGGGATTGCCTACAAAGAAACTTGATTCAATAACCTATTATGAAAAATATGTGGTTATACAACCGGGTATAAAGGGTGATACGTTGACTAAATACGATTTGCTTGCTGAAGAGGAGTACCTTGATGTTCTTGAGAGCCTTCCCAAAGAGAATCAGATGCTTGAAGATACCGATCCCGATAAGTTTATTGCAAAGATGGGAGCAGAGGCTATATATGATCTACTTAGCCGTTTAGATCTAGACTCTTTGTCGTATGAACTTCGTGACCGAGCAGGAAATGATGGCTCACAGCAGCGTAAAAGCGAAGCCCTTAAACGTCTTCAGGTTGTAGAGTCATTCCGTGTATCACGTTTGCGTAACCGTCCGGAGTGGATGGTCCTTAAAGTTATCCCTGTTATTCCGCCCGAATTACGCCCGTTGGTTCCGTTGGACGGAGGACGTTTTGCTACATCTGACCTCAACGACCTTTACCGCCGTGTAATAATACGAAACAATCGTCTTAAGAGACTTATTGAGATAAAAGCGCCAGATGTTATATTGCGTAATGAAAAACGCATGTTGCAAGAGGCTGTCGATTCCCTCTTGGATAATTCGCGTAAAGCAAGTGCTTTCAAAACAGAAGCTAATCGTCCACTTAAATCGTTGTCGGACAGCCTTAAAGGAAAGCAAGGACGTTTCCGTCAGAACCTACTCGGAAAACGTGTAGACTATTCAGCTCGTTCCGTTATTGTTGTAGGTCCGGAGCTTAAAATGCACGAATGCGGTCTACCTAAAGATATGGCCGCCGAACTCTACAAGCCTTTCGTAATACGCAAATTAATAGAACGCGGAATCGTAAAGACCGTAAAATCGGCAAAGAAGATAATAGACCGCAAAGAGCCGGTCGTTTGGGATATTATTGAGCACGTGATGAAAGGACACCCCGTGCTTCTTAACCGTGCCCCGACACTTCACCGTCTCGGTATTCAGGCTTTTCAGCCTAAGATGATAGAAGGAAAAGCAATACAACTGCATCCATTGGCATGTACCGCATTTAATGCTGACTTTGATGGAGACCAGATGGCTGTTCACCTTCCACTTGGTAACGAAGCTGTACTTGAAGCGCAGATACTAATGCTCGGATCGCACAATATACTTAACCCTGCCAATGGAGCTCCAATAACGGTGCCATCTCAGGATATGGTGCTCGGTCTTTATTATATCACCAAGATGCGTACCGGAGATAAAGGCGAAGGCCTTGTATTCTACGGATTGGAAGAGGCAGAAATAGCATATAACGAAGGTCGTGTAACCTTGCATGCACATGTGAAGGTAATCGTAAAAGATCTTGATGAAAACGGTAATATCGTAAATGTACTCCGTGAAACATCTGTTGGGCGCGTGCTTGTAAATCAGTATGTTCCTGATGAAGTTGGATATATAAACGCCATATTTACTAAAAAATCGTTGCGCGAAATCATTAGCAGCGTAATAAAGGTTTGTGGAATGGTACGTGCAGCGCAGTTCCTTGATGATATTAAGAACCTTGGTTACAAGATGGCATTCAAAGGTGGCTTATCATTTAATCTTGCAGATGTTATTATACCTGAAGAGAAAGATAAACTCATACAAGAAGGTTACGAGAAAGTTGAGCAGATCATTTCTGACTATAATATGGGTTTCACTACATACAATGAGCGTTACAACCGTATAATAGATGCATGGACAAGGGTAAATGCAGAGTTGTCCAAGATACTTATGAACCGTCTAACAAATGACAATCAAGGATTTAATTCAGTGTTTATGATGCTTGACTCCGGCGCTCGTGGATCGCGTGAACAGATATGCCAGCTCTCCGGTATGCGTGGACTTATGGCAAAACCGCAGAAATCCGGAGCCGAAGGCGGTCAGATTATCGAGAATCCTATTCTTGCTAACTTTAAAGAGGGTCTTTCGGTGCTTGAGTACTTCATCTCTACACACGGAGCACGTAAGGGTTTGGCAGATACCGCTCTTAAGACTGCCGATGCAGGTTATCTTACTCGTCGTCTGGTTGACGTTGCGCACGACGTGATTATCCATGAGGATGACTGCGGAACATTGCGCGGATTAGTATGTACAGAGCTTAAGAATAACAAAGAGACAGTTGCTACGCTTTACGAAAGAATATTAGGGCGAGTATCAGTGCATGATGTACAGCATCCTATAACAGGCGAAATACTTGTTTACTCGGGTGAAGAGATAACCGAAGAGATAGCCCAAAAGATAGGCAATTCACCTATTGAGCGTGTAGAGATACGTTCAGTACTCACGTGCGAATCTAAAAAAGGTGTATGTGCTAAATGTTACGGACGTAATCTTTCAACAGGTCGTCTTGTTCAGAGAGGGGAAGCAGTTGGCGTTATTGCAGCACAGTCTATCGGAGAACCTGGAACCCAGCTTACCCTGCGTACATTCCACGTTGGAGGTATCGCATCCAATATTGAGACCGTATCTAACGTAACATCTCGTTACGAAGGAATACTTGAGATAGATGAACTTCGTACCGTAGATGCTGAAAATTCAGGAAAGAATATAAAAATTGTAGTAGGTCGTCTGGCAGAGATGCGTATCGTTGATCCACATACAAAAATAATACTTACTACCACCAATATTCCGTATGGTTCTAAACTCTATTTCAATGACGGAGACACCGTTAAGAAAAATGATGTAATATGTGAATGGGATCCGTTCAATGCCGTTATTATATGTGAGGCTGATGGAGTAGTGAAATTCGAGAATGTAGTAGAGGGTGTGAATTTCAAACAGGAATCTGACGAACAGACAGGTTTCAGAGAGAAGATAATAATGGAGACCAAAGACCATGCTCGTATTCCGGCAGCTTTAATAGTTGATAAGGATGGAAATGTGCTTCGCTCATATTCATTGCCTCTCGGAGCCCATCTTATAGTTGATGAAAAACGACAGATAAAGTGCGGAGACGTACTTGTCAAGATACCGCGAGCTGTGGGTAAAGCCGGTGATATTACCGGTGGTCTTCCACGCGTAACAGAATTGTTTGAGGCTCGTAATCCGTCTAACCCGGCTGTTGTCTCCGAAATAGACGGAGAGGTATCACTCGGTAAGATAAAAAGAGGTAACAGAGAGATAATAATAACATCAAAAAGTGGTGAGGTTAAGAAATATCTTGTCTCATTATCTAAGCAGGTGCTTGTGCAAGAAAATGACTATGTACGTGCCGGCACTCCTCTTTCCGATGGATCTATAACACCTGCCGACATCCTATCTATTAAAGGGCTGACAGCAGTGCAGGAGTATATTGTTAATGAGGTTCAGGATGTGTATCGTCTTCAGGGAGTTAAGATAAACGATAAACACTTTGAGGTTATAGTACGTCAGATGATGCGTAAAGTAACAATTGTTGATCCCGGAGACACTCGTTTCCTTGAGCAGCAGATTGTAGACAAGTTAGATTTCATGGAGGAGAACGACCGTATCTGGGGCAAAAAAGTTGTAACTGACAGTGGAGACTCGCAAGATATCAAACCGGGTCAGATAGTTACTCCGCGTAAGTTGCGCGAAGAGAATTCATTACTTATCCGTCGAGACCTTAAGCCTGTACTTGTACGAGAAGCTGTGCCGGCAACATCCGAGCAAATACTGCAAGGTATTACGCGTGCAGCATTACAGACCTCAAGCTTTATGTCGGCGGCATCTTTCCAAGAGACAACTAAGGTTCTCAATGAAGCTGCTATAAACGGCAAGGTTGATCGTCTGGAAGGTATGAAAGAGAATGTTATCTGCGGACATCTGATACCTGCCGGAACAGGTCAGCGTGAATTCAATAAACTCATTGTAGGATCAAAAGATGATTTTGATAAAATCAGAATAGAAGAGACCGTAGAAGAAGAAGCATAACTCTATTAGTCCAATAACCGCCCACTTCAATAAAAGAGCGGAAGGTTCTTGAATTTAGTATATACTGATAGTAAAAAGAGGCAGAGATAAAAATCTCTGCCTCTTTTGCATTTTTAAGAGGCTTTGTAATTTAATATATTATCCTAAAACTTTTGACGTATTTTGTTTTAATACACAGAATAGAATCTATAAATCCAAATTCGTAACAACCATGAAAATAGTCAGCGATCTATTTCTTTAATGTAGGGTTAAAGGGACTCTGAGATTGAGCGCCTTGCAGGCGCTGTTTTAATGGCCTTATATATGGCTGATTGTATCCGTGGGCGTATATTAAGGTCTAATAATTTCGTATTCCATCTGTGCGGATAAACACGGTTTGAAAGGAATATATATATCAACTCGTTCTCAGGATCTACCCAGAAAGCAGTCCCTGTATATCCGGTATGCCCGTATGCTGATTCAGGAGTTTCTGGGGCAGTGGGGCTATTTCCCTGATTTGCCATGTCAGGTTTGTCAAATCCCATAGCCCGACGACTATTAGGGCTTTTGTTTTCTGTAAATAACGCTATGCTCTCCTCTGTCATAAATCTCTCTCCGCCATATAGTCCGCCATTAAGGTACATTTGCAGAAGTTTTGCCAGATCTGATGCCGTGCTGAATAACCCGGCATTCCCACTTACCCCACCCATAAAACAGGCGGTTTCATCGTGAGTATAACCTTGTAATATCTGTTTGCGCAGGAAGTTATCCTCTTCTGTTGGAGCAATTACCTCTTTTCTAAAACGGCTTAAAGGCATATACCCAGTATGAGCCATTCCAAGCGGAGCGTAAAAAATAGAATCTGTAAGTTTGTCAATACTTACCCCTTCAAGCTCCTCAACTACATGTTGCAACAATATAAAATTTATATCGCTGTACCTATATTTTTTGTCGTTAGAAGGGGCTATTTTCAGTATCTCAGCAAATAGAGTATCTTTTATTACCGGCTTAGCATATAAGCCATCTGATATTTTAAGAGAAAATATGCTGTCATGAACATGTGATAGCAGGTCATTCCGTAATACCGCCTTATTGTTTGCGTATGTATTATCTCCTATTTTTATCCGGTAATTTTTGTGCATACGTTGCGAAAATAGTGGAGCCTTATAGCTTGTGCTATCAATTAGGATATACGGGAGCCTCAGTCCCGATGGAAGCCCGCTTTCGTGATAAAGAGCCTGTTCTACTGTTATGTCAGCAAGGTTAGAATCTTGTAGCCCTTGAATATAATGAGCAAGTGGTAGATTCGGATTTAATTCTCCTTTACTGTAAATGTTCATTATAGCAGGCATTGTGGCGGCACACTTTGTTATCGATGCTAAGTCGTATATGTTCTCAACGTTAACGGGGTGGTTTTTATCTCCGTCTAAGTTGCCGAAAGATTTGTTATATACAATCTTTCCACGTCTTGCAACAAGTACCTGACAACCCGGATATGCATTTTTCTCTAATCCCTCCATAACAATAGCGTCAATTGCCTTAAGGGCATCTATGTCCATATCAACATACTCAGCAGGGGAGTATCCAAGACGTGTAGGCTCCGTTTTAATTCCTCTACCTCTTTTGTATAGAGGACTTATATTAACAGGAATGATC
The DNA here is from genome assembly GCA_036656055.1 of Bacteroidales bacterium. GTDB lineage: Bacteria > Bacteroidota > Bacteroidia > Bacteroidales > G3-4614 > Caccoplasma_A. Next base: position 21,588 of record JAVVOY010000018.1, read on the forward strand.
CCTTTTGCCCCTAATCCGCCGAACAGTATCTCAGCAGCGCATTCTTGTGCTGTTATTTCATCTTCGTAAGCGACAACTACGGCATTTGCACCGTGTATTATATTGGAATATTTTTTCAGTGTATAAGGAGAGGTAAAGAATACAAGAATATATTTCTTCCCATTACATACCTCTTTTACTTGTGTTACATATTTATCCAGATCGGAATATATACCTATTATCATTATCTCCTCTTTTTCCGGCAGAGAGGTATCTATGCCGGTATATGTTTTTATCCTTTCGGAAAAAGGAGAGTTCTCTTTAGAGCCGAAACACTTTACAGTAAAACATCTCTTATTTAACCTATGAAAAGGAATTATGCTTTTCTCGTTTTTAAGTACAGTTATTGCGTTTGCGTAAAGAGAATATATCAACTCTCCTGCAATGGGGCTATTAATATCTTTCGTAATGTTCTCAATCTCTATCTCTCTCTTATTTGCGTTGCGTATTGAATATTTATAGCGTAGTATTCTCTCCACCGCATTTCTCAGTTTTACCTCCGGTAATGTACCTTCGTTTATAGCACTTTCTATCTCATTTATCTGTTCTGCAACGTTTTCGGGTTTAAGAAGAATATCATTGCCAGCTACAATCGCTTTAAGTGCTTGTCCTTCAGATGCAGCACCCTTCATCTCTAATGCATCGGTAAACACCAGTTTGTTGAAGTGCATTTTCTTTCTGAGTAGCGAATCCACAATAATAGGAGAGAGAGAAGCAGGAAGTCCTGTTTTGTCGTCTAAAGCCGGAATGAGTAAATGCCCAGTCATAATACCTTTCATACCTGCATTTATATATTCGCGAAACGGCAGAAGCTCCTCTTTCTCTAATTTGCTGAGGCTTTTATTGTTTATTGGCAACGCTTTATGCGAGTCGGTTGTAACATCACCGTGCCCCGGAAAATGTTTAGCAACTGGTATTATTCCCTCATCGCTTATACCCTTGGCATACATTATTCCGAGGCGTGCAACAACCTTTGGGCTGTCGCCTAAAGAACGCCTGCCTATAACAGGATTGTCGGGATTACTATTGACATCAATATCAGGAGCAAAGTTTACGTGTATTCCCATTCGGCGACATTCACGCCCTATTTCGCGACCATAAGCGTATGTTAGTGAATCGTTGTTTGCTGCTCCAATTGTCATATTCATCGGGAAACGGGGCGCATCTGAAAGTCTCATTGCCAGTCCCCACTCTCCATCCAAGGTAATTAGCAGAGGAATACGGGATTTTGACTGTGCTAAATTTGTAAGTTTTAGCTGAGATACGGCATCCCCTTTGCTAAAAAGTAACCCGCCAACTTTATATTCATCTACAAATTTTTGTATATTGGTACGGTTGCCATCTGTATCTTTAGCATCTATTGCTACAACAAAAAGTTGTCCTATCTTTTCGCGCAGGGTCATTGTTTTGTAAACAGAGTCACTCCACAATACAGCTTCAGGTAGATTGCTTACATCAGGTATTCCCCTATTAAGGCTTGTCTCCCACGCCGTAAAGAACGGAAACAGTATGAGTAGTAATAAAATAGATGTTTTCTTAAACATGGGTATTTCCTTTGTTATATGCGAGTCTGATTAAATTAAAACAAACCCCATTTCCTATTAATGCGAAGATAATTAAAAATAGTTATTACTCCGGTTTTTTATAACGCTATTATTAATTGTTAACAGCATTAAGCATATCTCGCATGATAAATATTAATATAATTCTGATGCTGCTAATGTGAGAGAATCCTCCACTCTCACATTGACTGTATAGTATAAGTCCCCAACAAACAGAAGTTTATAATATAAAAAAGATAATATATAAGGATTAATATCATCTTTTCAACTTACCTAAATAAAATAGATGTAAATCTCACTGATAGCTTATCGTGTAAATTTTATTATTAATTGTTTGGTTATCTGCCTAAAAAGTTGTTTCTTTGTGCCGCTTTTCGCAATCTCTGGCAAGAGAAGGTGACTTGTTATATTGCGTTTTACAAACATTTTAAACTATTATAAAAATGGATTTTATTAAGATTGCAGAGGATGCATTTGCTTCGGGCACTGAGATGCCGGAGTTCAAGAGCGGAGACACGGTGACCGTTGCCTACCGTATCAAAGAGGGAAGCAAGGAGCGTATACAACAGTATCGTGGAGTTGTTATCCGTATCTCAGGAAATGCTGAAAAAAAGCGCTTTACAGTACGTAAAATGTCAGATAATATTGGAGTTGAAAGGATTTTCCCTATGGATTCGCCCTTTATCGACAGTGTAACCGTAAATAAGGTAGGTAAAGTACGTCGCGCAAAACTTTATTATCTGCGCGCCCTTACAGGAAAGAAAGCTCGCATAAAAGAGAAGCGAGTTGTAGGAAATAAAAATTAGGAGTTATTCCCAGAAATAAAAAAACAGAGGGAGGTATTGGTAAAATACTTCCCTCTGTTTTTCTTTATCGTGTTTTAAAACCCACGTGAATAGGCATGCCAAACATTCGCATCCTCCGGCATTCATATTTTCTCATTTGACCCATATCGATAAAATCAAGGTTGATAAGTAGTTGCTTGAAATTTATATGTTTTATTTGTACATGGGGCGTTTTTTTACTACTTTTGCCGATGCATTGGTTCTCCACGGAGATTTAAAAGGGAATCGGGTTAAAATCCCGAACAGTCCCGCTGCTGTGAGTTCCACATAACGCTTAAGCGACAATTGCCACTGTGATTTACGGGAAGGCTGCTTATAGGCGAGAACAAGTCAGAAGACCTGCCAGTGCTTTGAACAATAACAGCTTTCGAGGAAATAGCGTGTTGATTCTACTGGCAGGGTTGCACCCTATCGTTTTATCATCTGCTTTACAACTCTTTTCACGGCAGCTGTGCAAGAAAAGCAGATGGTTTCAAAATTTCACATACTAAGATTAACCATATCGGTACTTGCCCTTAGTGTCGCTATACAAGGTTATGGGTCGGAGAAATCTACTTCTGATTCAATTTTGCTCCATTTAAATCTTAAAGAGGTCAGTATTATAGGCGATAATTTCAGGGAGATTGTTCCTGTTCAACGTCTTGCAGGTAATGATCTTAAAAATTTAAACAGTTATTCGGTGGCAGACGCATTGCGCTATTTTACCGGCATTCAGATGAAAGATTTTGGAGGGGTTGGAGGAATAAAAACAGTTGATATACGTAGTATGGGAGCAAACCATGTAGGTATCTTCTATGACGGGATTCAACTTGGAAATGCGCAAAATGGTCAGATCGACCTCGGAATGTATTCCCTTGATAATATAGACGAGATAGCTATGTATAACGGACAAAAAGGAGAAATATTCCAATCCGCTAAAGATTTCGGTTCGGCAGGGACGCTTTATATCCGTTCTCGTCGACCTAAGTTTGAGTGCGGTCGTCCGTATCATCTTAAAGCAACAATGCGTTGTGGGTCTTTTGGAATGCTAAACCCGTCATTGTTGCTTGAAAGCAAGATAACAGATAGTATCTCTGTATCGTTATCTGCCGAATATGTTGCAGCTAACGGCAAATATAAATTCAGATACAAACGAGTAACCCCGAACGGTAATACCGCTTACGATACTACCGCCATGCGCGAAAATGGCGATATAATGTCTTTGCGTGTAGAAGGTGGCATTTATGGTTATATTCATGACGGCTATTGGCGAGTTAAATTTTACACGTATAACTCAGAACGCGGAATACCCGGAGCAATAGTAAATAACGTCTGGAGGAGAGGAGAGAGGCTATGGGACAATAATACCTTTGTTCAGGGTTCATTTCAGAAAGATTTCACGCGTAAATATAAGGCACTCCTTAACACCAAATATGCGTATTACAATACACATTATACAAACAACGATACAAAGTTGATCGCCGTAGATAATCGTTATAAACAGAAAGAGTTTTATATCTCAACAGCGCACAGTTACTCTGTATTTAAATTTTGGGATATTGCGCTGGCGTATGACTATCAGTGGAACTCTATGTGGTCTGATCTGAAAGATTTTGCTTTTCCAAAACGCAGTACACATATGCTGGCATTGGCCACTTCGTTTCAAGTCTGGCGTGTAAAGATAGAGGGGAGCTGCCTAGGCACATTCGTGCGAGACAAGACAAAAACAGGCATAAATCAGTCGCACCAACATGCGTTTTCTCCATCTCTTCTTTTTTCGATGAAACCGTTGAAGAGTGGAGACTTAACTTTGCGCGCATTCTGTAAACGGAACTTTATAATGCCTACATTTAATGATCTCTACTATGTAGACATGGGGAATGCCTCATTGAGGCCAGAGTATGCCACTCAGTACGACGGGGGTATTACTTATATGCGTTCATGGGGCAACTCTTTTGTCCATTCTGTCCGCATACAGGCAGATGGTTATTACAATGAAGTTACCGATAAAATAGTAGCATATCCAAAAGGACAACAGTTCAGGTGGACAATGCTTAATCTTGGGAATGTTAAAATAAAAGGGGTTGACCTATCTGCCGAAACAACACTCTTTCCGGTAAAGGATCTCCTTTTTACATTAAAAGGACAATACACATTCCAGAAAGCAATAGATGTAACAGATTCTTCAGATAGTTATTACGGCGATCAGATACCATATGTTCCGTTGCACAGTATGTCCGCAATAGTGCAGGGAAATTACAGGGGATGGATAATAAATTACAGCTTCATATATGCCGGAGAGCGATATTCGCAACAGCAGAATATTGCAGTAAACTATATGCAGCCGTGGTACACACACGATATATCTCTGACAAAAGAGTTTCGTGCAAAGTTCGGTACCCTAAAAGGGACATTTGAGGTTAATAATTTTCTTAACCAATCCTATGATGTAATACTCAATTATCCGATGCCGGGGATAAATTATCGTTTCACTCTTTCATTTGAAATATGATGAAGAGTGTATCTTACATATTATTTGTAATTGTTTTTTTGTTCTCCTCTTGCCGCGGAGACGAAATTATTGTCACATCTGAGTCAGAGAAGACAGATGTTATCCCTGATATAAATTCAAATCCCTACGGTTTTTACCTTCTTAATGAAGGTAATATGGGGAGTAACAAGGCTTCACTCGATTTCATGGATTATCGCACCGGAACTTATCAGCGTAACATATACGCAGAAAGAAATCCTAATGTTGTTAAAGAACTTGGAGATGTTGGAAACGAAGTGCGGATTTACCGTGACAAACTCTATGTTGTAGTCAATGCTTCACATAAGGTTGAGGTACTTGATGCCGTAACCGGAGTAAGTATAAAACATATAGATATTCCTAATTGCCGATCGCTTGCTTTTGATGACGAAAATGCTTACGTTTCATCTTATGTTGCTCCAATAGGTGTAGATACTGACGTGAAAGAGGGGGCAGTTTATCGCATTGATATTAATTCGCTTCAGATAACAGGCAATGTAAAAGTTGGATATCAACCTGAAGAGATGGTTGCTAAGAACGGTTTTCTGTATGTTGCAAATTCAGGCGGTTATCGTCTCCCAGACTATGATAATACTATATCAACAATAAGGCTATCTGACTTTGAGCAGATAAAAAAGACCCCTGTCGCCATAAATCTATCTTTATTGCGAGAGGATAAATATGGCAAGTTATGGTTGTTATCACGTGGAAATTATAAAGATATACCCTCAATACTTTATCGTTTAACCGTAGCCACTTCGGGAGATATAACCGCAATTGAAAACACAGGAATACCCTGTTCTAACTTTGCGATAGGAGGAGATAAACTCTATCTCTATAATACACAGTGGGTCAATAATACCCCATCAGATGAAATAGCATATCGGGTAGTGGATGTGCTACAAGGTGTAGTGATAAACGAATCATTTATATCCGATGGTACTGCATCAAATATAAAGGTACCTTACGGAATTACGGTGAATCCGTCAACTGGAGATGTGATAATATGCGATGCAAAGAACTATGTCTCCTCCGGTACAATTAATAGTTACTCTCCTCAAGGTAAGATGGAATGGAGTGTGCGTACCGGAGATATTCCGGCACATATAGCCTTTATTTACAAATAAATGATGTTAAAATAAACGTGTGTTTTAATATGAAAAAGAGCGGTTTTATTTTTTTGTTGATCGTATTGATAATGTCCATAGGGGGGTGTTCAGACGGTGTTCCAGTCGCTTCGTCCTGTATAGATGATGTCTATACTGTGGAGAGGATGAAAAAATTGAAAATATCCATAGATGTTTTCGGTGATAGTTACAGATGGGAGGTTACCTCACCGGATGGAGTGCTTTCGGTTGTTTCAACCTCGAAGGAATGTATCCTCATTGCCCAAATGCCAGGACGTTATAAACTGAAACTTATTGTCTCTGACAATGGTTCGGAGTTTGCTTACAATTCAGACGTAATAGTAAAAAAAGAAGATGTAGCCTATTCGCCCTATATCTCTACTGTATATGATTTCATGCCTGCACCGGGACAGTTTGTAAATGCTGTCCCCGAATTCGAAACAAACGATACAAAAGAGACCATGCGTAGGAAAGCGGCAGAAAGCATTTGCGGTGAATCCGGCGGATTACTCTCTCTTGGTGCGTGTGGAGGTTATATCGTTTTCGGGTTCGACCATACGATTATCAATGCTGTCGGAGAGAGTGATTTTTCAGTTTACGGTAATGCCATGTATACCGAGAACAGTAAAGGGGAGATAACAGCAGCAAATGCAGAACCTGGTGTAGTTTACGTTTCGCTCGATGTCAACCAGAACGGTAAACCCGATGATGTGTGGTATGAACTTGCCGGAAGTGAATATGGAAAACAGTCTACTGTGAAGGGGTATGAGATAGTTTATAGCAAGCAAGGAGATATTAATGCCAACATACCGTGGCGTGATAACCGAGGTGGCTCAGGGTTTGTTGAAAAAAACATGATTCACAAACAGGATTATTATCCGTTATGGATGGATAAATTGGATCTTATTTACAATGTTACGCTTCTTCCTAAAAACGGGAAAGAGGTCCGTCCCAGCTATTTTATACAAAAACCCTATGAATGGGGCTATGTGGATAATTGGCCTAACAGTTATGAGGATAAGAATTCTTTTGATATAGAATGGGCAGTGGATAAGAATGGGAACAAAGTTAATTTGCCCGGTGCGGATTTTATAAAAGTTGTAACAGGCGTTAGTCAGGCTTGCGGATGGTTGGGAGAGACCTCTACCGAAATCACCGGAGCAAAGGATAGGCATATTTAATATAGTTTAACAATAAAAATAGTTTTAAAATGAAGAATAACTACCATTTTTCGAGCAAAGAAAATTTCGTAAAAAAGATTTTATTTTCACTCCTGTTTATGCTACTTTGTTCGCAAGGTATAAAGGCAGCTACCGAACAGACAATTCTTGATCTCTCTTCTCCTGCCAATCCTGTACAATTTGAGTTTAATGCTAACGGTTCATGGAAAGAGACTTATAACGATGTTGATTATACATATTGGGAGGCTCAGACATTTATGTTTTCTCACCTTGTGGAGGGGCCGGGTTCATCGTGGGGTGGAGCTGTGTGGAACGGGTTCACCGTAAGCCGCAATGCTGACGATGCCAATCATAGTGACAATTGGACTGATAACCAATGGGGCTGTATGGCAAAAGGAGGTATATCAGTAGTTGATAATGGAGTCGTTAAGATAAGTAGCAGTAGACCGTATATTATCGGATACTGGAACAGTTGGTCTAAAGAGCAGAGCCTCGGTATCATGTTTAACGATGGGAAAAGTTATAATCCAGTTGGCGTTTATATTGCAAATCACCCTTGGCCGTATTATGACAATATAAACGGAAGTGCTTTTGCCTCAGCAATGACTAAAGAGGGGGATTATTTTAAACTTATAGCGCATGGCGTAGCCGCTGATGCTACTGAAAAAACGTCAGATTTCCTTCTTGCACAATATAAAGAGGGCTCATTGAAACAGAGTACCAACTGGGAGTGGTTCGACCTTTCACAACTTGGAGAGGTTGTAAAAATATATTTTACAATGGAATCGTCAGATAACGGAGGTTATGGGATGAATACATCCGCGTTTTTTTGTCTTGACAGGCTTACTGTTAATGCCGGATCCGATCAGTCCGGAGTAAAAAATAATTATGCCGAAGAGAACCACGTCTCAGTATATTACAGCCACGATGAAGAGAGTGTCAATATTACAGCCACTATTAATGCAGAGGTCTCAGTTTATCGTGCAGACGGGGCAAAAATGCTAACCTCGCATATTGAGTGCGGTTCTAATTCTATACCGTTTGGAAATATGCCGGATGGGTTATATTTGATAAAATGTGGAAATAGCGTCTTCAAGATAATTAAACGATAAAAGGTCAACTGAGAAGTAGTACTGTTTATGTAAGGGAGATGTAGGGTTAAATAATGAGTTTGCCTGAAAAGGAAGATTGTATTTTGTGAGGATTGATAAACTAATGCCATTGTCCGTCATCTTTTTAAAGTATAGTTTTCCTTTCAGGTCATAATTCCGTACCTTTACAACGATATTCTTTGTCATTGAAAAGAGAGTTTGTATAAAAGATGATAGGCAATAAGATTAAATTGATTCCCCCTTGTGGCGAGAAGTGCCTGCTTCTTCACGTATGTTGCGCTCCATGCTCTGCCGCCATTATTGAGGCTCTTATGGCAAACGGCATAACTCCCATTATTTATTATTACAATCCAAATATCTATCCTAAAGAGGAATATTATAAACGCAAAGAAGAGATAACAACCTATGCAAATCACCTTGGGTTACAGGTTGTTGATGGTGATTACGATTATAACGTATGGAGAGAAGAGGTGTCGGGACTTGAAAGAGAACCGGAACGCGGTGCACGTTGTCTAAAATGTTTTCGTATGCGTCTTTTACAATCAGCCTCTTATGCCAAAGAAAATGGTATTAAGTTATTTTCGACAACTCTCGCTTCATCGCGCTGGAAAGATATAAACCAAATTTTCGCAGCAGGGAGATATGCCGCTGATACTGTTGGAGATGTTGTCTTTTGGGATCAAAACTGGCGCAAAGGTGGTCTCTACGAGCGACGTAATCAGTTACTTAGGCAAGAGGGATTTTACAATCAGCTTTATTGTGGATGCGAATTTAGTATAAACGCAAATAAACGTGAGACTTCAGAGTAAAATATTGCAAGACAATTAATGTAGATACAGATGTACATATAAATAAAAGAATGGACTCTTAAAAAAGAGTCCATTCTTTATTTAGGGGCCTAACGTTTTTAGTAGTTTGTTGCACGCAGGCGGAAATAGCTCTTCGGGTGTTCGCATACGGGACAAATCTCAGGTGCATCTTTCCCTATGGATATGTGCCCACAATTACCGCACTCCCAAATTGCGTCACCATCGCGTGAAAAGACGATTTTTTTCTCAATATTGTTAAGCAATTTGCGGTAACGCTCCTCGTGTTCTTTTTCAATCTTAGCAACTTCGCTGAAAAGGAATGCAATATGATCAAATCCCTCTTCTTTAGCCTCTTTGGCAAAATTTGCATACATGTCAGTCCATTCGTAACGTTCTCCGGCTGCGGCATCCTTAAGATTCTCCATTGTACCCTGTATCCCGCCATGAAGCAGTTTGAACCATATCTCTGCGTGTTCTTTTTCATTTTGGGCTGTTGCCTCAAATAGTTCACCGATTTGTACATAGCCGTCCTTTTTGGCCTTTGAAGCATAGTAAGTATATTTGTTACGTGCTTCAGATTCTCCTGCAAATGCAGTTTTCAGGTTTTTCTCTGTTTTTGATCCGTTTAGTTCTTTCATTCTATTATTTTTTAATACTGTTTTAAAATTAATCCTATTGACGGATTGTTTATTTAAATTGATGTGTAAAGTTAAATAAAAAAATCATGTAAAATACCTCTCTTAGATATTTTCACATACTTTTTGTATCTAATTAAAACCGGTTGATAAATTTTGGGACATTAAATAAAATATGTAACTTTGTCCTCATTAATACGAACCTTAATGTAGGACAAATATCTCCGCAGAAGAGATAAAGGAGATAAGGACTTATATGTTCTGCTTATGTAAAAAACCTCCGTGCTCAAGTCCTGTGCGGTACGAAAATTAAACTTACAATGAAGAAAATTCTAATTATCGCGATGTTTTGCTTTTTGGGAACAGTAGTTTATGCCCAAAAAGGAGAGATGACTGTTGGAGCTCAGTTTTCGCTAGGGGCTGGACAAGGTCTTGTAAATCCTGGTCTCGGAGCCAAATTTTCGTATAGTATCACCGATCCTTGGCGTTTAGGTGCATCGTTTGATTATGGTTTTAAGAATAAATCTACCAGTGTCTGGGATATCAATATAGATGCTCATTATCAGTTCTTTTTTGGAAAAGGATTCCGCGTATATCCGTTGCTTGGTTTTACTATTGTTGGCTACCATTCAGGAGTAGGTGCATCTCAGAGAGCCGCGTTGGATGCCGCCATTAGAGAAGGACTAGATGGATTAGGAATTTATGATCAGATAGGTTTTCCGGACATCTCTATCAATAATACCTGTTTTGGTGTTAATATCGGAGCAGGTTTCCAATACGATATTAATGATCAGTGGGGTGTCTATACTGAAGTTAAAGGACAGTGTGTCAGCAATCACGGCTCACGTTTTGTCTGGACAGTCGGCGGTTGTTTTAAATTTTGACGATACTTATTTATTTATAAAAAACCAAAACAATATTCCCGATTCTGAACAATCTCAGAATCGGGAATATTGTTTTAAATAAACGATCTTAGCACTCAAATATCAACTTGTTTACCAGTGTTTAGCTCAAAACAAACAGAAGATTATAATTTTAAAATTACATAAATAATAATTAAGAATGTTCTTATTTATAAAACAAACAATTATCTTTGTCCAATAAATAATCATTGCAATAACCTACAATGGTTGTCTATTTTATTAATTAATAGCTAATATTTGATTTCAATCTAAATTACACCCATTTACAAAAAAAATATTGTATGAAAAAATGTTTCTATTGTTTATCCATTCTGGCTTTTATCCTTATGAGTGAGAATTGCCAGTCAAAGACCAAATCAAATAAAAACACTCAAGAGTGGCGTTATGAAGTTGAGTGTGAAAAGAATGGTGCGGAAGGATCTTATTTGGTAAAAGTGTGGAGTTACTCAAAGAGCCAATCGGCTGCAGCAAAAAATGCAGCAAAAAATGCAGTACATGGTGTTATATTTAAAGGTGTTGCAGGAAAAGGTGGCGAGTGTGTTTCGCAGCGTCCGTTGGCTCCATCTCCGGGAGTACAATATGAGAAATCCGATTATTTCAGTAAATTCTTTGATGACGGAGGCGAATATCAGAAATACGCCATAGTTGTCGGAGTCCCGGAATCAATAAAAATAAAAAAAGAATATAAGGTCGGTGTTGTAGTGTCGGTAAGCAAAGACCAATTACGCAAAGATCTTGAGAGTGCAGGGATCATCAAAGGGTTATCTAATGGCTTTTAATATTAAGATCAGCCTTATGAAAAAAATATTATTATCAATGTTATTCTGCATGGCATTTGTTCCATGCGTGATGTCTCAGGATGTTGTATATCTCAACAATGGAAGAGCAATAAAGGGAGAAATTATTCAGAATGACAATTTTATTGTTAAGATAAGACTTGCTGACGGTGAAGAGCTTCAATATAAAAAGGTTGAAGTCAGAACAGTAATGCAAAATTCTGATGTAGTTGCACCAAAAGAGCCACAACAGAGTAAATTCAATGATTTATCAAACAATAATAAAGGGTGGTGGTGTTCCGCAGAAGCTTTTGGAGGAGGGACTTTGTATAGTAATACCCCATCAAATATGGGCTTCATGGAGTTCTCATTTGTAAATGGATATCGCTTCAATGAATTTATAAAAATCGGTGTCGGGTTAGGTGTTCGCGGCTATATTGGACAATCTAATGATGATCAACGATCAAATATAAGTAAAATGTCATTTCCTGTATATCTTGATGTTCGCGGTAACTTTATATCACAACACTCCAGAATGTTTTCTCCCTATTGGTCGCTTGATATAGGGTACAGCATAAACGATAACTTTTTCTTCGCTCCCACATTGGGAATGCGCATAGGAGGATTGCGTCATAGTTTTTTATTTGGAATCAGTTATATGGGACAAATTCTGAATAAAACAGAAGACGGATATAAATCATCTGTATATACAGACTTTATATGCGGCAGATTAGCATACGAGTTCTAACCAATAAATTAATATATGAAAAGAGTAATATTGTTTTATGCTATACTGCTTATATGTATTATGAGCGTATATTCTCAATCCACCGGTGCTTATTATAATTATGAAACGGAGTGTTTGGGTATAGAGCATGACGGTTCGCAGACGTTACGGGTATGGGCAAATGGGCGAAACAGAAGTGATGCTTTGGAGCAGGGGAGGAAAAATGCCGTATATGAAGTGCTATTCACTGGAGTCAAAAAAGGAAACGGAGGGTGTGAATCAAAACCTCTGCTAATTGAAGTAAATGCCCGAGAGAAGTATCAGTATTACTTTAATCCCTTCTTTAAGGATAAAGGAGAATATCTCAAATACGTAAGTATGGAAGATAGCAGAGTAGGGACAAAAAAGAGAGAAAAAAGGAGAGAGCAAGTGAAATTTGGAGTTACGGTAAGAGTGCTGCGAGAAGAGTTGAAAAATAAATTGATTGAAGATAAAATAATAAAACCGTAAAATTAACAAAGGTTTTTACATATAGGGGGAAAATTGTATGAAAAAAATATTTATAGCTTTCGCAGGGCTTTTACTTTCTGCGTCATTATTTGGACAGGCAAAAAAGCCTACTTTAATGGTTGTTCCAAGTGATGTATGGTGTCAGACCAATAAGTTTGTTACAGTTTTAGATAATCAAGGAACACAAGTAATAGTTCCTGATTATAAAAAAGCATTGCAAAGCGATATGAATCTTGGATTGGTAATATCAAAAATCAATACTTTGATGGCTGATAGGGGATTCCCTTTAAAGAATCTCGAATCCGTGGTAAAATCAATAGAACAGCGTTCGGCAGAGGATATGATGACTGTAAGCAAGACATCTGGGGCAGAAATAGCTGAAAGTTCTTTGGATAAGCTTCGCCGGACGGCTAAAGCCGATATTATATTACAGCTTGGATGGAAAGTCAATACTGCTGGACCAAAAAGATCAATAACATATATTCTGCAAGGGATTGATGCATATACCGATAAACAGATAGCCGGAGCAGAAGGAACAGGAGCGCCATCTATGTCGGCAGAGATACCATTGTTATTGGAGGAGGCTGTATTATCCAACATGGATAATTTTGTAGCAAGGTTGCAGGCGCATTTCGAGGATTTATTAACAAATGGGCGTGAAGCTGCCGTAGATATCAATGTCTTTGACAATGGCTCTGGCATAGATCTTGAAAAAGAGTATGATGGGACCGAATTGACGGAAATTATCGACGACTGGATTAATCAAAATACTGTATCCCACAGATATAATAAGTCAGATGCTTCTGAAACGCATATTTATTTCGAGCAGGTGCGTGTCCCACTATATGATGCTAACGGAAAAGCAATGGATACAGAGAGTTTTGTAAGAGGTCTGCGCAAGTATCTACGTGACACATATAAGATTAATAGTAAGGTTATGCCTAAAGGGCTTGGTAGGGCAGTTTTGGTGATAGGTGAAAAATAAAAATAATAGTATGAAAAAGATTATGTTGTTAATTATTGCATCGATTTTTATCGTCAGCAATAGTATATCTGCTCAAGAAAACGCTTTCTCTCAAAAAGGTTCAACAATGGCATTGTCTATTGTCATCCCTGATCAGATAGATTATATTCCTGATGGTGCAAAATTGTATTTGGCTAATAAATTCAAGCAGATCGCAGTTAAAAGCGGCATTTCTGCCAATGAAAATTTCAGCAGATTTTTTATTACAGCATCAATAACCCCTTTGACAAAAGAGATACTTGGCAGCGCACCTACAAAAATAGCTCAAAATATGGAAATAACTTTCTATATAGCCGATTATTTCGACCAAAAGATATTTGCATCAACATCATTGACAATGCGTGCAGTAGGCAATAATGAAACAAAATGTTATATAGATGCAATAAAGAATATTGATGTTAATTCCAAAAACTTAGCGGAATTTATAGAAACGGGTAAGAAGAAGATAATAGACTATTATAATGCCCAGTGCGATAATATTGTCAAAAAAAGCAATTCACTTGCAACACAAAAGCAATACGAACAGGCTTTGTATATGCTTTCGTCAATACCGGATGTATCCGACTGTTATGACAAATCGTTAAAAGTAACTGCCGAGGTGTATCAAAAATATATAGATTATCTCTGTGATATAAATTTAGCTAAAGCTAAAATGGTATGGGCAGCAAATCAAAACTCGTCTGGGGCTGAAGATGCCGGAGAATACCTTGCTAACATATATCCTGATGCTAAATGCTATAAAGAGGCGCAGATGCTCTATTCTGAAATTAAAGGGAAAGTTTTAGATGATTGGAAGTTTGTTATGAAGATGTATCAAGATCAGGTGAATCTGGAGTCACAGCGCATCGAAGCCGGGAGGCAGATTGGGATTGCCTACGGTAATCATCAGCAGCCAACATCCTATAATATAGCATGGCTTTTAAGATAATGTATTAAAGATAATAAGGCTATAACTTTTTGCATCCGAGGATCTCTTCGACTCTTGGTTAAAAAGCATGCTATAATACAAATAGTTTAGTATATCGTCAGAATGTGGTTTTTTATAGAAAATACGGAAAATGAGAAGGTATCGACAAGAGAAAAATTATAATTTACTATCTCTTTTTGGATTATTAAATTTTAATCGAACAAATATGAAAAGAGAATTAATATTATTTTTTGTTCTTATTCTCGGTTTTGGGTTCCTTAATGCTCAAAATTTAATGCCACAAAAAGACCATGGAAAATGGGGATATGTAGATGAAAGAGATGTTTTTGTAATCCAACCTATTTATACGACCGTTGGCGAGTTTGAAGGACATTATGCGTGGGTGAATATTGGCGGGAAGGTTAAAAATCCATTAAACCCAATCGGCGGTAAATGGGGCATTATAGATAAAACAGGAAAAGAGGTTGTCCCGGTAATTTATGATTACGTTGATTTATATAACAATGATATTGTTGCTGTAAACAATGGCGCGAGAAGTACTGAAACGCATATTGAGGGTGGCGTATGGGGCTTTGTGGATATAAAAACCGGGAAAGAGATAGTTTCGCCTCAATACGAGCAAGTAGGGGCATTTAACGATGACGGAGTAGCTTGGGTGCAGAAAGATGGTTCATTGATAAGAAAAGTACAGGTTATTAATATTGTTGACAGTAAAGGGAGAGCAACAGGGAGTAAAAGAGCCCTTTCTGTTACTCCGATTTATGAAATAGATAATCTCTTTGAAGATTACAATGCAACCGGACATTGGGCTTTAATTAACAGAGACGGTAAGTTGCTGACAGAATTCGATTACTGTGCCATAGGTGATTTCCATAACGGAATGGCATGGGTGAAAAATAACGAAAAATATGGGGTGATAAATCAGTCTGGAGAGCATATAATCCCCTTAAATTATTACAAAATAGAAGACTTTAACGAATATGGAGTCACTTGGGTATGGAAAGACGAACATAAATGCGGATTGATTGATAAAAGCGGGAAAGAGCTTACTGATATAAAATATAATGAAACCGGAAAATTCAGTAATGGCGTAGCATGGGTAAAGAAAAACGATCTATTTGGATATGTAAATCTTGCAGGGAAAGAGATAACGCCTATTATATATGATACAATACAGAGTGATTTTGGTAAGGATTCGTTTGTCCGTTTTAATAAGAATGACAATAAAATTATAATAGGTTGGGTTAGTCATCCAAAATTAGGAATTTCATGGATTGATCATGAAGGAAATACGATAGTCCCTTTTGAAGTTGGTAAATTACAATATGGGATAGAAGATGTTATTCCAAATGAGTTATGGGATTATTAAACTATATTTATAATTAATCGCATGAAAAAATATTTTACATATATCATAATATCTATTTTCAGTATATCATGCATTTATGCTCAGAAGGATATACAAAACGAGAAATACAAACGAAGCTCGCTCTATTCATTTTTAATAAGTCACCCCAAAGTAAAGATGAATAATGAGATAACATCTGCATATCTCGCCTTAACCACTCCCGATAAATTTAATAACCATGATTTAAGTGTCAAGTGTGTTACATCTTCAAAAAAGAGGGAGGATGTAGAGGCAGTATCTAAATTTTTGAAAAAAAACGAAGTTGCTAAAAGACTTGTTTCAAAATGGTTTAATCGTGACAAGAAGTCAGGGGTATTTGATGTTTCGTTAATAACATCGCGGGGAGAATATAACGCAACCAAACTTGATTTAGAAAAGGCAATACATAGTGAGAGAGGTGTCGCAATATTGGCAGATGCCGGAGAGGAGCTAATCGGAAAGACTTTCGTAACAGTAAACGATATAACCTATATTGACAAAGAGGCAAGGGCGCAGATCGCAAAACAGATATTTTCAGTTATAGGATCATTCGCGGGAGAAATGGGCGGAAGTATTGGGGATATTGTTGAATCGGCTGCGCAACTATCTGAAAGTATCTCAGATCAGATAGCTGGATTTACGGTAAATGTCTCAACTTATTTATATCAACTCGATTGGAATGAAGAAGTTGCGGCTAAGTTCTACCAAGACTACTATTTTGATGTAAATGCGTCCTCCCCCAATAAAATGCTTGGTTATGATTCCGATCAGGATCTTTTTAAACTCAAATATATTGGGTCATATACAGCAAAAAGCACAAAAACAGTAATAAAAGGGATCAGTAAACCCGAGGATGTATTCAGAAAGGTTTGTGCAAGAGCGTTAGACAATAATATCGTAGCGCTTCAGCATCGGTACGATGAGTTTAAGGTAAAGGAACCTCTATTTTCCGTCACCCCATCTATTACCGCCAAAATAGGGATGAAAGAGGGGGTTGCTGAAAATTCAAAATTTGAGGTTCTTGAAAAATCGTTAGACCAGAACGGTAAGACAATTTATAAAAAAGTAGGAGTTATTGCACCTGAGAAGAAAAAGATTTGGGACAATAGGTTTATGGCTGTTGAGGAGCAGGCCGATGGAGCAAATCTGACCGCCACAACGTTTAGGAAGGTGAGCGGAGGGGATTTTTATGTAGGAATGTTGATAAGAGAGATAAAATAAAAATAAGCAGCGTTTCTGTTTTGAATAACAAAGAAATGGCAGTGCCACAATGTTTAGGCAGAGTCCAAAATATTGTATAAACGATAAAGTTGGGTAAGGGTTTTATTCCACGATCTTTTTTTGATATATGGTGAGTAGATCGTTTATTTGAATATCAGAGTTGAGAGTTGTTTATCATCTAATACTTCGTTTGCTACGTCTAATATCTGCGAAGAAGTTATCCCCTCTATTCTCTTTACAGAATCTTTAAATGTTTCGCATTTGCCGTAGTGCAAAAAACTTTTACCTGTTGCTGTGGCTAAACTTTCACGGCTTTCACGACCAATTGCAAGTTGTCCGATGAACTGCTTTTTTACAGCATCTATGCGTGATGATGTCATCTTATTATCACGAAGTCGTGAGAATTCTCTCTTTATTACGGAAAAACATTTGTTGATATTTGCATGGTCGGTTCCGAAATATATTGCAAAAACGCCTGTATCGGTATAGCATGTAGCAGACGACTCCACTGTATATACGTATCCGCGTCGTTCCCTTAATGCAATATTAAGCAGACTGTTCATCCCTGGACCTGCAAGTATATTGCTGATAAGAAATAGCGGTATACGTCTGTCATCAAACATATTATAACACCTATTCCCTATTATGGCGTGAGCCTGATAATTATCTGATTTCACCGTTTTAAAAAATGGATTGTAGATATCCGGAGCGTTACGCGTAAGCACTGTTACATTGGCGGAGTTTGTAGGAACAAATGTTTCAAGTAATTTTACAACTTTCTTGTAAGGGGTCTTTCCTGTAAAGAAAAAAACCATATTGGCAGGTGTGTAGTGGTCGCTAAGAAACTTCCTGCCGTCTTCAGGTAATATTGCTTTAATAGAATTGATATCACCAAGGATATTGTGTCCTAAGGCGTGCCCACCAAACATAAGATTCTCAAATTCATCGTATATCAATTCCGCCGGATTATCACGGTATGAATTTATCTCATCAACAATTACCTCTTTCTCCCTTTCGCTCTCGTCGTTTGGAAATTTTGATCTCCATATCAGATCAGCCATAAGCTCAACGGAACGTTTAATGTCCGGCTCAAGGTGTACAGAGTATATTACAGTCTCCTCTTTTGCGGTGTAAGCATTCATCTCCCCACCTACATTCTCCATACGGTTTAGTATATGCCATACAGTGCGGTGCTCTGTCCCTTTAAATAACATATGCTCCACATAATGCGCAATCCCTTCGAGCCCATGACTTTCATCGCGTGTTCCAACATTCACTGAAAAACCGCAATATGAGACATCAGACTCTGCATAGCGGTATATTATCCTCAGTCCGTTAGGGAGGGTCTCCCACTGATATTCGGAATTTGTATTTTGCATAACGATACTACAAAGGTAGATATAAATCTCATTTTGTTGTATATTGGGAATTATTATTTTTGAGTTTTAGCTCCGGCGTATTTACTTCTTAAGACTTCGATTACTGCGGGCATAATAGAGACTAAGATAATTAAGCCAATTAGTAGTTTAAGATTGTTTTGTACAAATTCCAGCCCTCCGAAGAAAAATCCTGCATAAGTAAAAGATGTCACCCATAGGATACCACCTATGACGTTATATAGGGAGAAGTGGCGGTAACTCATGTGTCCCATTCCGGCTACAAATGGCGCAAAAGTCCTGACAATAGGGACAAAACGTGCCAGAATAATAGTTTTCCCTCCGTATTTTTCATAAAAGGCATGAGTTTTATCTAAATAGCTCTGTTTAAAGATCTTTGAATCGTGATTGCGGAAAAGTTTTTCACCGAATATGCGTCCTATTATGTAGTTTGAAGCGTCTCCAAGTATGGCAGCACCAATCAGTATTAAAACGAGCCAATGAACATGCAGTGAATTAGTAGGCATAGATGCCAGAGCTCCGGCTATAAAGAGGAGGGAGTCGCCAGGCAAAAACGGAGTTACAACTAAGCCGGTCTCACAAAATATTATCAGAAACAAAATGACATAAATCCAAGTACCATATTGTGCAACAAGTTCCGCTAGATGAACATCTATGTTCAGAATAAAATCTATGATAAAATATATATATTCCATCCCCTTTTGTTTATTTTTATAGCGTAAAGATAAGACAAATCTACAAATAATAAATACATCTCCTATGCCTGATTATTCAGATAGTTAATAGAGAGTCGTTGTGAAAATTATATTTATATCCTGCAGTATGATTTATAACATATAAAATAAAAGCTATAATCAATTAATGTTTTATGTGTGTATATAAAATATTAATTATCTTTGCTCAAATTCCCTGTTGAGCGGTAAGAATCCTTTCAGAAATTGATCGCTTTTGTTGAGATGGGATTAAGCTGAAACAATAACTATTTCTATAAATAATATTATATGGCAAACGTAAAATTTTACAGGAACCCCAATGTTCCGTTAGAGATGCACAAAGTACGGATTGTGCAAAAATTATTCCTACCCACCGTAGAGGACCGTCTTAAATATATTAATGAGGCGGGAAATAATACGTTCCTTTTACAGAATCGCGATGTCTACATGGATATGCTTACCGATAGCGGCGTGAATGCAATGAGTGATAGGCAGCAGGCAGCAATGTTTATTGCTGACGATAGTTACGCAGGGTCAGAGACATTTAACCGTCTTTCTAAAAGGCTGACCGAGATATTCGGCACACGGTTTTTCCTCCCTACACATCAAGGACGTGCAGCAGAAAATATCCTTGCCGAGGCTTTTGTAAAACCCGGAGATATTGTGCCGATGAATTTCCATTTTACAACGACAAAGGCACATATTACACGCCTAGGCGGAGTAGTGGAAGAGGTTATAATAGCAGAAGGGCTTGAACCAAATAACAATTGCCAGTTCAAGGGTAATTTTGATATTCCCCGTTTGCGTCGTCTTATAGAGGAAGTTGGAGTGGAACATATTCCGTTTATACGTATCGAAGCCGGGACAAATCTTGTAGGCGGTCAGCCGCTTTCGCTTGAAAATATGCTTGAGGTTGCCGCTATATGCAGAGAGTACGGAATAATGTCTGTTATGGATGCCTCGTTGTTGCAGGATAACCTTTACTTTATAAAGGTACGTGAAAAGGCCTGTAAAGATATGAGCATTCGCGAAATAACCCGTAAGATAGCCGATAATATGGATATTATATACTTCTCTGCCCGTAAGCTCGGGTTTGCACGTGGTGGAGGTATTTGTACCAATAAAGATAATATCTGTCTTAAAATG
>JAVVOY010000019.1:0-3313 GCA_036656055.1 Bacteroidales bacterium
CCAGTTATTATATTAACCCATTCTATATCATAATTGCTCTTTTGCGATTACGTTTTTTTTCTATTCAACCAACTGTTTAGTATTTGTAAGAGCGCTAAAAAAAACCGCTTCATAATGATTTAGGCTAATCATTGTGAAACGGTTTCTGTGATCCGCCTGGGGCTCGAACCCAGGACCCCAACATTAAAAGTGTTGTGCTCTACCAGCTGAGCTAGCGAATCTCCCTATATTGCATTCGTTTTCTGAAATGCGCTGCAAAGATAACAGCATTTTTTTAATCAGCAAGCATATTAATTACGTTTTTCGTGAAAAATATTTTTTGTCTTTAATAACCAGCACTTTATAATAATATAAAATACAACACTTTTTTTGCGATTACACTGTATGTCAGTTTTGTCCGGAATATTTTGTATTTATCCTTTGCGGATTAATAAAATGCTGTTATCTTTGCAGTCGAAAATCATTTTGGCTAAGCATCTTAATGGAAAGATGGGTGAGTGGCTGAAACCAACAGTTTGCTAAACTGTCGTACTCGTAAGGGTACCGGGGGTTCGAATCCCCCTCTTTCCGCCAAGGCCTAAATACAAAATGAGGTCAAACGTAGAAAAGTCCCGTAAAATCAAGGTTTTACGGGACTTTTTGTGTCTTGTGACAGACACCTTAAAGACATCAAAAAGTCCTGTTCGGACAAACTTCGGTTCCTAAATAGTTCCTAAGAAGAAAATTTATTTGTTTACATCATTGATAATAAGAAGTTTGGTGATGGAAGATTCATATCCCCCTCTTTCCGCCGATAGATAAAAGCACCTTTTAATGTGCTTTTTCTATTTCATTGCTATCGCAGAATAGTGAAATTTGCGACGAGAGTATTAAAATATAAAATTCGTGACACATTTGCCTATTTTAATCTAACGGGTTCAAGTCCGCCCACCGATATACCTAATAAAAACAAAGATTGTACAGTGCATCCGTGCTCTCCATTAAGAAAACGCCTAAGAGAGGGGTTTCTTTTTTTGTTATAATGATTTCAAAAAGATAGTATTGTTTGCTTTCCCCATTAATTATTCTTGTACTCCTTTGGGGAGATACCTACGTAGCGTTTAAAGAACTTTCCAAAGAAAGACTGATTGGCAAAATTAAGCTCCTCGCTTATCTGCTGGATGCTTAATTTCCCAGATTTAAGCAGTGTTTTAGCCTCAAGTATCACATAATCCTCAATCCATTCACCAGCTAATCTCTGACTTACTTTATAAATTACAGAAGAGAGATATTTAGGAGATATGCAGAGCCTGTCAGCGTAAAACTTTATGCTGCGTTCTTGGTTATAATGTACCTCAACTTCAGATATAAACCTTTCAAAAATCTCCTCTTGGCGGGTTCGCGGGCGTTTTAATTGCAACTCCGACTCTTTCAACAGAACCGGCATAAGTTGATAATATATAATTTTTATATACGACTGTAATATCTGCATCTTAAAAGGGTGTTCACTCTCTTGCATCGTTGTCTTAATCACTCTGTATATATTTATATATTTAAGCAACTCTTCTTCGGTAATTGTAAAGCAATGTGTATTTCTAAGACAATTATAAATGGACATTATCTGTGCTGCATTATCAGTAATCTGCATAAAATCATTCTTTGCAGCAATCATAAACCCTTTATAGTCTTCAGATATTGATATAATTTCAAAAATAGTTCCGGTAATAATAACACATATAGACTTCTGCCTGATTTTATATTCTTTAAGGGCCACACGTATCTCCATCTCTCCACTTGTGCATACCAAGTTGATTGTCATTTTAGTCTGTATTGGAAAACTCTTTTTTGGGTTCTTGCTTATAAAAATATTTAATGAATCATCCAGATTATCCGACAATACAATCTGTCCCTCAATTGATGCTGATGCGTCAAATTTTGATAGATCAGAAAAGTCAAGAGAAAAAATGCTTTTATCCATATTTTGGCTGTAATTGGAGGTTTAGGCAACAAAAATAGCGTAACTAAAACATATAAACAACAATACTGGACTTTTAGACCAAAATATCACTCCTTTTTACCTTGGATATTTAAGCAATAAGAATGAATTTTGCAACCAGAAAAGAAAGGTATCGTTTTTACCGTTTAAATAATTTAAAAAGAAGATGAGGATAAAGAGTCTTTTAGTGTCAGTAGTAATATTGTCGTTATTTATGGCATGCAGTACTAAAAAAGAAGATAAGTTTATGCGTAGTGTTAAATTTACCCGACCTGTTTTATTGGGCAATGTATCAAACAAGAATTTTTCAGGAGTGGTAAAAGAGGCGCGAGAGATAGGACTTGGGTTTAAAACCGATGGTCAGATAGAGAAGATATTCATTAAAGAAGGTGATTTTGTAAAAGAAGGAGATGTTATAGCCGTTTTAGACAAAAAAGATTATCAACTCGGTGTCGATGCCTATCAGATACAATATGACCAGATGAAGGACGAAGTAGCCCGTATGGAGCAGCTATACAAAGCCAAGAGCATCTCAGGCAACGATTACGAAAAGGCGTTGGCCGGATTAAAGCAACTAGAGGTGCAACTAAAGGTAAATAAAAACAAGTTACAATACACAACGCTTATTGCACCTGTAAGTGGTTATATACAAAAAGTCAACTACGAAAAGGCAGAGATGTTACAGGCAGGTTCGCCAATCGTTAATTTATTAGATGTATCAAAGATTAAAGTGGAGGTGGATATTCCTGCCAGTCTTTATATGCAGCGTAATAATTTTTTGGGCTTTACTTGCTCCTCTTCATTAGAACCTGAAGATTCATATCCCCTTAATCTTATTAGTATTAACAACAAGGCAAGCAGTACGCAACTTTATAAAATGATATTATCATTACCAAGTGCTAGGGAGGCAAGATTGACGGCAGGAATGAATGTCGTTGTAAATATCTCCATTAAGGCCTCAAAAGAGACTACCGAAGATTATGTCCTACCTATAAGTTCAATTATAAATGCCGATGGGAAAACATATATCTGGGTGTTAGGCAAAGATTCAACAGTCAGTCGCCGCGAAGTGAAGCTAAACGGTATAGACAATACAGGCAAGGTTATAGTAACTGAAGGTCTTAACGGAGAAGAACAGGTTGTAAAAGCCGGTGTTAACTCACTACAAGATAAAGAAAAAGTACGAATACTTCCCGAATCGGATAAAACAAACGTAGGAGGGTTGTTCTAATGAAGGCATCATTAACCGAATTCTTTATAAAACGGCCGACTCTGTTTTGGTCATTAATGGCAGCACTTCTTATTGCTGGAGTATTATCGTTTGTGCAGATGCCCAAA
>JAVVOY010000019.1:3323-39481 GCA_036656055.1 Bacteroidales bacterium
CTGCAATAGGCGTTAAACAGGCTATGGTAGTAGTTCCTTATCCGGGAGCTATGGCTCATGAAGTTGAGCTGCAAGTAGCTCAGGTTATGGAAGACGATCTTCGTTCAATGCCAAATGTGAAGAAGATAACCTCAGAATGCACTAACGGTATGGCAATGATTACCGTTGAGTTTCGCGAGACAGTTCTGATGGACGATATTGAACAACACTTTGATCAACTCAGGCGTAAGGTCAGTGCCTCCGCAATGAAATTACCCCAAGGGTGTTGTAACCCCATCGTTGTAGATGATATGATGGACGTATACGGAATGTTCTACGCCCTGACGTCAGATGGTCATGAATACCCTGAAATGTATAAATATGCTAAGAAGATCCGTAGAGAGTTGCTTAGCGTTAAAGGTGTAAAACGTATAAATATATATGGTAACCGCGATGAGGTTATCAATATCACCATCTCAAAAGAGAAAATAGTGCGCAATGGTATTATCCCTACACAAATTATGAGTGTGTTGCAGGATGCCACAAAGACAGTCGATGCCGGAAGTTATCAAGATGATGGACAGAAGATAAAACTGAGAATTACAGATCGCGTTCAGGACGTTGAAGATGTCCAAAATCTAATAATACAGACGCTTGACGGCAAGCAAATACGCATAGGCGACGTAGCCGAAGTAGAGCGCAAATATAAAGAGCCTCAGCAGAACGGCTTCTTTGTAAATTCAGAGCCGGCGCTGGCTATATGCATCTCAACTGAGAATGATGCCGTAGTGCCTGATGTAGGTAAAGCCGTAGAGGCAAAACTAAAAGATATTATGTCAGACATTCCGGCTGGATTAGATATGGAAAAGATATTTTTTCAGCCCGATAAAGTCAACGAAGCTATCAGCTCGTTTATGATCAATCTTATAGAGTCCGTCCTCATTGTCGTTATTGTCCTTATCTTTACTATGGGTTTACGCAGTGGGCTTATTATCGGTGCAGGACTTATCATTACTATTGCCGGCTCTTTCCCTTTGCTTTTAATGTGTGGAACAACATTACAGCGGATCTCCTTAGGAGCATTCATTATCGCCATGGGAATGTTGGTAGATAATGCCATCGTAATTATGGACGGAATACTAGTAGACCGTTCACGCAAATTAAGTCCCAAGGTCTATCTTTATAGAATATGTCGAGCAACGGCAATGCCATTGCTCGGAGCTACGTTAATAGCAGCATCAGCCTTTCTTAACGTATTCCTCTCTAAAGATACGGCAGGAGAATATGCACGTGACCTATTTCTTGTACTTTGCGTAAGTTTATTAGTCAGTTGGGTTCTTGCTTTAACGCAGGTTCCTGTATTTGCCAAATTCTTCCTTGCGCTCCGCATTAAGAAGGTTGGGAATGAGGTTCAGAACAATAAAGCCCAACAGCTGGTAAGAAAAATGGTTGTTTTTCTGATAGAGTATAAAAAAACCACAGTTATAGTCTCCATTGCTGTTCTGATCATTTCATTTGCAGGTATGGGAAAGATAAAGAACTTGTTTTTTCCTGACTTTAGCTATAAACAATTTGTTGTAGAGTACTACGCGCCATATCAGACAGATCCGGACAAAGTAAGGCAAGATTTAAAAGAGATGAGTCGTTTGGTAAAACAGAATCCAAACGTAGAGCGAGTTGCAGCCTCAATGGGGAGTACACCGGCAAGATATTGCCTTGTTCGCCCTATGAATAACGGAGGAGACAGTTACGGTGAACTTATTATAGATTGCCCAGATTACGAAACAATGGTAGACGAGTTGCCCAAGATTCGTAAGCAACTGCGCGAACTCTATCCTGATGCTTATATCCGTGCCCGTAAATACAACTTCTCGGTCTCTACCTCTCATACAGTAGAGTTGGCATTCTCCGGACCTGATCCGGCTGTTTTGCGTGACCTTTCAGGACAGGCCGAGAGCATTATGCGCAAGTCCCCTTATGTCGATTTCTATTCCGTGCAGAACAATTGGAAGCCGATGGGAAAATCACTAGTTGCCGGATATATGGAGCAGGAAGCACGTCGCAGCGGAGTAAGTAGAGGCAATATAGGAAATGCGTTGCAGGCAGCAACAGATGGTATGGTTTGTGGTGTTATAAACGATCAAGACCAGCCGGTCTTACTTAACTTCCGCATTCGCAATTCAGACGGAAGTATGATTAAGGACCTCAGCGACATCCCAGTATGGACCGATCTTAACGTCAAACTCAATGATGATGATCTGGCGCAATTAATCAGAGGGAGTAAAAGTTCAGATGACATTGAGGGAGGTATGTATAAGAGTGCTCTTCTTAGCAATGTAACAGGTAAGATTGACCTTGGATGCGAAGAGCAAATGATTGTTCGTGTAAACGGTGCCCGGCAGATAGAATCAGAGTGTGATCCGGATTACACGCAGTGGGCAGCCACGCCGGCAAAAGTAAAAGAGTCCATTGAAAAAGAGATAAACCAGATTAAGCTCCCCGAAGGATATACGATGGAATGGAAAGGCGAGATAGCCACCCAGGGCGACTCTATGGAAGGGTTGATGAAATACCTTCCAATAACTCTTTTTCTCGTATTATCCATCCTCCTATTATTATTCAATAATTGGAAGAAGGTAATACTAATACTCATATGTTTCCCATTTGTAATGTGTGGAATAACACCGGCGCTGCTTATTTTTAAACAACCCCTAACTTTCATGGCAATAATAGGAATTATGGGACTTATGGGAATGATGATAAAAAATGCAGTAGTACTTGTCGATGAGATTGCACGTCTTATTAACGAAGAACACCAGCACCCTTATGATGCCGTTATAAATGCTACCGTTTCCCGTACACGTCCAGTAACAATGGCTTCACTCACAACGATTGTTGGTATGTTGCCGTTAGTTACGGATCCCATGTACGCATCAATGGCAGTAACAATAATGAGCGGGCTCACAATAGGAACTGTAATAACATTGGCACTGCTTCCTCTATTCTATACGGTACTCTTTCATATAACACAGCCACAGCTCAACAAACAAGAGATAAAAAAATAAGAATCTGTTTAAATTATAATAATAAACAAAAGAGTCGATATAGGTAAAATAACCTCCTTTTATCTCAGGATAAAATTTAAACAGGCTCTAAAACGATACAACAAATGAAAAGGACTATTTTATGTATGGCATTTGTACTTACAGTCAATATATCCGTCAATGCCCAGCTGAAACTCTCTTTGGTACAATGTCGCGAAATGGCATTGAAGAATAATGAAGAGATGGCAAAGGCCGACAATGCCTATAAACAGGCAAAACTCGATAAATATATCGCTTTTGCCTCATACTTTCCTAATCTCAGCGGATCAGCAACCGGAATATATGCCAAAGATATTGACATGATGGGTTCGCTACTTAAGATACGAGGCATGTATATGGCAGGAGTATCCGTAAGTCAGCCCCTTTATACCGGCGGTAAAATTATGGCATCAAATAAGTTGGCCAATATAGGGCTGGATTGTGCCGTAGAAGTGCGTCGCAAAACCGAGGCTGATGTTATCTCAGAGGCCGACAATGCCTACTGGACATACGTTGCTGTCGGCGAAAAGGTAAAGTTGCTTGAGGCCTACCGTAATCAGATAGACGAACTTTATAACCAAGTAACAAAAAGTGTGGAAGTTCAGATGGCGACACAAGGAGAACAATTACGTGTAGAGGCAAAACGCAGCCAGATACTTTACCAATTACAAAAGGCGATTAACGGTATGGAATTATGCCGTATGTCGTTATGCAGTAGCATAGGGCTTGATTTTGAGACGGAAATTACCCCGACAGATGCAAACATAGAAGTTGCCCCACCACAACAGATGGACGGAACTATTACGATGCGTCCCGAGTACCAGTTGCTGCTAAAAAAAGTAGATGCACAAAAGCAGCAAATCAAGATAGCCCGTGCCGAAGTATTACCAACATTAGGTCTCTCAGCTCAGTACACCTATTACGGCAACCTTAAGCTATCAGGCGTTTCAGAACAAGGTCCGTATACACAAGAGTTTAAAGATTGGTTCCCTGCCGCCGTGGCATCATTAAACGTCCCTTTGACAAATTGGGGAAAAGGAATAAAAGGTGTTAAAAAAGCCAAGTTAGAACTTGAAAATACCAAACTCGATCTTCAACGAAACGAACGTCTTATGAATATAGAGTTACAGCAGGCAATACAGAATGTTACCGATGGCTATAATATGGTAGAAACGGCAGGTTTAGGGCAGATACAAGCAACAGAAAATCTGCGTAATATGCAAAATAACTACGATGTAAAGATGTGCTCCCTCACTGATTTATTAGACGCGCAATCGCAATGGCAGGAGGCTTTCAGCAATAATATCGAAGCTAAGACACAATATAAAATCTATGAGTCAGAGTATCTTAAAGTATCCGGTCAGCTAAAACCGTAGCTTTTTAGTAAAGCCTTACAATAAATATCACCTATAATGATTACAACCCCGAAAGTTATTTTATATATAACTTTCGGGGTTGTAATCATGTTTGGCATTAATAAGAAACAACTTATATATAATAATGCGACATAAAACCATTTTCAGGATCAATACCCTTGTTGGTAGTCACTTATAAAGTGACCCTCTGTATCCTTTCCCCTGTATTTACAAGGTATATTCCCCTCGATTTAAGTTGTATTTGAGAAGTTCCGGCAGAGATTTTCTTTTCTATAACCAAATTGCCCAATATAGAATAGATCTTCACTATTATTGTTTTTGTGGTATTTATATATATGCAGCCGTTAGAGGTAAAAATATCTATTCTATCTGTTGCGGTAGGCAGTTCTATCGTATCACTATCTTCAGAAGTAAAGCATGCTGATGATGCTGTCATGTTTGATAACATCATCAGCGCCAGTATTACTAATATTTTTCCCAAACAATTCATTTTAACAAAGATATGCGTTTTTCTTCTGATTGTCAAATAATAAGTGCTAAAAGACCTGCTATTCTACATAATTCCGCGTTCGCGTAGTTTAACCTGCCATTTCCATGCTGAAGTTAACGTATCCACCAAGCTCTCTTTCGCTGCCCATCCCAATACTTTATTAGCTCTTTCGGGATTAGCCCATACTTTTTCAATATCACCTTCACGACGTTCAACAATCTTATACTTAAGTTTTATTCCTGTCGCAACTTCAAAAGTGTTTATAAGTTCAAGGACAGAAACACCGCGTCCCGTTCCCAAATTGAATATCTCAACCTTCTCTTTTGATTTGCCTGAAAGCATTCTGTCGATAGCAACAACATGGGCTTTTGCCAGATCAACAACATTAATATAGTCTCGTATGCAAGAACCATCGGGAGTATCGTAATCATCCCCATATACACTCAACTTTTCTCTAATTCCCATTGCCGTCTGTGTTATATAAGGGATCAAGTTTTGTGGCACACCATTAGGCAACTCACCAATCATAGAAGAGGGGTGTCCCCCTATTGGATTGAAGTAGCGCAGTATTATTGCATTATATTTTACCCCAGAGTGTATAGCATCTTTTATTATATCTTCATTAATCTGTTTTGTCTTACCGTATGGAGAAAGAGCCGGTTTTATAGGTGCTTTTTCGTCGACAGGTAATATATCAGGTTGTCCATATACCGTACAGGACGATGAAAATACTATTCCTTCAACTCCGAAATCCGGCATAAGTTCCATAATAGTAACAAGCGAATCAATGTTGTTTCTGTAATAAAGCAACGGTTTTACAACCGATTCCCCAACAGCTTTACTTGCTGCAAAATGAATAATCCCTTTTATGTTTTTCTCCCTTTCAAAAAGGGACTTCATTGACCCCTTATCGTTGCAGTCTATTTTATTGAACAACGGACGTATTCCTGTAATGCTCTCTATTCCGTCAATAACATCAGCATTAGAATTAGATAAATTATCAACGATGACAACCTCATAGCCAGCGTTCTGCAATTCTACCGTAGTATGGGAGCCAATGTATCCGGCTCCACCTGTAACCAATATTTTCCCTTTGTTCATAGTATTAAATGAATTAAATTGGAAAGAGTTAAACGATGTATTGCCATCTGCAAACCATCACTATTCTCCTAAAATTTCCCGCAAAGGTAGTGTTTTTTTATAAACTAAATATATTTATCCTTGCAAAAACAGGAAATTAGTGCTAAATTTGCGCCGCTTTTTAGTATTCCGTGCGATGGGAAATTAGGGAGTAGTATAAACTTAATTTTTAGTAACACAAAACAACACAAAAATGAAAACATTCCAATTAGAAGGTGTGCCCCGTACCAATCTGGGGAAAAAAGAGGCCAAGGCCGTCCGTAAAGACAGTATGGTGCCCGCAGTACTTAACGGTGGAAGATCGGTAGATTTTCCTTACACCGGAAAATTACAAGACGGGGAAAAATGTGTACCGGTAGGAAATGGGAAAGGTATTATTGTTACCGATTTCAAAATATCGACAGACAGCATTCGTAAATTGATCTACTCTTCCGATATATTTGCCATAGAACTAAAGATAGGCAATAAAGAAGTAATGGCGATTATTAAAGATATGCAATTTCATCCAGTTAGCGAAAAAGTTCTTCACATGGATTTTCTTGAGATATCAAAAGAAAAGCCGGTAGTAATGACGGTTCCTGTAATGCTCGAAGGTCACGCCGAAGGTGTTAAATCAGGAGGTAAACTTGTACTTAAGATGCGCCGCATAAAAGTTAAGGCTATTTATACCGATATCCCGGAAAAATTGATTGTAAACATAGATTCGTTAGCACTAGGGAAATCGATATCAGTAGGAGATATAAATATTGACAAATTAGAACTTATAAGTCCGAAAGAAGCCGTAGTTTGTAGCGTTCTTGCTACCCGCGCTTCCGTCGCCACGGTTGCTGTTGCGAAGTAAAAAATAGTAGTATGAAATATCTTATAACCGGGTTAGGTAATATCGGACAGGAGTACGATAATACCCGCCATAATATAGGATTCAGAGTATTGGACGCCTTTGCAAAGGCGTCCAATGCTGTTTTTTCGGATGGACGTTACGGGGCTACATGTCGCATAAACATAAAAGGGAGGACACTCATTCTCTTAAAGCCCTCCACATATATGAACCTCAGCGGCAACGCCGTTCGGTACTGGCTGCAAAAAGAGAATATCCCCAATGAAAATCTGCTTGTAGTAGTTGACGACATAGCCTTGCCGGTTGGGCAGTTGCGCCTCAAAGAACGAGGCAGTGATGGTGGACATAACGGTCTGTCGCATATAGCACAACTTATAGGATTGGAATACGCACGTCTGCGTTTCGGCATAGGAAATGATTATCCCCGCGGAGGTCAGATAGATTATGTCTTAGGTAAATTTACCGGAGAAGATGAGACGATTGTTGAACAAAAGTTGCAGATTGCCGCAGAGATGATAACAAGTTTCTGTCTCATCGGATCAGCTATGACAATGACACAGTACAATAACCGCTAAAAAATGGCAAAAGAAGAGGTTAGGATAGATAAATGGCTATGGGCGACACGTGTATTCAAAACCCGGACATTAGCAGCAGAAGCATGCAAAAAGGGTAGGGTAGAGATAGCCGGAGTGTCGGTTAAGCCAGCCCGTATGATTAAGTCAGGAGACAAAATATCCGTTCGTAAATCACCGATAACATATACATTCAGAGTTCTGGCATTAGCTGAAAACAGGATGGGAGCAAAGTTGTTGCCGGAATATTTAGAAAACATTACCCCTAAAGAACAATACGATATCCTTGAAATGTCCCGCGTAAGCGGATTCGTTTCCCGTGGCAAAGGGTTGGGGCGGCCAACCAAAAGAGAAGGCAGAGATCTTAAGTCCTTTATCCAAGATGAATACCACGAAGATCTTGACGGATTTATTTTCGGACAAGACGAAGACGACGATTAGTCGTCAAAACAATCCCTCTCCCCATGTGTTTTAAATTACATGAAAGAGAGAAACAAAATAGAAACGTTACGCCACGATATGTATGAAGTTATATTCGGTACAGATACACCTGCCGGTAAACTTTTTGATATAATTCTGCTGTGGTTTATCCTTTTAAGCGTTCTATTAGCAACCATAGAGAGTCTGTTCCCTTACACATCACGTTATTCACCCTATTTTCGTTTAGCAGAATGGATTATAACAGGAGCGTTCACAGTAGAATACCTGTGTCGTATATTTTCATCACCAAAGCCTAAAAAATATATATTTTCATTTTTCGGAGTAATAGACCTTCTTGCCATACTCCCCTCATACATAAGCCTTATTTTTGCCGGGACATACTACATTATAGTAATCCGTTCCTTGCGTTTACTACGAGTTTTTAGAATTCTTAAACTGACGCGTTTCATGGACGAAGGGACAAATATAATCGACTCTATAAAACGTAGTCTTAAAAAAATCATCCTTTTTTCATACTTCATAATCATTCTGGCAGTAATATTAGGGTCACTAATGTATATGGTTGAAAGCGGGACAAACCATTCATTCTCAAATATCCCCAAGAGCATATATTGGGCAATCGTAACCATAACCACCGTTGGCTACGGAGATATAACCCCAATAACCTACCTCGGACAACTTATTGCAGTAATAGTAATGTTGCTTGGATATGCAATAATAGCAGTTCCGGCAGGAATTGTATCAGGAGAAGTTGTAAAGAGCTACAAAGAGCATAGCAAAAAAGTCTGTTCAAAATGCGGTAACACCGATAATGATTCAAAAGCCGCCTATTGTAAATCATGCGGGACACAATTAAGAAGAGAACAAACCACAGAAAAATAGATCAAAATAATCATAAACAAGCCCCATCCTGATATGCAAATAATTATTTTTCATTGATTAATGTCATTTTTTTAAATCTATTTTATATCTTTGTACACCTTTGTAATTAATAACAGAATGGCAGTAAAAGAGATAGATTGGGCAAATATATCATTTGGATATATGTCCACCGACTATAATGTACGTCGTTGCTTTCGTGACGGCAAGTGGGGAGAAATAGAAATAAGCTCCTCAGAAATTATAAATATCCATATGGCGGCAACATGCCTTCATTACGGACAGGAAGCATTTGAAGGACTTAAAGCCTTTCGCGGAAAAGACGGTAAAATACGCGTTTTTCGTATGGATGCCAATGCAGAAAGATTACAATCCACATGTCGAGGAATACTTATGGAAGAACTTCCAACAGATATGTTCTGCGATATGGTGAAAAAAGTAGTTAAACTAAATGAACGATTTGTACCTCCATACGAAAGCGGTGCATCTCTTTATATCCGTCCATTGTTTATTGGCACCGGCGCACAAGTTGGAGTACATCCGGCAAACGAATATATGTGTATTATATTTGTAACCCCGGTAGGTCCCTATTTCAAAGGCGGATTCTCTACAAATCCCTACGTTATAATACGAGAATACGATCGTTCAGCTCCACTTGGGACGGGTCGTTATAAAGTTGGCGGAAACTATGCCGCCAGCCTTCGTGCAAACCAAAAAGCACATGATCTAGGATATTCATGCGAGTTTTATCTTGATGCCAAAGAGAAAAAATATATTGATGAAGCCGGAGCCGCAAACTTTTTCGGAATAAAAGGCAATAAATACATAACGCCGGAATCAACCTCAATACTCCCGTCCATAACCAATAAAAGCCTAATGCAGTTGGCTCGGGATATGGGAATGACAGTAGAACAACGTCCTATTCCGGAAGACGAGCTCTCTGTATTTGAAGAGGCCGGGGCTTGTGGAACAGCAGCAGTAATCTCTCCCATAGAACGGATAGATGACCTTGAAAACAATAAATCCTACGTAATATCAAAAGATGGAAAGCCCGGTCCTATAAGCACAAAACTTTACAACGAATTACGAGGCATACAATACGGAGATATCGCAGACAAATACGGTTGGATAACCATAATAGATTAATGTCTCCTATTTCGCTTATAGCTAAATATTATACAATAGGAACCCCGTTGTATAATATTTTACTTACCCATAGCAGTCATGTAGCCGATATGGCAGTTGAGATTGTAGAAGCATATCCACAGTACGGAGCAGACAGAGATCTTGTTTATCAGGCAGCGATGCTGCATGATATAGGAATATATCTGACAAATGCCCCCAGAATATTTTGTAACGGCACAGAACCTTACATCCGCCATGCACTGCTTGGCGGAGATATATTGCGCCGAGAAGGGCTTCCGCTACATGCCCTTATCTGTGAGCGACATACAGGTGCCGGAATATCAGCAGCAGAAATTATCTCACAAAACCTACCCCTTCCTCACAAAGACATGATCCCTGAAACCATTGAAGAGAAGATTGTCGCTTTTGCCGACAAGTTTTTTTCAAAAACAGAACTTAACAAAAAGAAGAGCCTCAAAGAAGCACGTGCATCACTGTATCTTTTCGGCGAAGCATCTTTGGCACGTTTCGACAAATGGACAGATAGTTTCATCCCGTAAAAAATCAGTTAAATATACGCATAATCTCACATTAACCACATTTATATCTTATATCAGGTAAAGAAAAGCAATTCTGTTTTGCCGTTAGTTAAGCTAAAATAGCTACCTTTGCAGATTTAATTGGTGTAAGGGGCTATTTTATGCCAGTAGGGAATAAAATTTATATTTTTACGATAGCATTCGTCATCACATTGTTACTCTTCAATATACATGCAGAGTCACAACACAAACGCACGACCGTACCACGGATACCGAGTGCGGGCGATACCATATTGCCTTCATTAAAAGAGAGTTCTCTCCTAAGATCTGAATCACTCCCGGTAAAAGATATAGCAAATATCACCCCCGATACAATAGCAGTTGTTCCCGATACGATAATAGGCGCGTTGATAAACGATACAGTAAAAGCCGATTCCATTACCGGATCGTTACCACCTAAAGATTCACCACTCACAGATATCGTTAAATATACCGCAAAAGACTCCGTTGTTTTCAGTCAAGGCAATATAGCCTATATGTTTGGTGACGGCAAGGTCAACTATCAAGAGACACAACTTGATGCCGATGTAATAAAAATGGCACTCGATAGCAGTACCGTATACGCCGTTGGTCGCCAAGACACATCAGGAGAAGTTGTTGGCAACCCCATATTCAAGGATCCCAGCGGAGAGTACGAATCCGAAACAATGAAGTATAACTTCAAGAGCAAAAAAGGTTATATAACAAACGTTGTCACACAACAGGGAGAAGGTTACCTTGTAGGCGGGCGCACTAAAAAAAATGCAGACGGAGATTTTTACCTATGCGAAGGTAAATACACAACCTGCGATAACCATGACCATCCCCACTTCTATATGCAGCTAACCCGTGCAAAGATGCGTCCCGGAAAGAACGTAGTCACAGGTCCTGCATATATGGTCATCGGAGGCGTTCCGTTGCCCCTTGCCGTTCCGTTTGGATTCTTTCCTTTCTCAAGTAAATATTCTTCAGGAGTCATAATGCCTACATTCGGAGAAGAGTCCTCCAGAGGATTTTATCTACGCAACGGAGGTTATTACTTTGCAATAAACGATCGTATAGACCTTGCATTGACAGGAGAAATATATACAAAAGGTTCGTGGGGATTACAAGCCCAATCGGCCTACCTAAAGCGATATAAGTTTTCAGGATATTTAAATGCCAGTTATCTGGTTACCATATTAGGAGATAAGGGGATGCCTGATTATGAAAAGCAGACTAATTTCAGGTTAGTTTGGCAACATAGGCAAGATCAGAAAGCCAATCCCAATTTAGCATTCTCAGCAAGTGTAAACTTCACCACCAGCGGTTACGATCGTAATAGCCTTAACACCTATTACAACGCATCAGAGTTTACCCAAAACACCAAGAGTTCAACCGTAAACCTGACATACACATTTCCAAATGCTCCGGTCTCCTTATCAACCACGGCAAATATAGCCCAGCGCAGTAAGGACTCCACACTTGCAGTATCATTCCCCGATCTTACCGTCAGCGTAAACCGCATATATCCATTCAAAAGGAAAAAGCCAGTAGGGAAAGAGCGATGGTACGAAAGAATAAGTTTCAACTATACCGGAATTTTACGAAATACCATAACTACCAAGCAGAACTATTTCTTTAAAGCAAGCCTACTTAAAGACTGGCAGAACGGAATGCAGCATACAATTCCTATCTCAGCAACCTTTTCACTATTTAAATACATAAATATTACCCCTTCGTTTACATTTACTGACCGTATGTACACAAACCGCATAATGAAACAGTGGGATCCACAAGCATCGGCGGTAGTGAATGATACCCTGTACGGTTTTTATAACGTATACAATTACAGCGGAAGTGTGACGTTGCAGACTAAATTGTATGGCTTCTTTCAGCCATTAAAGTGGATGGGCGGTAAAAAGATAAAGATGATCCGCCACGTTCTGACACCGAGCGTCAGCATAAATGCGGCACCAGATTTCAGTGCATCACGTTTTGGCTTCTGGCAGAGATATACACAGATAAACAATGACGGATCAGTCCGAGAGGTGAAATATTCGCCATTTTCCAGCGGTATTTTCGGTACAGCACCACAAGGAAAGCAAGGGTCAATCAGCTTTTCACTTGCCAATAATATTGAGATGAAGGTCAATTCAGACAAAGACTCAACAGGAGTAAAAAAGATAAGCCTTATAGAAAATCTCTCAGCTAGTTGGGCTTACAATGCAGCCGCAGACTCCATGAAATGGAGTAATATAAATATGGGTGTTCTGATACGTCTTTTTAAAAATTTTAACTTACAGGCAAGCTTTACATTTGACACATATACATATCAGCTTAACTCCTATGGAAATCCTGTCCGCGTAAACATCCCTCGTTGGAAAGCAGGCAAAGGATTAGGACGGCTTTCAAGTACCGGAACCTCATTCTCATATACATTTAACAACTCCACGTTTCAGAAATTATTTAAGAAAGATAAAGACAAGAAAGAAGAAACAAATTCAAATACCCGTTCAACCGGCGAGCCTATTGTTGACCTTGAAGAACTTGCCGCAGTACAAGCCGAGATGAAAGCCAAAGCCAAAGAAAATGGAGGTGAAGACGCCGGACCAGAGATGAAGAACGGTTATATGGTATGGAAAATACCATGGAGTCTCTCTGTAAATTACTCGATAAATTACGGATACGGAACATTTAATAAAGAGAAGTTAGAGTATAACGGAAAAATAACACAGAACCTGAGTTTTTCAGGAAACATACAACCAACCAAAAACTGGATATTCACGTTCTCCACCAGTTACGATTTCGATGCCAAAAAGTTGGCATATATGAGTTGTGGAATCACACGCGACCTTCACTGCTGGAGTATGAGTTGCGACTTTGTACCCGTGGGTCCATATCAGTCGTATAACTTTCATATAAGCGTTAAGTCGTCACTTCTCAAAGATCTTAAATACGAGAAGAGCAGCAGTCCTTATAATAAAGAAAACTGGTATTAACTTAAACACCATGTTTCTATTCATTATGATATAAAAGGTAAAATTCTTACATATGACAGTAACGTCCTAATTTAGCGTTATATAACCATTTGTAATTTTATTTTTTTTTGTAATAATACCGCTCTGCATTGTTAAATAAAGCTAAAGAGATAATTTAATGCGAGATTCACAAGATATATTATTATTATTATTATTATATTGCCAAATGTAAATAATATTTACATACACGTAATTAATAAATAATTTAAAGGATATCATTATGAAAAGATTAATATTTGTAATATTTGTCCTATATACCGCATCGGCATCATCAGCAGCATACTATTTAGATCCCATTTACAAGAACGATTTTTATAGTAATAGAATAGAAGATGACGGGGCTTATTTGTGGGTCGCATCTAAATACGGATTGATACACTACGAAAAATCAACAGAAAAGTGCACATTATTCAATAACGTTTTGATCCCAAAGAAAGCTGTAATTGTATCTGTATTTAAAGATAAAAAAGGAAAAGATCTATGGATTGGAACATTTGAAGACGAGAGCTATAAATATGACGGCAATCTTCTGACCCGCTATTCTACAAGTACGGAAAACTATCCATACGGACCATTGTATCGTAGTTATTCAATGGCTTTTGATTCAGAAAATAATCCGTGGATAGGAGGTTACTGGTTTTATACAGATTGTGCTAAAAATAAAAATTATGTAGTGGCAGATAATGCCATGTCAGATTGTTGGGAAAATTTTGCTATGGATATGGCATATGACAGCAAGGGTAAATTATGGATTGCTGTCGATCAGAGAAAATACACATATCTTGCCAGCTATGAAAACGGAGATCGAAGTTCTACAAAAGTATTGCAAGGTACGGCCGCTACCTCATTAGCAATAGATTCAAACGATAAAATATGGCTTACATGTACCGATGGTATACACAATTATGATCCAGTAACAAAATCAGACATTAAGTATTCTTATGATAATAATCCCGATATCCCTGAAACAATATATACCGCTTGCGACATAGATGAATCCGGAAATATATGGTTTGTAGGCTCCAATTACCTTCTAAAATATGACCAAAGCAAGTTCACATATTACAACTGCAACGGTTTTGATCAGGCGCGCAGCGTTTACTGTGATGGTCCTGTGGTATGGGTCTATACAGGTAACGATGATATTTTTAGATTTGAAGGCGAAAAATTCACAAGCGTCAATATAGGGACTGCACTTTCCGGCATAAAAGTCGTAGAAAACGAAGGTAAAGATTTTACTATTACTTATGACAAAGGAGGTGTCGTAAGAATCTCTGGTGATGTTGAAATACGAAATATAAATATTTATAATGTTTCAGGATTGCTTGTTGCATCTGCTTCATATAGTGGCGAAAATAACGTAACAGTAGAGATTCCAGCAATATCAAAAGGTGGTATCTATCTGCTTAAAGTTGGCTATTTAGGAGGCGAATCAATTATAAAATCAGTTATTGATTAACTTATTAATAACCCTTATCAGCCAAATAGTCATTTTTTGGAAATATGATAATATTATTAAACAGTCTGAGTTTGCATGCAAACTCAGACTGTTTCCTTGTTGTTAATAGCTTTATTTTCTAATATTACTTAACGTAAATACATTGATATCAAAAATATTATATTAACTTTGCACTCGTTTTTACAACATAAAGTCTAACCCATTAAAATCAGTATTATCAAACAATGGAAGAAAAAGAATTAAAGAATGCCCCTATTGAGAATTTCGACTGGGAAGCCTACGAAAAAGGAAAAACATTTGGCGAAAAGAGCCATGAAGAGTTGGAAAAAACCTATGACCAGACTCTTAGCACAGTAAAAGACAAAGATGTAACCGAAGGTATGGTTATATCAATGAACAAACGAGAAGTAGTTGTAAACATAGGTTACAAATCAGACGGAATAATCTCTATGAGCGAATTCCGCTACAATCCAGACCTTAAAGTAGGTGATTCCGTAGAGGTATACATTGAAAATCAGGAAGACAAAAATGGACAACTTATTCTCTCACACAAAAAAGCCCGTGCATCACGTTCGTGGGATCGTGTTAATGAGGCATTAGAGAGTGGAGAGATTGTAAAAGGATATATTAAATGTCGTACAAAGGGTGGTATGATCGTTGATGTATTCGGAATAGAGGCATTCCTCCCCGGATCACAGATAGATATAAAACCAATCCGCGATTACGATATGTTCGTAGGCAAGACGATGGAATTCAAAGTTGTGAAGATCAATCAGGAGTATCGCAACGTAGTTGTATCACACAAGGCACTTATCGAAGCCGAGCTTGAACAGCAGAAAAAAGATATTATCTCTAAACTTGAGAAAGGACAGATACTTGAAGGTATCGTTAAGAACGTTACATCTTATGGCGTATTCGTAGACCTTGGTGGCGTTGACGGACTTATACATATAACCGACCTTTCATGGGGACGCGTATCACACCCTGAAGAGATTGTCAACCTCGACGAGAAAATAAACGTTGTTATATTGGATTTTGACGACGAGAAAAAACGTATAGCCCTAGGTCTCAAACAACTCACCCCCCACCCATGGGATGCGCTTGACGAAGAATTGAAAGTTGGCGATAAGGTAAAAGGGAAAGTTGTTGTTATGGCAGACTACGGAGCATTCATAGAGATAGCATCCGGCGTTGAAGGACTAATACATGTCTCAGAAATGTCATGGTCACAACATCTGCGTAGTGCACAAGACTTTATGAAAGTTGGAGACGAAGTAGAAGCTGTAATCCTTACCCTCAGTCGTGACGAGCGCAAGATGTCGTTAGGCATCAAACAGCTCAAACAAGACCCATGGGAAAATGTTGACGCTAAATATGCCGTTGGGACAAAACATACTGCAAAAGTACGTAACTTCACCAATTTCGGTGTATTTGTTGAGATAGAAGAAGGTATAGACGGACTTATCCATATATCAGACCTTTCATGGACAAAGAAGATCAAACACCCATCTGAATTTACACAGATAGGAGCAGATATTGATGTACAGGTTTTAGAGATAGACAAAGACAACCGTCGTCTCAGCCTTGGACACAAACAGTTAGAGGAGAATCCATGGGATGTGTTTGAAACTATATTTATGTTAGATTCAGTACACGAAGGGACGATAGTAGAGCTATTAGATAAAGGAGCAGTTGTAGTTCTCCCTTACGGAGTAGAAGGATTTGCTACACCAAAACACCTTGTAAAAGAGGATGGAACACAGGCTCAAGTAAATGAGAAACTTCCGTTCAAAGTTATAGAGTTCAACAAAGATGCAAAACGCATAATCCTTTCACACAGTCGTATTTTCGAAGACGAAGCTAAGAAAGAAGTAGCAGCAGCCAAAAAAGCTGCAAGAAAAGCAAAAGAAGAAGATACAGTATCAACATCATCATCGTCGGTAGAAAAATCTACACTCGGCGACATTGAAGAGTTGGCAGCATTAAAAGAAAAACTTGATGCAGCAAACAAGTAGCATTCTGTTTTGTAGATTTAAACTGTAAAATTCTATATAATGCGGGTATCATAACGATACCCGCATTTTTTATAAACTATGCCACAGTTGTCAAAAACACAAACATAACTATCATTTAAAAATAGCATGAAATCCCTTAAGATAAAATTTAGACAGATTATTAAAAAATCGTATATTTGAAACTCAAAAGGATAAAACACCAAAATAAGTTTAAATGGCTCAAGAGAGAAGAAAAAACGGATGTAGAGATATAAGTGAGTTTTATATGAAAGACACCTCTTTTGCAAATCTTATGCAAAAGAGGATCTTCAATGTCTTACTTATAGCCAGCCGTTACGATGCCTTTATGTTAGAAGAAGACGGTCGTGTAGAAGAGCATATTTTTCTCGAATACATGTCATTGAACCTCAGTTCCCCACCTAGGGTAACACAGATTAACAATGCCGAAGAGGCCGTTATAGAAATCAATAATAAGCACTACGATCTTATTATTGTAATGCCAGCAATGCAGAACAACGATATATTTCGTAACCTTAAAGAGCTCAAAGCACGCTATTCTGATATCCCGATAGTTCTTTTAACACCATTCTCTAACGAAGTATCGCGTAAACTTGAAAACGAAGACCTTAGCGGAGTGGATTACACATTCAGCTGGCTTGGGAATGCCGACCTTCTTCTGGCTATCGTAAAACTCATAGAAGATAAGATGAACATAGAAGAAGATGTTGCATCAGTTGGTGTTCAGGTTATCCTACTTGTCGAAGACTCTGTCCGCTTTTATTCCTCACTTCTTCCCATACTTTATAAAGTAGTGCTTAAGCAGTCGCAGAAATTCTCTACCGAGGCACTTAACCGGCATGAACAGATGTTACGTATGCGCGGAAGACCAAAGATAATGCTTGCGCGCAGTTACGAAGAAGCAAAAAAAATATACGACAAATACAGCAACAATATGCTTGGGGTTGTAACCGATATTTCTTTTAGTCGTAATGGGAAAAAAGACCCGGAAGCAGGGATCAAATTGTGTAGGTATTTGCGTAGCAAAGACGAAGATCTGCCTATAATAATAGACTCCTCAGACGTTGAAAATCGCAAGAGCGCATTAGATTTCAATGCCGCCTTCCTTTATAAACAGACGAAAACCCTTCCTGTTGACCTTAAAAACGCCGTGTTGCGTAATTTCGGATATGGTGATTTTGAGTTTATACGTCCTATAACAGGCGAAGTAATAGCAACCGTAAAAGACCTCAAAGACTTACAGAATACAATCTTCTCAGTACCTGATGAATCAATTCTTTACCATGCTTCGCGCAACCATATATCCGGATGGCTCTATTCACGAGCAATGTTTCCGTTGGCAGAGCTTTTGCGACAGCGCCGAGTGGTTGAAAATTCCAATGCCGAAGAGATTCGCCAACTTATCTTCGATGCAATAGTCAAGTACCGCAAAATGAAGAACAGCGGAGTAGTCGCAATATTTGAACGTAGTCGTTTTGACAAATATTCCAATTTTGCACGAATCGGACAAGGTTCCTTAGGAGGCAAAGGGCGTGGGCTTGCATTTGTCGATCTGCTTATAAAGCGGTATCCTGAGTTATCGGATTACAAAGGAGTTTCAGTCTCCGTTCCTAAGACCGTTGTTTTGTGCACCGATATCTTCGACGAATTTATGGAGAATAACAACCTCTATAACATAGCCCTTCGAGACAAACCCGACGAAGAGATACTATCGTACTTTCTTGATGCAATATTGCCGGAAAGGCTTGACGATGATTTTATGGCATTTTTTGATGTTGTTCAACGCCCGATAGCCGTGCGGTCATCAAGCCTTTTAGAAGACTCACACTATCAGCCGTTTGCCGGCATATACTCCACCTATATGATTCCATACCTCGAAGACAGGACTATTATGCTACGGATGCTGAAAGATGCTATAAAAGGAGTTTACGCATCAGTTTACTATTCCGACAGTAAAGCATACATGGAAGCCACATCCAATATAATAGATCAGGAGAAGATGGCAATAATCCTGCAAGAAGTAATAGGAACAAGATACGGAGATTGTTATTACCCATCTTTTTCAGGAGTAGGTCGTTCCTTAAATTACTACCCAATAAATGGAGAAAAATCAGAAGACGGTGTTGTTGACGTTGCAGTAGGGTTAGGAAAATATATTGTTGATGGAGGGCGCAGCCTTCGGTTCTCACCACGACATCCGGCCTCAGTATTGCAGACAAGCACAATGGAGATGGCACTAAGTGATACACAGACAAAGTTTTATGCGTTAGATCTTAAGAATATAGATACAGGCTTTTCAATAGACGACGGATTTAATCTTCTTAAACTCCCCATTTCAGAGGCCGAACGTGACAACTCACTTCGTGGGATGGTTTCCACATTCGATCACATCGACCAGATTATCCGCGATGGATATTATGACGAAGGGCGCAAAGTAGTTACCTTTGCAAACATACTTCAACACGGAACATTCCCACTTGCCGATCTTTTAGACATGATGCTTACGTATGGAAAACAAGAGATGGGACGTCCGGTTGAGATAGAGTTTGCCGGCAACCTCTCTAACGACGACAACAACAGTGGGGCACTCTATTGGTTGCAGATTCGTCCGATAGTAGATATGAAAGAGATGCGAGAAGATGAGATAGAAGCAGTAGCCGAAGATGATCTGTTGATAAAGAGTACATCTGCGCTCGGTCATGGTGTTCTTGACGATATCACGCACGTGGTATATGTAAAAGACGGAGTTTTCGGATATTCAAACAACTCTTTCATTGCTCGAGAGATAGAGAAAATAAATAGAGAATTTCTAAAAAAGAAAGACTCATATATACTTATTGGTCCAGGAAGATGGGGGTCAAACGATACATCCCTTGGAATACCCGTCAAATGGCCACATATATCGGCATCAAAACTTATTGTTGAGACGGCTATGAGCAACTACTGGATAGAGCCAAGTCAAGGAACACACTTCTTTCAGAACT
Organism: Bacteroidales bacterium; assembly: GCA_036656055.1. Classification (GTDB taxonomy): domain Bacteria; phylum Bacteroidota; class Bacteroidia; order Bacteroidales; family G3-4614; genus Caccoplasma_A. Next base: position 23,321 of record JAVVOY010000019.1, read on the forward strand.
TAACATCGTTTGGAGTAGGTTACTTTACGATAGACGTAGGTTCAAAAGAAGGTGTGTACGATAAGATATATCTCGATGCTTTAGAAGCCGAGTACGAGACAAACAATCTGCGTGTAGTAAGATTACCGTCACCGGCAATAATAAAAATTAACGGCAAGAAAAATATAGGGATAGTTATAAAGCCCGTTTGATAATTACATAACTCTGATAAATATGAAGTTTAATATAAAAAGATCCTTAGGATCAATGTTCACCTCCCGTCACGATACAAAGATCGCATCCTCATTACCGGATGTATCTCCTTTGCAAGCACCACCAGAAGGCAATTTTAGCGATTACGGGAATGCTTTTATCAATTCAGACATGCCGGTAGTACTTTTAGATAAGATAACCGAAATAATAAACAAAACTATTCCAGATATAATACTTAATACAATAGACAAAGAGGCAGAAAAAAAGGAGATATACGAATATCTGCACCCTTCTTTTGTAGATTATATAAATTATATATCGGGTAAGATACGAGCAACGGGAGACGTAGTACTTACCGATGCCGAGATAAAGAGCAAAGAGCAAAGGGAAGAATTGGAGAGTAAGTTGAGTTGTGCCGTGCAACGAGAAGAAGATTATAAAGGGCGTTATCTGAGTGCCGAGAGACAAAAGCGTGCTCTTAACGACAAAGTAAAAGATCTAGAGCAGAAGATAGAAAAATATGAAGCAGACAAAGAAAAGGCTGAAAACCAGAGAATTGATCAGACTAACAAATTACGTCTACTGTCACAGCAGAAAAACAATACAGAAGAGGAGTTAGAACGGCTTAAGTTAGACCTTGACAATATAAAGCAGATGCACGAGAACTCCAGCCTTATGCATGTTGGATCAATAAACCCAGAGAGCGAATATATAGAGTCGCTTAAGAATGACATCATAAAGTTGCAGACTGAAAATGGCGGAATAGAAGAGAAACTTATCGCTTCAGAAGCCAGAGTAAAAGAGATTACCGAGTCATTTGAAACAGCCCTCCATGTAAAAGATGAGACCGTAATGCAAGCCGTAGAGAGGGAAGCAATATTGCAGGCAAGGATAGACTCTTTGCAGCAAGAATATAACGAGTACGGAGAGGGCGAAGATGAAAACAATGAACAGACACGTCGTCTAATCGTTATAAGTCGTAAATACCAAGCCTTGCAGAGAGAACTATCAAATTACAAAGTAAAGATATACGATGAAGTTAACGGAGAAATGCAACGCCGAGTAGAAGATCTTACCATGCAACTTAATCAAACAAAAGCAAAACTTTCGCAAGCCGAGAGCAATATGCCTGATCACAGCCTAGTATTGGATAACGCCCATCAGCAGATTGAAGAACTTAGAAATAATTTGTACAAATCAGAAGCGACAAGTAAGAGATTAAGTGATGAATTATTCAATGCCAATACAAAAACATCAGCACTTAACTCGCAAGTAAACTCTTTGACTGAAGCTGTTTCGGCAAGTATGTCAATAGAAGAACAGAGAGAAATGAGAAACAATCTTATAGAGGTGCAGGTAGAGGAAAAGAGCCGTGAAAAAGAGTTGTCATCAGCTTTAGAAAAGATAGAACGCCTTCAAGAGAAGCTTGATAAGCAGTCAGCAGCAAGCAACAATAAGAAGAGTGGAAAGCAGATAGAAGAACTTAAAATTAAATTAGCTAATAGCGAAAAAGAGGCTGAAAAATTACACAAGGAGATATCTGTTTCAAAACTCAATGTCAAAGCCCTGTCAGCTGAAGTAGAAATGCTTAAAGCAGATATAAGAAAGCCTAAATCAGATAGTATAGATATCATTGACGACGACTGGCTGGTTGTAATGGAGCCCGAATCAGAAGAAGATATATTGAAGCGTAGAAATCAAGAGGTAGAAATTCAGCGACAGGCAGAAGCTGAAAAAGATAAAGGTATTCCGTTTGAAGATCCGGCACAAATGAAGCTTTGGTAGTTTACAATAGATAATCTTATGAAAGAGATAGAGATAAAAAATTTCAACGAGAATGTAATAGATTTGATAGGGAAAGAATGGATGCTGATTACAGCCGGTAGTGAGAAAAATTACAATACAATGACCGTCAGTTGGGGATCAGTAGGTTTCCTTTGGGGAAAGCCGGTAGTAATGGTTTACATCCGTCCGCAACGTTATACTTTACAGTTTATAGACAGAGAAGAGAGCTTTTCATTATCATTTTTCTCAGAAGAGTACCGTTCGGTATTAAATTTATGTGGCAAGAGATCAGGTCGCGACACAGATAAAGCTTCAGAAGCAGGAATTACACCGTTTTCCCCAGCATCCGGCATCGTCTCTTTCAAAGAGGCACGGCTAATAATAAAGTGCAAAAAGTTATTTAAAACCCATTTGAAAAGTGAAGATTTTATTGACAAATCCATCGTAAGCAAATGGTATTCAGAGAATGACCTCCATTATATGTTTGTGGCAGAGATAGAAAATATCTGGGCTAAATAGCCCAGATTATTACAGTTGTGTAATACAATTATTTTCATGTGGATTGTGTACCTATAATCAGAGATGTTACCATTTTTATGGCTTTCTGCTTATTCTGTAAACCTTTGTTTCATGAGGTGCAACAGTAGATTTTATAACGCCTTTAGGCATATCAATATATATATTATTCCATAAATCACGAACAAGATAATTCTTCTTCGATGATAAATAAATACTCTTCAACTTTACCTCCATTACCTCCGGTTTATCATTACGGTTAAACAAAGCCACTGCCATATCTCCATTCTCAAGATCCTTATAGTAAATCTCTTTGCCATCATTATTCTCCAGAAGAATAGCCTGTTGTCCAAGTCTGTCTTGGTTGATGGCTATCATCTCTTTATTCATTATAATTTTTTTTGTGGCATCATCCATCTGTCGCACGTCAAACGAGAGAGTAAGCGGCGAAGCGAACATACACCACATTGAGAATTGACTTCGATACTCAGTATCAGTCATCCCTTTGGCCTCTTTTGTTGTGCTTGATTTCCCTTTCCCATATAATCCAGCCATCATCATATCAGCATCATTAAAGCGATTTACCCCGGCATAATAAGGTATTCCTTTCATAATATCCACTCCTTGAATAACCCCACAATGAACAGCATCGTAAGGAGTGAGATCCCATCCATCCCTTGTGTCAAAAGTAGCCCTCCAACAGTTAGCTCCACAATCAGCAGCCCATAGCCACGGTTGACGCTCTCCCCATTCACAGGCATAATAAAAGAATTTATTGCCTGTATCTTTCAATGCCTTTCCCATTTTAGCATATCTTATAATGGCAGTATCGCGATTAGCCGGTGCACCACAATAGTCATATTTAAGCAGATCGCAACCCCACGAAGCATATTGTCTTGCATCAATCTCTTCGTAGCCGAGAGAACCTATTTCACCGGCACAAGTCTGTGGCGCGGCATCAGAATATATGCCGAGTTTCATCCCTTTACTGTGTACATAATCGGCAAGAACCTTTATTCCGGAAGGGAATTTTGTCCTGTTGCAATCAAGTTTTCCGTTACTATCCCTTTTTTTAGCATGCCAGTTGTCATCAATATTTATATAGGTATATCCCAAATCGCGCAATCCACTTTCTACAAAAGCATCAGTAATCTCCCTTATCTTTTGTTCATCTATATCAGATTCAAAAACATTCCATGAAAACCAACCCATAAGTGGAGTGGGGGAGATAATGTCATCAGATATTGTAAGCGTCACGGTATCTCTTACGATATCTGTCTTATTCTTTGCCGTTATAACATATTTATATATCCCTTCTTTCTTTATTTTCCCTGTTACAATATTGCGTTTAAGATTAAACACAAGCCCATCAGGGAGATTTTCCACGCTTATTTTTGCTTTCTCGTCTGTCATAAACTTATTCATTAAGTTTACGTTAGGAAGAGCATAAAAAGTCTTTGAGCAGACAAAAGAGAGCGAATAAGCAGAGAATACGGTAAGAACCGTCAGTAAGGCGGTAAAAAAGAGTTTTACTTTCATGCAATTTGTTTTTTTGTGTGCGACTGAATATAAGATTATTTATATCTAATCGTCAAAATAATTATTACTATAATACAAAAGTAATAAAACTTTATTGATATGGAAATTTATCACGATATTTCCTATAACCAACGAGTAAATTTATTCATATACCACTCTTTAACAAGTTGTGTTAAGATGCAATACGAAAGTAAAATACCTATAAGCCATGCAAAATAAACAGGTGGCAGAGGTTCGAGTCCTATTGAACATCCGAAATGAGAAAAAGGTATGATAATGCCTATTATCATTATCAAAAACGTCAATCCCATTACCGGCCATGTTGCGCGACTCTGTACAAATGGTATCTTGCGCGTACGTATCATATGTACGATAAGGGTCTGTGATAGGAGTCCCTCTACAAACCATCCCGACTGAAACAGCGTTTGATGTATCTCAGAGTTACACCCGAAAACAAACCACATTACCATATATGTTGCAATATCAAAAATAGAACTTATAGGACCTATATACATCATAAATCTGCTTAAATCAGATGCATTCCATACTTTTGGTCTCTTTAAATATTCCGAGTCCATTCTATCAAAGGGGATAGTTGTCTGAGAAATATCGTACAATAGGTTCTGTATAAGTATCTGTATCGGCATCATTGGCAAAAATGGGAGGAATGCGCTAGCAGCCATTACACTTAACATATTGCCGAAATTAGAGCTAGCAGTCATCTTTATATATTTAGTTATATTGCCGAAAGTCTTTCGTCCCTCAAGAATGCCATCACTCAGCACCATCAGATCCTTTTCGAGTAATATAATATCAGCGCTCTCTTTTGCTATATCTACCGCAGAATCTACTGATATGCCTATATCAGATTGGCGCATGGCAGATGCATCATTTATGCCGTCTCCAAGAAATCCGACCGTATTTCCTGCCTCCTGCAAGAGAGTGATAATACGCGTCTTCTGCAAAGGCGTCAGTTTAGAAAACAATGTTGTGTTCCCTATAATCAGTTTTAACTCATCATCATTCATCTTTTCTATATCTGCCCCTGTCATAGAATATCCGGTCTCTATTCCTACCTGTCTGCCTATTGTACGTACAATAGCATCATTATCGCCTGATAGTATCTTTACCTCCACACCATTCTCGTGTAGTTGCTTTATGGCTGCCGATGCGGATGGCTTAGGCGGATCAAGGAAAGCAAGATATCCTATAAGAACCATCTCTTTTTCATCTTCCACCGCAAAATCAAGATCTTTATCAATGAAACTTTTGTGTGCTACCGCCAGTACCCTCATCCCTTCACGATTCATCTGTTCACTTATAGCAGCGGCTTTTCTCCTGAAATCATCAGTCAATTCGTGCACCTCTCCGTTAAATTCTGCATACGAGCAGATAGAGAGCATTTCATCTACCGCTCCTTTTGTTATAATTTGCCTTTTCATCAGTTTGTCCTCAACAACAACCGACATCCTGCGACGGATAAAATCAAACGGTATCTCGTCCACTTTTTTGTAATTATCTTTCAAATGTCCAATTTGCAACTCCATCACATGAGATAGAATAGCTTTGTCCATAAGGTTCTTCAACCCTGTTTGAAAGTAGCTGTTAAAATAAGCATGACGCAGAACCCTTTTCTGCTCGTCATCCGATCCATCTGCATTTATATATTTTTCTAAAACAATATTGTCGCACGTAAGCGTTCCTGTTTTATCAGTACAGAGGATATTCATTGCTCCGAAATTTTGAATTGCGTTAAGGTTTTTAACGATAGTTTTCTTTTTCGACATTGCTACTGCCCCTTTCGAGAGGTTTGCCGTCACAATCATTGGCAACATTTCAGGTGTCATCCCTACTGCTACCGATATTGCAAAAATGAACGCCTCAAACCAATCGCCCTTAGTAAATCCGTTAACCAGCAAAACGAAAGGAACCATAATCAGCATAAAGCGGATCAACAGGAAACTAACCTTGCTGATACCCTTGTCGAAAGCCGTAGTAGCCCTTACGCCAATAATACTTTTTGCTATCGTTCCGAGATAAGTTTCGCTTCCGGTTCCAAATACTATTCCTTTGGCTGATCCACTCACTACTGTGGATCCCATAAAACAGACATTTTCTATTTCTACAACACTCCCGTTACCGGAGCGTTTCTTTCGCACGTCGCTGTATTTTTCTATTGGCTCAGATTCTCCAGTCAGTGATGATTGGCTTATAAAAAGATCTTTGGATTCAATAATGCGCATATCGGCAGGAATCATATCACCGGCAGCTATATACACTATATCTCCCGGAACCAATTCCCTAATATCTATCTCCTCTTCAGGGTTTCCTGCGCGCATAACACAACAGGTGTTTTTTACCATTTTCATTAGTGATCCTGTTGCTTCGCCTGCTTTCCACTCCTGCCAAAACCTGAGAATAGCACTGAAGATTACCATTACAGCAATAATAATAACTCCTGTCCACTCATTTTCATTCGGTGCCGCCATAAGTACATCTATCACTAGCGATATTATGGCTAATGCTGTAAGTACGCCGATGAAAGGGTTTATAAATGTTTTTATGAATAAAAGGACAGGTCTCTTTTTTTGTTCGTGAATAACCTCATTGTCTCCGTATAACTGCTGCCGTATTTTAATCTCTTCCCGATTAAGACCGTGAGATGATGTCTGAAAATATGAATAAACCGATTCCTTCGGCTGAGTTGCCGCTAAAAAAACTTTCTCAGTGTTAAATTGATAATTAGAATTATCATCTCTTTTTTTCCTTGCCATAACCATTCCATTTATTTTTGGATAGTATTATTTTTCGGCGTAAAAGTATGCCACTTTTAAAAAAAAAGCGGTTAGAGAAATATTAAATAGTAATTAGAAAGTTATTAGAGTTTAAGTAAACACAAAGTCAGATATGTGGTAGTTTCACTACAAAAGTTGTCCCTTCGCCGGGATACGAATTAATATCAAGAGAACCTTTATGGAGTGAAATAATTTTTTTTGTGAGCGTCATCCCTATGCCATGTCCATGTGCGAAATTTTTATTTACTCCCCTGTAAAATGGCGTGAAAATATTGTTTTTATCACTCTCCGTCATCCCTGTGCCATTATCAGAAAACCTTAAAATAGACATCTCCTGCCAGAATGATATACTGATATAAGATGCTTTATTCGCTGAAAACTTACAATTGTTATCTATCATATTTACAAAAGCTGTTGTCAGTAAATAACTGTTGCCAAAAACTGTAATAACAGAATCATCTTCAGCCTCCATCTCAAATGTCAGTTCGATATTATATTCAGGATTAGCTTTCATAACCATTTCGCGGGCATCAAGCAAAAGTTCATCGATACGTACATCCGCCATCTTAATCTGTTCAGGTGCGTAGTCGGCTTTAGCCATATCCAACAGCCCCTCAATCAGTTTTATTATACGTCCGGCATCAAGTAATGCGTTGTTGACGGCATCCTCATATCTTTGCGGTGTACGCTTCTTTAACGAAACAAGTTCAAGTTCTGCAACTAATGCAGCCATAGGTGTACGAAGTTCATGAGATACGTTGCTGACAAACATTTTCTGGCTTTTAAATGCCTTCTCAAGCCTGTCAAGTAGCCTGTTAAACGCTATACTAAGTTCGCCAAGTTCATCATCCTTATTTACTACGGTCAGTCGTTTGTAAATTTCAGAAGCTGTTATTTTTTCCACATCTTTCACTATTGCCGTAACAGGTATCAGTGCGCTACGAGCCATGATATATCCCACTATTATCAAAATTGTAAGAGCCGTAAAAGAGATAGCAATAAGTATATCTCTAAGCGATCTTAGATTTGAATAACCATATCCATCATAGGCCGCCGCCGTTATTATATAGTTATTTCCGTTTATTGTATGCAACATCCCTATTGCCTGATAGTGGTCGATATAAAATTCAATCTCTTTCTCTTTTGTGATCTCCTCTATCATCCTTCTATCTTCCTTTACAATATCAATCTGATAAGCATCGTGATATATCATTTTAAATGGAGGCATATATATAGCAACCTCCACCTCGTCAATAAAATTCCGATTATTAAGGTATATGGACTGCATCGTTTGCGCGTCCGCCTTATTATTAATGAAAAGGTGAGCCTTTGTTATAGCCTCCTTCTTAAGATCTCTGAAGAATGTATCACTACGTGTGTGTTCGCTAAAAAGATAGACAAAAAGCATCGACAACACAAAAATGGCTGCTGTAACCCCTGTGTACCGAAGAGAAAGTTTTGTCCTTATCTTCATGGCTTGTCTGTAAGGATGAACCCCATACCTATACGTGTATGGATAAGTTTAATGTCGAAATTTTTATCAATCTTATTGCGCAAGTAGTTTATATATACATCAATAAAATTAGTTCCGGTATCAAAATGAGTATTCCACACCTTGTCTGCTATTTCCACCCTGCTTAAAACACGTTCCGAATTCTCCACCATGTACATTAGTAGATTGTATTCTTTTGGTGATAGTTTTATATATATTCCGTTTCTTGATACCTGTTTCTTGCGGAGATCAATCATCAGGTCGGCATATATTAGCATTTCGGCTTGCATAGATGGGGAATTTTTCTTTCGTTTCAATAAAACGCTGATTCTGGCATTCAATTCCCTGAAATCAAACGGCTTTACCATGTAATCATCAGCTCCTGCATCAAATCCTTCAAGTTTGTCGTCCGTAGAGCCTAATGCGGTTAACATCAATATCGGAGTATCAGGATTTATCTTTCTTATCTCTTTACATAACTCAAACCCATCCATCTTTGGGAGGATAATGTCCGAAATAACAATGTCGAACGTGCCGGCTTTGAATAATTTTAAACCCGTTATGCCGTCAAAAGCTAACATTACATGAAAACCTATCTCTTCCAGACCGGCTTTAAGCAAACTGGCTACCCTCTGTTCATCCTCAATAACTAATATCTGGTACATACAGTAGCATTTATAATGTTCACATCATTATTAAATAAGGACTAAAAATCCTAACCCAAAATACATTCTCAATTATGTAGTTTTATCGCTCCTCCTTTGTGATATATTGTTTACACAAACTATTTATTAACAGTTTGTTGTGTGATTTTTATTGCAATATATAATAATTAGCCGTAATGCTAAAATAGAAGAACAGATGAAGAAACAACTGCCGTAGCATTGTTAAATAAGAAGAAATTTGTAGCGGGAACGAGAATTGAACTCGTGACCTCCGGGTTATGAATCCGACGCTCTAACCAACTGAGCTACCCCGCCATTCTTTTGCGGTTGCAAAGATATGCCTTTTTTTTAACCCGCGCAATATTGTCCCACAAATTTTGCGAATGAGCCTAAATTTTTCCACAAAATATAGTATTTCTTGACGTGAAGCAGTAAATTATAAAAGGATTTTAAATTTTAAGTTATACTTATTGAAGTCAATAAGAAAAAAAACGCTACTTTTGTAAAAGTATTATTTTTACTTTAATAAGAGTGATACTCTTTACCATGTATTTAGCGAAACTTGGTTAAATAAGAGTATATCTGTTTTTTTTGAATATATCTCTTTTGCATAAAAAGTATTATGAATAAACCTATAAAAATTTCGTTATTATTAATAATGCTTACCGCAACAATAAGTGCTGAAGCTAAACTTTTCTCATATGGTTTAAAAGGAGGAATAACATTGTCGTCATTATCTTTGAGCAATAGTTTTAAATCCAATTTCAGCGCAGACAATCGTACCGGTTTTTTTATAGGACCTGTTGTACAACTTAATATTCCATTAGGTTTTGGTGTGGATGGAGCTGTTTTATATTCGCAGGATAATATAAAAATTGAAGATACATTAGGCTCTCTTAACCATAAACGCAGAATGATAGAAATTCCCGTTAACATTAAATGGAGCATAAATCTTGCAAAGGTGATAGGTGTTTATGCAACAGCCGGACCAAACTTTTTATTCAACTTAAGCAGCGACAGCGAGATAAATGATTATTTAGCCAATAATTTAAGCGCAAATGGCGAGTCCCCCTCTAAGTTGGTTAACGAATCAAAGACGACAACAATAGGAATCAGCCTTGGCGCTGGGCTAATACTACTCAATCATCTAAATATAGGATTTAATTATATAATACCATTGCAGGAGAGTTATAAATTTACGATAGATGGGACAGAAGAACTCTTCTCTTCAAAAGACAAACGGTGGCAGATATCCGCCGCATATATGTTTTAATGTTTAATAATTATACAATACTGTAATGAAAACAGCAAACAAGGCAATTGCATCTTTTTTTACAATAGTAGTAGTTTTATTCTCGGTATCTTGTAGTAAAGATAGTAATGGATTTATTCCTACTGAGTCTAACTCTGTCTCTTACTTTTTCCAGATGGATGAAGCATCGATAACGGGTCTGAGTGCTAGTATTACTTATATGACACAGGTTACAACAACGGAGACCTTTGAATATAGCGGAACCTATGAATGGAGTACGACATATAATAGTATTTCGCTTCCGTTTACACCTTTTATGGGGATAGAAATTAAAAAAGGAGATGTAGATCCAAAAAAGATTAAATTTCCAGCTACGCTGAAATTTACCGCTAAACTTATAAGCGGAGGTGTTAATGGCATAAATCCAAGTTATACATTTAAAGATATAGATGCTTTTAATAAATATTTCGAGACTTTCCAAAACAGATATACTTTAAGTGCAGTAAAATAATATTACTTAGAGTTGCTTATCTTTGAGAGGATGATAGAGATGTTTTAGCGACAATTAGCAATACTCATATTGCTACTCTCTGAGTAAAGGTAAAATAGCGAGTCCGACTAATCAATAAAACAGATAGTCGGACTCGTTATTATTATAAAGCATCCCTTATAAAGTTACAAGATGGAGTTATGACCATCTTGTAAGGGATATAATTTTCACTATTGGGGGCTGCTTTCTGAAGACCCGTTTATTTGATCCATTTTTTGCTGAGCTTTCCGGTGCCCTTTTGCAGCAGCTTTCCCATACCACTCTAAAGCTTTTTCAGTATTTCCTTTGCTCAAAGCTACCTCGCCAAGATAATACTGTGCATTAGAACATCCATCGACAGCCGCTTTATTAATCCATATCATAGCCGTATCGTTGCTCTGCGTTATACCTCCGCGTCCGGCAATATACATCTGTCCAAGATAGAATTCCGCATCCGGATAACCTAATTCCGCTGATTTTTTCCAATATTCGGCAGCTTTCACAGTATTTGTCTGTACCCCCATGTTTCTGCTGTTGTACATTCCTCCAAGATAAGACATAGAGCGAGCGTCGTTCTGCTCAGCTGCCATTGTAAACCATTTCAAAGCCTGTTCATAGCTTTTTTCAACCCATTTGCCTCGGTAATACATAAGTCCTAATTCTGATTGTGCCTCAATATTGCCTCCGTTTCCAGCCTTCTCGTACCATTTTATAGCCTCTTGATAACTTTGGTTCACACCGTGCCCTTCATAGTACATTGTCCCAATAAGATATTGTGCCTTTGAATTGTTCTGCTCAGCTGCTTTGTTATACCATAACAGAGCCTCCCTTGGGTCAGGTTGCGGAATTCCGTAACCGTTCAGATACATATCCCCAAGTAATATCATTGCATCCTGATTATTTAGCGCAGCACTTCTTTTTGCGAGATCTGCAGACTGTACATAATCTACTGAGTCATAAGCGTTCTTTGCAGACGAATACAGTTCGGTGGCATTCTGAGCCCCAGACATAAATACATTTGTACTTAGCGTAGCAATAATAATTGCCTTAAGATAGGTTTTCATTATAAAAATTTAAGTTTATATATTTGTAAATTTTATTAGTCAAAATATTCTACTTCAGTAAAAAGTTTTCCATTTCTATCTTTATCCGACAAAACAAGTTCCTCTTCTCTCAACGGCCACCTAACACCTATTGTAGGGTCGTTGTAACGTATCGACTCCTCATGATCGGGAGAGTACAGATTATCTGCCTTATAAGCAAAGGTTGCCATTTCAGACAGTACCATAAATCCGTGGGCAAAACCACGTGGAATAAAAAGCATCCTATTATTCTCGTCCGATAACTCTTCCATAAGATATCTACCAAAGGTCTTGGATGAGCGTCTTAAATCCACCGCAATATCCAATACGCGACCTGATAGTACCCATACTAATTTTGCCTGTGAAAATTCACCTTTCTGATAGTGTAGCCCTCTTAAAACGCCACGTGTAGAGCATGATTGATTATCCTGAATAAAGTCAACCGCACCTATTTCACGGTCGAAAACAGATTTTCTGTATCTCTCTAAAAAATAGCCTCTTGCATCACCGAATTTTTGTGGTTCAATAATAAACGCCCCACTAATTTCAAGTTCTTTAAATAGCATTTCATTTGTGTTATATCACCATTCCCGTCATTAATCGGTATTGGTTAGTTATCCCGTAAATAGCTTTTATTTTTAATCATATTTCCGTATAACATAAGGCTTTACTAACCATGTAGCATAAAAATAATAATTTATGCACTAAATTTAGTCACCGCAATGATTTAACGGTTATATCGTTACAAAAATAATAATTTTATTACAATAAATACCAATAACAAAGAGTATTATTACAGAGATCAAAATCAGCCCAATTTTACCATCTCCTTAAATTCCAACCTATTTTTAATTAATGGAGCATGTTTGTTTATCGGTACATGCAACTTTCTATCCCGCCGGTACACCTCATCAAACCACGATAATAGTCTCTTTCAAATAGCATTCCTCCATCTCTTTCAAATAGCATGAAGTTGAATTTAAGTGGATTATCCCCAGCTCTTATAAGAGGAGAATAATATTTTATTATCTGATTTAAAGATATATGTTTATTATTATAATCACCCTCGGCAATAATTGTAGATCCGCTTCCGGTTACGTTATGGAAGCAGATTTTATATTTAGGATGCGATATAAGAAAATTACATTGAGTTGTTAATTTTTTATTGTCCGATAAAATTTCGTAATCGTGGCATATAAATATATAATCTCCTAAAATAGTTATTTCGCCAGGCACATCAGCCGTTAGGCGAGTGTAAAATCTTATTTTATCAGGAAATAGAGCCTTATATGTTTGGCATAAATTGGCTATAAGGTTGTTGTACTCTTTAAGAATTATGGTTATTTGTATCCGAAACTTGCAATTTTGATTCAATACTGAAACAATAGCCTTCTCAACCCCTACTAAATCATTAGTCTCAGCAATTAATATTACAGAAATTACCGGAATAAATTCAAGTTTGTTATTTTGTAAATCCATATGCTGTATCACTTTATAGCTATAAACCGATCGTAGCATATTTTGTTCGTCATATATTTTTAACTGCTGATATCAAAGTCTATTGGTTCAGCGTAAATTACCCCGTCGCTTACATATCTGTCTCGTTTTGGCGTTTCTTGAAATCTGTTATAGCCTTTATATTCACATGTTTGTTAAAAATATAATGGAATAAAAGTCCGAGTTTAGCTTTACCAGATTTTTGTTTAATAGTTATATCAGATTGTTTGGCATGAAAAATACATTTTCCTCTGAAATATTTTAGCTGTATTTTAATATTTCCACTCTTACCGGCTACTGAGGAAAAAGCATCCTTGTCCGTTACTATAAAATCAGCTCTATTTCCCACAGCTATGCCTCTTCCACCCTTTCCGGTACGAGTCTGCTTTTGTATCAGGTATTGTGTCGCCTTAAGCTCAGGGGTATTTACCGTTGCCTCCTTCTCAGTTATCTGGCGAGAGTTATTGTCGATAAACCCCGGCAATATATATCTCCCACCCATATTGCAAACTTTTGCCGAATCACCTTCTGCATAATCTTTGGCAGTTATGTCGTTGCCAACATATATAAATTTACCATCGCTGACAACTATTGCCGTTGCTTTTTTAACAGAGCCGGCTGTGTAAACCATAGCATTGTAATATACTTGTACGGGTCTATTCCTCTTTGTACAACTAAAAGCAAGCCCGCCTGAAATAATTATAACAAACAGAGAATATATATATCTTTTCATTTTGCCGAATATAAAGATTGTTTTAAATTCTTATCAGGCTTATATTTAGATAACATTCGTTTTCAATCTCAATTCTCAGAGTAAATATTCCATATTTCCGATGCCGCACTAACAAAACTCCGTATTCCGTATTTTTCCAACTCTTCACGGTGGCAAAACCCCCATGTGACACAAATATAGGTTATTCCATTTATGTCCGCTGCAGTTGAAGCATCCACCACTGAATCGCCCACATAAATAGTCTCTTCAGGCGAGACCTTAGCCAGATCAATTATTTCATGTATTACATGAGCGTCAGGTTTTATCGGGATCCCGTCCCTCTGTCCCAGAACGGCGATGAAATTTATTTGAGGGAAAAAGTGCGATATAATTTTTTTTGTAGCCTCATTATACTTATTAGATGCTACTGCGAGGATAGCCCCATGAGATTGCAGTTTCTCAAGTAACTCCCTTGTGCCCCTATAAGGCTCAGTTAAAACAGTATTATTTGATGAGTAGTGCCACAAGAAATACCCCTTTACCATAGAGACCGTATTTTCATCACGCCTGTCAGAGGGGAGGGCCCGTTCAATTAATTTAGTTATACCGTTCCCTACAAAACTGCAGTATTCATCCTTCGTATGTAGAGGAAATCCACATTTACTCAGTGCAAAATCGCAACTTGCAGCAAGATCACCTATTGTATTAAGCAGAGTTCCGTCAAGATCAAAAATAACGAGTTTATACATCTCCTCCAGTTTTTAAGTATTACTCATCTGCGAAAGTAATTAAAAATAGGGAAATAAAGAAAGAGTTATTACGCCGTAGCAATATTGTTGAAAACTTTTTCATTATAAAGATGGTAAAAAGGATAACCTTTAATAAATTTGTACACAAGTACAGTTCGGACTAAAAATGTTCAGTGCCATTATTTGATACTAGGCATCCCCTCAATGAAGGGAAAAAATCAGTTTAAACCTTATCTATATTAAAAACCAATGCAATCATTCGTTCATCTTCACGTACATACCCAATATTCAATTCTTGATGGTCAGGCATCAATATCGGCACTTGTAGATAAAGCCATACACGACCGAATGCGTGGCATGGCAGTAACCGATCATGGCAATATGTTCGGCATAAAGGAATTTTATAACTACGTAGATAAAAAAAATCATAAAACAAAAAGCGTAATAGACACTCTGCAAAAACAGATAGATACCCTTAAATCAGGTAAATCAAGCGCAGAAAATCTAGAAGTTGAAATATCCAAACTCGAAGCAAACCTACGCGAAGAGGAAGAGAAGATCTTCAAGCCTATTATCGGTTGTGAAATGTATGTTGCCCGAAACAAGCAATCAATCAAAAGCGTAAAATCCGATCAGGGCGGATACCATCTTATCGTATTAGCAAAAAATCTGACAGGTTACCATAACTTAATAAAATTAGTCTCCAAATCATGGGTAACAGGGTTTTATATGCGCCCTAGAACTGACCGCGAAGAGCTTCTCAAACATCATGAAGGACTTATTGTATCGTCAGCTTGCATAGGAGGAGAGATCCCGGTAAGGATTAGGGAGGAGGCTTACAAGGAGGCAGAAGAGGCCATAGAGTGGTATAAAGGAGTATTTAAAGATGATTATTACCTTGAGCTTCAAAGGCATAAAGCAACAGTTACACGGGCAAACCACGAAACATACGCTCTGCAGCAGAAGGTAAACAAAAAACTTATAGAATATTCAGCTAAATATGATATTAAATTAATCTGTACTAATGATGTACATTTTGTAGACGAAGAAAATGCAGAAGCACATGATCGGCTTATCTGTTTAAGTACAGGCAAGGATCTCGATGACGAAAACCGTATGCTCTACTCAAAACAAGAGTGGTTTAAGACGACCGAGGAGATGAACAAGGTCTTTTCAGATATCCCCGAAGCACTTATTAATACTAACGAGATACTTGATAAAGTGGAGTTTTACTCCATCAACCACCCACCTATAATGCCAACCTTCGACATTCCACGGGAATTTGGGACAGAAGAGGAGTATCGTATAAAATATACCGAAAAAGACCTTTTTGATGAGTTTACTCAAGATGAAAAT
>JAVVOY010000020.1:0-38243 GCA_036656055.1 Bacteroidales bacterium
TACCGGCATTACAATACTTATCATGGCAGGATGTCAAAAATAAGGTAGTAATGGTTAACCCCGTTAGGATCTTGATAGGCGTTTGCTGTGCCGTACATAAGGGTATTGTAAGGTTGAAGGGCATTTCGCTTACCATCCGGCAAATACATATTAAATAGGTAATGCGGCTGCTGTGTATCTCCAAAATAAGAGTGAGTACAACTCATAAGCTTGTAAGTATCAGACGTTATACCTGCTACCTCTTTGTAAATTGTCCATATCGTTTTATCAGAGTAAGGTGTTACCTGAAATGCTACTCTTTCAACCTCTTTTATTGCTCCTATATAATTTGTATCCGACGTGTTTTGTGCCCCATAATTATAGTATAAATCGCTGTAATATAGGGCATGTTGTGGCTCTTTATCGGCTGCATACCCATTAATAGCATTATATAAAGAAGTACATTGAATGCCACTTGTATATTGCGCAATAAATGACACCATAGCACGTCCATCGTTTATATCAAATTTTCCGGGGTGCATGGAGCTTGTTGAATATAAATAATTAACTGGCGATCCGGGACCCTGGGCTGTGTGAATATATAATGGTGTATTCTCTCCTCCTGTCAGAGGTTTGCCGATATTATATTTTACCCGCACAAAGGTGCGTTTTTGCGCATCTACTACTATACCTACTATTAACTCTTTTTCAGCCGCCGTCATAGCAGCAAAATCGGTGTAAGGGCGAGTTGAAAGTGCTGTCCCCCTTGTTTTGGTGGCAGCGATTACAAGATCACCGGGGTTGAAAATAGATGCCCCGCCTATTTCGTAAGTCTCTCCACCTACGTTAATTTTTTTATCGTTTTCATTTTACTCTGTTTTTATATAATAATTAATGTGTCATCTACTACGTTTGCACTAACAATAATTAATGTGTCATCTACTACGTTCGCATCAATATGCAACTTCTCCTTTACTGATGTTGTAATCTGATCTAAGTTCAGATTGAGAGATGTTTTTTGTACTTCCCAATAATCTCCGTTCCAAAAAAGAAGTATCAGTGATATTCCGTCTACTGTTACGCTGACAGGATATATACCGTTCTTAAAATGGAGGAATGTTATTGTCCCGGCACTTTGTGCCAGATATAGGTAAGTTACCTTTATCCCTGGTCTGTTCTGCGGAATGAATGTCGAAGGGTCAATTACTGTCCCGGCTACGGCTCCATCCACCCTATTGGTGTTGATCCAGCAACCACTTATTGTGTCCCACATCCATACCGAGTTTGTCTCTCCATTAAGGAAATACCAACCCTTAAATCCTACCGGATATTCACCCAGAAGCGCACCTATTCCGTAATAGTAACCTAAAAACCTATTGTCTTTATTTATATCTAAAGATTTCATTTCATTTTGTTTTTAATCATATTTTAATCTCATACAACCGAAACCCTACTCTGCATTAATGCTGCCCTTTCCGGTTCTCCCATTATTTCATAAACCATTGCCGCAGTCGTATATGTAACCGATGGCAGCAGAATTTCATTAATCTCTAATGGGATAGACAAATCAGGAATTCTTACATACAATGCCTCCTCTACCTCATGATTTCGCAATTCAGTTGGTAACGAATAATACCGCAATACACGTTTTCCTCCGTCCGCCATATAAATTATTACTGCCGGTTTCGCTATTCCACCCATTGTATAAGTATTGTTTTGCAGCTCTGCCACCGGATTGGCAGTATCAAGAAACTGCGTTACCCCACGCCTCCATCCACGCATTTTAAATAGCGACATTTTTAATAGATCTTCAGGCAATACTATCCGTCCGCTCCCATCCTGAAAACGTTCAGGAGTTACGGTTTCCCGTGCATCAATCTGTTCAAGCAGATATGATGGCGAAGCTATAAATACCTTAATCAAAGACTCTTGCAATTTATTCTCGATATAATATTCAATTCCAACTCCATCCACTACCGAAACATTATTTCCACCGTACTGCACAGCGCTCTCCTCCATATTTACTTTTACAAGCTCCGTAAGAGCATCTTTACTGTATTTCATCCGCTATTTATTTTTCAAGATTAGGGAAAGTCACCCCATTTGACAGTGCCGCAGACTTAATCTTCTCAGGAGATGTCAAACTGCGTAATGGCAAATTATATGGAGACGTATGCATATACTCTTTAGCTTGCTGCCATGTTATGACAGTTATCACAGGTACACATTCAAATGGCGTAATATCATCTGGCTGTGGTTGTTCTTGCATAAACTCGTCAAATTTTACGCCATAATTATAGTCACTCTCCATCGCTTTCTGTAAATCCTGATCAGATGTAGAAAAATATCCATTTATATTATCACGTGAAATAAACTTCACCCTTAAATTATTTCCGTTAACCTTTATACACGTGCTAAGATTACCTCGGTCAGTCCTGTATATTTTTACTTTTTTTGCCATTTTCATACGATTACTTTATTTGTTTATTAAGGAAGAGGGTGGAATCACCCTCTTCCTTTTTATCCCAATTTAAATACCTGACACAGATGCTTTAGGGATAATTCGCATATGTGCCGCCGGATAGCGGAGCGTAAGACAACTGGCCTCGGTCATCACAACCGCATCAGTATTACGGATGCCGGCACTCTTAAGATCAAGTTTCTGATGTCCGAACGGAACATGTGCCCAACGGGTTACAAATTCAGGATCGAAAACAAAACCATAGTCGCCCATGCCGCAGTCGTCAAATACCTCGGAATAAAGAACATAGAATTTCCCGAATTTTGAACGTATCTCAGTAAAATCTATTCCCCATTTAACGAATTCATCGTCAGCCGTAATAACTTTAGTAACTTCAAGCTTGTTAATACGTCCAATAAAGTCGCTTCCTCCTACAAGTACTTTGCGCTTATTTCCACCATTGCCGGTAAATGCCTCTTTCATTATATCAATAAGGTCATCCTGCATAAGGTCCTTTGAAGGGTCAAATTCATACTCCTTCCCCGCCTGCCACCATATACCTCCGGTAAGAGCGACATTCTCCTTCTTGCGTGAATCATACAGTGTGCGTTTTACGCCGAACATAAAGGTCTTCTCCATTCCCAGACGCATATCGTAAATTGCAGACTCTTCAGAATCAGAGAAATCCCATGGAACATTTTTGGCTGCAATCTTCTGAAAAGTAGATTGTTCTACCTGTATCTTGAATATTTGACAGTTATTCTGTTCCTTCACCGGAAGAGCCTCAAACTGGGCTGTCTGCACGTCAAGTTCAGTTGCCGCTCTACCCATTCTTATCAGTGTCGTACCAGCTTGGACAGATGGGACACAATTTTCAACCGCACCAATCTTCTTTCCGTTTATTGCATAAACATTAAGTGTTCCATTCTCCTCTTTGCTTGTGATATACAACACAAGATCGGATTTTGAACGCGTTGTACCGTCTCCATCATACCCCTTAATACCTTGAACCAGAATAGTCTCGGAGACTTCGAAAATATCATTGTTAGATGTATTTATCGTAACCTTCTGCGATGCAGATGTAACGGTCGACGTTGTAGGCTCAGTATAAGCCATGCTGACAGTAGCTTTTGTTGGCTTAATGTCTACCGAATAATAATCAACCACCATAGAATCAGCCCTACGCGCACCCGCCCAACGTGAAAGTTGATCGATAGGAGTAGACATAGGACGTATTTTAGTAATACGCTCATCTATCGCATTCCTTATAAGCCCCTCGCTCTCTCGCATCGAAAGTTCTCTTGTGAGAGGCTCTCCCGATATTATTTTGCCTACACTTGCAGAAGGGATTACAGCTGCCAGAGCTAATGATGACTCATTTAAAATAAAAGCCAGAAATATTACAACGAAAGATATTCCTAAAACTATCCATAATGGATTTTCTTTAATAAATTTAATTACTTTGTTCATAGTTATTTTATTGTTTTAAATGTTAATAATAAATTTTGTTCTTGCTGATGTGTTTGTAATCAATTAAGTAGTGAAAAATAATTATTGCATATTACTTTGATAGGGAAGATTACATATCCCATACACTACGGCGACGGCGCAAACCAAATATTGGAGTAAGATCCGAATCGCCTTCGCCACGAGATGCTCCACCTTTTATACCAGGCAGCAAATCACCTTCAGACTTTTCTTTATCTAAAATAATCTTTTCATTGCGCCCTTTCACCTCGGCTGCCTGTCCAACCGCATCAATGTCCACATCATAATTGACCCCCTTATAAAGAGTTTCCAAAACTTCATAATTAAAATCGCTCATAAATACATGCTCACACATGTGGCAGACCTTTTCGATGAAAAGTTCAAAATCCTCATCGCTCATCCCCTTGGAGTGCTTAAAACGAGTTATAGCCTTCTCGCTATGGCGCCAATTCTCATTGATCTCTTTTTCTATTTTACTCACCCCATTGATACGCGCAAGGTATTCATCGTTCTCCTTACGAAGTTGTGATATACGGTTCTCATCACCGGCACACTCAAGCACATCCTTGCCAAAATAACGGACACAAGCCAAAAGTGGGTCTTCACCGGCTATCACCTCCGATACAAAACCACCCATCTTTGGATTTGAGATAAACAGCGAAGCAAGAGTACTCTGGTCATTTCGCAACTTTTCATACCTATCGCTCAATTTAGATTCGTGCTCAATCAAAACATCAAACAACTCTTCATCAGTTTCAAACTTACGGTCAGGATACCGCTTTAACAATCTCTCCAAGATAACTTGGCGAGACGAACTTCCACAACGTTCACCATCTTTTTCAAAAAAACTCTTCATACATATAAAAATTTAAATTAAACAAACAACCACAGTATGTGGTATTTTTACACCACAAAGAAAACACCATAAATCTCTCAATTTTGTTATATTTATAAAAAGTGAAGACTTGCTTTTCTATTTTTAATGACACATTTAACACCCACAATACAATCACTTGTAAATCAGATGGAAGACAAAAACAAAAAATAAACTATTTTAAACAGATGGTGCGAAGGCGAATAAATAATAAATTATTACCTTTGTTCGGTAAACAGTTAACTTTATTGCAGAGAGAATTTACATTCGCAATAAAGTGTATTAAATCTTTAAACTATAAATTAAACAGAGTTATGGCAACAAAACCGTTTAAATATCAAGATCCTTTCCAAATTGAGAAAGATGACACAGAGTATTATCTCCTCACCAAAGATTACGTAAACACAACAGAGTGCTGCGGACGACAGATAATCAATATTGAGCCCAAAGCCCTTACATATCTTGCACGCACGGCAATGCGCGATGTCTCTTTTTTGCTCAGGCGTGAGCACAACCTTATGGTGGCTGATATACTCAAAGATCCAGAGGCCAGCGAAAATGATAAATATGTAGCACTCACAATGCTCCGCAATGCTGAAGTATCAGCAAAAGGTCAACTTCCATTCTGCCAAGATACAGGTACAGCCATAGTAATAGGGAAAAAAGGAGAAAATATATTTACAGGCGGTGGCGATGCCGAAGCCATATCAAAAGGGATCTACGAAACTTACACACAGGAGAATCTGCGCTATTCCCAGAATGCACCACTGGATATGTACAATGAGGTTAATACAGGCTGTAACCTCCCGGCTCAAATAGATCTTTACGCAATAGACGGAAACGAATATAAATTCCTGTTAATAGCCAAAGGTGGAGGATCAGCAAACAAAACCTACCTATATCAAGAAACAAAAGCACTGCTTAACCCTGATTCGCTTATAAAATTCCTTGTAGAAAAGATGAAAACACTTGGGACAGCAGCCTGCCCACCTTATCATATAGCATTTGTAATAGGTGGCACTTCAGCAGAAGCAAATCTTAAAACAGTAAAACTGGCATCTGCAAAATATTATGACAACCTACCGACAACCGGAAATGAATACGGACGCTCTTTCCGCGATGTAGAATTAGAAAAAGAGGTACTTAAAGCAGCACAGGAGTTAGGCATTGGTGCACAATTCGGAGGCAAATACTTTGCTCATGATATTCGCATAATCCGTATGTCGCGTCACGGAGCATCATGCCCAGTAGGTCTCGGCGTATCATGCTCGGCAGACCGTAATATAAAAGCAAAAATAAACAAAGAAGGTATTTGGATAGAGAAAATGGACGACAAACCAGGAGAACTTATACCAGAAGAGTTGCGTCAGGCAGGAGAAGGAAATGCAGTTAAAATAAACCTAAACCGCCCAATGAACGAGATACTTTCCGAACTTAGCAAATACCCCGTTGCAACACGCCTCTCACTCAACGGTACAATAATAGTAGGGCGCGACATAGCACACGCAAAACTAAAAGAACGTATAGACCGTGGAGAAGGTCTTCCTGAGTATGTAAAAAAACACCCTATATATTACGCCGGTCCAGCAAAGACACCAAAGGGGATGCCCTCCGGCTCATTCGGACCAACTACTGCAGGACGTATGGACTCTTATGTTAATCTATTTCAGGAGAACGGAGGATCAATGATAATGATCGCCAAAGGAAACCGCAGCCAGCAAGTAACAGACGCATGCAAAAAACACGGAGGATTTTACTTAGGCAGCATAGGTGGCCCGGCAGCAATCCTTGCACAAGAGAACATTAAAAACGTAGAATGCTTAGAGTATCCCGAATTAGGGATGGAGGCAATCTGGAAAATTGAAGTAAAAGATTTCCCGGCATTTATACTTGTAGATGATAAAGGTAACGACTTCTTTAAACAGATCAAGCCACTTTGCTTAGGAAATTGCAGTAGAGGCTAAAAGACAACAATACGGATAAGAGCCGGTTTAATATTTGTTATAAATATTAAACCGGCTCTTATATTTCAAAAAGCAGATATAAGCACAGACCTAAGAGCAATAGTTATAATATTTGCGATGTTAATTACAGATCAGAAAATTATCTACCACACTTTTTTAAAAACTTTGCCAGATAATCGGCAATAAGCCATCCCCCGTTATTATTAGGATGAAGCCCATCAATAAGATACATTCCGTTTGCATTTAACTTTTCATTTTCACCTATAATTCCACACTCTTCTCCAAGAGGAATAACATCAACCCCTATCCTGTGGGCAGTTTTTGCAATAAGTTGCTGCTTTACCAAAACAGTTTCATAACTACTAATCTCACGACAACACTCCACCGGTGTACAGACAAATATATGTGCCTTAGGGAAAACAGCTTGTAGACGAGTTATTGAACTTCGCATAGCACCGGCTATTTTAAGGCGATAATGACCGTAAGCATCACGATCATCAAACGAAGGCTCGCTGATAACTATCATACGCCCCTCTTCCGTAAAAAATCTCTCTATTTCAGCATCACAACTATCCGTTACACATGAAATATCATCATTAATTCCGGAAGCAATTAATATTACATCTGGTGCCGGATTAAAAGAATCTCTATTATTTATAACATATTGCACCTGATTTCCCAAAACATTATTTAGGTTTGCATCACTACCATTAAGCTGAGGATGACCGTCATAGAAAGTTCCTTCCCTGTCGCTCCATCGAGCACCGGAAACTGCTATATTATAATACGCCGAAGGTCTTAACAGGGATTTAAGTTTAGTGGCGTAGTACTCCTCAGTAGAGATACTGTCGCCCATTATCATAAGAGCCCCTTCAAACTGTGTATCAGAACATGCTGATCCGGCAAGAAAAGCAATTATAAACAATATATATAATCTAAATCTTTTCATTACAGATATATAAAGTAGATTAAAATAGTTATAGTTCATAACACGAATATATAAACAAATTAGTTAATATGCTCGTTTTAGTATACATGATAACAGCTATAACTGATTTTATATCTCAAAAGCGTGGAATTTACGGAGCAATGCACGTAATAATATTACTATTATCTTTATTTTTAGTAATAACAATCTCCATCGACACATTCAATGGTTACATATCAATTACTGAGACTCGTTATCTTAAAGTACAGTTCTGGATATGTATGTTTTTTCTGTTAGATTTCTTTCTTGAGTGGTGGCTTTCACCTAAAAAATTACACTATTTCGTTACACATCTGGTGTTTTTTATTATCTCAATTCCATATCTTAACATATTCAGATATTATGATATAAGATTTGCCACTGAAACAGAATATTTCATGCAGTTTATTCCACTCGTACGAGGCGGATATGCACTGGCAATAGTCGTAGGGTGGTTGTCTTATAACCGCGCATCAAGCATATTTGTATCCTACCTTATTATGCTTATGGCAACAGTATATTTTGCATCACTGCTGTTCTTCATACTCGAACACAAAGTAAACCCAATGGTATCAACATACGGCGACTCATTATGGTGGGCATTCATGGATGTAACAACCGTAGGTTCAAACATCTATGCAGTAACATCAATCGGGAAAATATTATCTGTTCTTCTGGCTGCCCTTGGGATGATGATGTTTCCTATATTTACCGTATATATAACATCAATTGTCCAACGTACAAATACCGAAACCAAGAATCTTGAAGAAAAGGATAAGAAGCCCGTTACAAGCCAATAAATAGCCAATGCATCAAATTAAGCATATCCCTTTCTATGACTATTCTTAAAATAATCTTTTTAGTTTTCGATAGGGATATACTCCTTATACTCACCTAAAACCTTAAAGGCCTTAGTCAACGGAGTTATAGAAGAAAGAGCCTGTCGATAACGGACATAATCATCAAAAGTTACATCGATATAAAATCTATACTCCCATTCACAACCGATTATCGGTAGAGATTGTATCTTGGTTAAATTTATATCGTAAAAAGAGAATATGGTCAGTATCTTCGACAAACTTCCATGTGTGTGTGGAAGTGTAAAAACAAGCGAGGCCTTATTTATATCATTATGTCCAAGGTTAAAATCAGTCTTATTTGTATCGCAAAGTATAAGGAAACGCGTAAAGTTACGTTTATTTGTCTCTATTCCACTATAAAGAATATTTAGCCCGTAAAGATCGGCAGCAAGTTCACCGCAAATGGCAGCATGTCCTTTAAGAGATTTCTCAGATATCTCTTTTGCCGAACCAGCCGTATCATCCTTCTCAACGACTTTGAGCGATGTATGCTCCTTAAGAAAGTCGCCACACTGCATAAGTGCTATCGGATGCGAATTTACTTCGCTTATATCGCCAATATCCTGCCCAGGTAATGCTGCAAGTACATGTGATATGCGCAACTTATACTCGCCTATTATCTGTAAATCGCTCGAGCGCAAAAGTTCATTATTTTGCAACAAAGAACCAGCAATAGTATTTTCGATAGCCACTATACCGTAATAATCACGCTCCTTAGCCATAACATTAAAAAGGTTTTCGAAACTAACACATGGAATCGTCTCAATCTCTTCACCCTCAAAATAATTACGAGCGGCAGCCTCATGAAAACACCCCGTTACACCCTGAATAGTTACTTTTTTCATATAATAAGATTATTAAAATATAAATCCCGTCCTGATTTACTCGGGGCGGGATTTGTATATCTGTTCCTATTTAATTTTACACATTACAATACAAAACCCCGTCCCTCTTTCCAAAAAAGAAGAATATAAAAAAGAAGAAAAATCCAAACCAATAAATAGTCATATATTTCTAAGGTTTTACAGGAACAAATGTAGTCAAATTCACGTAAACTACAAATACATGTCCCTCATTTTTTGACACACTACTATTTTTAATATAAATCAATCAACACACAGCATTGTCATCAATGTATATACATTCATCTTCATCGCAATCCATCTCTATTAGAGTTAACAAAATAATACGCTTCCTGAATCTCAAATATATATCAAAGAATATATCCTCAGGCATACTTTTCCTTTCATGCACTATATGAATGGCAGAATCATACAAACACAACAATAATTCCCTTAAAGAACACATTCGTATTGCACTCCAGTATTCTCTCTGTGTACAATTGTAAGTATTTAGAAACTCCGATAAATCAAGCAATGCCAGATCAGTTCTTACTTGCTCGGTTAAACAGAGGATCTTTTTTTTATTTTTACACTTTTTGGTCGTTTTCATCTCTGTTTTATAGCTTATAAAATATTAACTAAGTAGAGACAATAAATGTGTAACCTAAAAATCCTTTATGTCCGATACAGAATAACCTGTCAGAGATATCTGAATAGTTTAAAGTGATAGTAAATATTCTCATTTTACATTTTATTTCGTAATGCAATCTGTAAAACCGGCAATGTTAAAAATAAGAAAGACGTAGAACCACTGCCCAACGTCGTCGTGGCCTACCACAGCCAACTCATCCATAGGAGTAGTCTACGTCTATACGTGATATACTCTTCACCTACCGGATAAGTTATTATTAATAGCCCTTATGTCTAATCAATGTGGTAGTTCGACGACGATCAGGCTAATATATACAAATTTGGAGTATTCCTCCATTTATAAGTAATGTTCAATGATTACACCACATTACTCAACTGAACAAAAGTACAAATATTTATCATTATTGCAATAAGAATAGGAGATGTTTATGCAATTATACCCCTACACATCCTCAAAAGCACACAATTAACTCATATATTCTGGCGCTTAAACTTTCGCTATAAGCTATGGATATTGTAACCCCATCTTCAGAAACATATCCCCATCTTCAGGTTTCATTCCACACTCATCCAACGGTATAGGCATATTATGGTCGTCAAGAAAGAACCTTTCCGACACTTCAAAACCGCAGTTTACCATCGAGTAGTTAGAGTCAAGGTATTTTGTCTTTATCCCCGCCATATCCACTACCGTATGAAATACCTCTACCGTTGAGACAGGAGCATTGGAATGGCGTTTTGCCAATTTAACTTTATCCGGGAAATTACGATTATATTGATTGGTAAACCACATCACCATAGGGATATGCAATTGATAATAACTGGGCGATGGTGACGAATGCAAAGAGCGTTTATATTTATCGTCCATCAGATCTTCGCCATGGTCAGAGAGATAAAACAGCCCACCTACAACACCACTCGACTTCAATTTTCCGATAAGCTCGGCAAGAAGATCGTCAACAACAAGAATTGAGTTATCATAAGCATTAATAAGATTCTCTCTCTGCATATAATCAAGACCTGTTACCTCATCCGGCGTAAACTTTCTAAAACGCTCCTCATAACGCTCAGCATAATTAAAATGCGAACCATATATATGTAATATAATGAATAGATTTTCATTACCATGTTCTATCTGTTGGGAGACATAAGGAAGAAGCTCGTGATCAAAATGATGATTATCGGACGATTCAGGATTGGAATTCATAAAAAGCGACGTATCAGCCTCAGCCATATAATAATCTATGAAGGAGTTAGATGGAGATTGATTAGAGAAGAAAGCCGTCTTAAAGCCGGACTCTTTAAAAGCCGTAACAATACTTTTCTGTAAATAAAGGTCGTCAAAATCTTCCGGACTAACAGCCGTAAGTATAAGCGGGACACTCTTAAATGTAGTATTGCTGACAGTAGTAGCATCGGTAAAAACTATCAACGAATCCACCTCCGACAGACGCGGGTTTGTCTGACGCTCATATCCATACAGACTCCAAGAATCAGCACGCGATGTTTCGCCGATTACCAATATATAAACCTCGCGTTTCTTTATATTATGCGTTGCTTCAGCCCCAAACTTAAAGTTTTTAGACGTTTCGTAATAAGCCTGATTTTTCTGCCACGAAGCATGCGCAAATTTAATATTATAGAAAACATTTACAGGATAGATATTCATAAGAACATCGCGGTCTTCATATTTAAAACGCTGTATTCCAGCACTAACCAACCCTATAAATAGGGCACATGCAGCAATAATCAAGGCACGTCGGCGCTCCATATTGCTAAACTTATCCTCTATCGTTATAGAGTGTATCGCCACCCACAGTGTACCAACAAGAACAAGAACACCCAATATTATAAAAGGGAGCAGTGAAGAGAGCAGCTCATTTGCCTCACCTGAATTTCCAATAAATAAATTAAGAAACATATCCGAAGCTATTATCGAATTTCCAAATAGGAAAATTATTACATACTGCACACACGACAGCAGTATTATCCCAAACAGAAAAAACATAACAACACCGGGGCGACAGCGCAGCGACAAAAGTATCATGTACACACCTATCGGTATAAACAGATACGCCACACGCATCGCCATTGTCATATTATCGGTAAACATAAGGAAACAGTTAGGCAACATTAGCAGCACCATAAATATCGCGAAGATATTACGCTGGCGGCTAAGAAAAAGCCTTATCCTGTCCGTTATATATTTTAATTTTTGCATAATCTGAACTCCTTATCTACCGACGGTGGCATCTCGTGAGGATAATGCGTTACATAAACGAGAGATTTTCCGGTACGATTACAAAATGCCTCTATTATACGAGTTGCTCTACGTTTATTCTTTATATCTAGCCCATGAAGTGGCTCATCAAGCACCAACAAATCAGGATCTTTCACAAAAGCACGAGCCAAAAGCACAAGACGTTGTTCGCCTGATGAGAGTTTAAGAAAGGAGACGGAGGCAAGATGTTCTACCCCAAATGTCTTCATCCACTGCAAAGATATAGCAGATTGCTCCTCAGAGCAATGCCGGTAAATCCCTATCGAATCAAAAAAGCCGGAACCTACTATCTGCAAAGCCGGAATATCCTCCATATAATAAAGATGCATCTCTGGCGAAACATATCCAATACGCTCTTTAATATCCCATATGCTTTCACCTGTTCCGCGTTTACGATCAAAAAGATAGATACAATTTGCATATGATTGCGGATTATCAGCATAAACGAGACTCAACAACGTACTCTTTCCTGAGCCATTAGGCCCCATCAATCCCCACTTCTCACCATTACGCACCTCCCAGTTTATATCCTTGAGAATAGTCCTCTTACCATGCGCAATACCCACACTCTCCATTCTGAACGTTACCTTGTGCGAAGAGGCTATTCGCAACTGTGCAGGAAGAACAATATCTTCACTATCATCTCCAAACATCCTCTCTATAAGTTTCTCATTACCTAAAAACTCACTGCGCGTAACAGCATCCATGCACTCCTTGTCAAGTACAGGCATAACATTGGTTATCATATCAGGTATATCATCAGGGTTAGAGAGCAGAAGTATTATCTGCAATCCGTTAAGACCTGACATTACTGAAAACATATCATTAAGACTGCTACGTGACTTCTCATCCAGCCCAATATACGGATTATCCATTATCAAAACCTTAGGATGCGTCAATAAAACACGTATAAGCAAAAATTTCCTCAGCTCTCCGCTGGAGAGACATATCACACTCTTATCAAGAATATCAGATACATTGAAATAAGCGAAAAATCGCCCCATTTCAGCCTCCGTTGCCATCCCATCAAGCATTTCACGTACAGTGATTATCCCTTCGCGTTCAGTTGCATGCCATCGTTGCTGATAATACGTGGTACCACTATCTACAATAGAATATATATCCTTAAAAGCTATCGATTTTATAACCTTATGAAACGGTTGATCAAAACAGTATTTTATACCACCATCAGAACAGCACAAAGCCGTGCGACCAAGTATCATATCCGTCAGCAGTGTTTTACCTGCACCATTAGGTCCTATAATACACCACTGTTCCCCCTCTTTAATATTCCACATGATAGGTTTATTAAACCTTAACTGAGCTATGCGCGGAAGAGGATGAACAAGCGATATGATACTCTTCATTTGTTTCTACTTTAAATAATCCGACACAAAGGTAGAACTTTATTATCAAACTTGCATAAATTGCTTGTTTTTTATATCTTCGCAGATAGTTTTTAACAACAGAATATGAGCATACTAAAAGCAGAATTACCGGTAGGTCTCGCAGCAGATCATGCAGGATTCGAAGCAAAAGAGACTATAAAAACATTACTCACCAAAATGGGTGTAAAAGTTATTGATTTTGGTACATACTCCACCCAGAGTATGGATTATCCAGATGTTGCCCATCCACTTGCAATAGCCATAGAAAACGGAGAGTGCTATCCTGGTTTTGCCGTATGTGGCAGTGGAAACGGTATAAACATGACGCTTAACAAACATCAGGGAATAAGAGCCGCACTATGCTGGTGCGAAGATATCACATCCCTTGCACGCCAACACAACGATGCAAACATATGTGTAATGCCGGGACGTTTCATAAACAAAGAGGCAGTAGAAAGAATTACAACCATATTTCTTAATACAGAATACGAAGGCGGAAGACACCAACGCAGAGTAGACAAAATCCCAGTAAAGTAATCGATATCTACTCTTCAATATAACATATACAACAGCAAAGTTATAATGTAATTCATAATCTGTGTTAAATACCGTCTGCATGAAACATATATTTATTCTGGTCATTTACCTCACAATTAGCTGCATTGCAAAAGCCTCCCCTATCACACATTTATTAGAGAGAATAGACAAAGGGGCCTCCGAAAAATTTAAAATTGAAGTAGTCCAATCAGGAAATGACTTCTTTGAATTAGATCAGGAAGGCGACAAAGTCGTCATCCGTGGAAATAACTATGTCAGCATTGCCACCGGAATAAATTGGTATCTAAAATACCATGCCGGCATTCACCTCTCTTGGAACGGAATGTCTGCTGTATTACCAACCAAGTTACCGCCCGTAAAACAGAAAGAACGGCACGATACTACAAGCAAATACCGTTATTACTTAAACTATTGCACATACTCATACTCAATGGCCTTCTGGAATTGGGAACGCTGGGAAAAAGAGATTGATTGGATGGCACTCCACGGCATAAACACACCGCTGACAATAACAGGAATGGAGACAGTATGGTATAATGTACTCAAAAAATCAGGATATACCCAAGAAGAGATTAACAACTTTATTTCCGGATCAGGTTTTATGGCATGGTGGTTCATGAACAATCTCGAAGGATGGGGAGGTCCCAATCCCGAAAGTTGGTATAAACAACAGAGCCAATTGACACGTAAAATATTAAATCGTGTTAGAGAATTAGGCATAAAGCCAGTGTTCCCGGGATACTCAGGAATGGTTCCCTCCGATGCAGGGAAAAAGTTAGGGCTTGATGTCGAAGACCCAGGCTTGTGGTGTGGATTCAAACGCCCAGGCTTCCTGCAACCAACCGATCCCAAATTTGAACAGATAGCCACCCTCTATTACCGAGAGATGAAGAAACTATTTGGTGACGCTGAATTTTATAGCATGGACCCATTCCATGAAGGAGGAAACACAAATGGAGTAGATCTCGCAGCTGCCGGAAGAGCGATAATGAAAACGATGAAACAAACAAATCCCAATGCCATATGGGTTATTCAAGCATGGCAGGCAAATCCCCGTAATGAAATGACCGACAGCCTTAACCAAGGAGATATGCTAATACTCGACCTATACTCTGAAAACAAACCAATGTGGGGAGACGAAAATTCAGAATGGTATCGTAAACAAGGCTACAAACAACACGATTGGCTATACTGCATGCTACTAAACTTCGGAGGCAACGTAGGTATGTTCGGACGTATGGACAAAGTAATAAACGGTTACTATAAAGCCCAAAACCACCCCAACGGCAAAACGATGAAAGGCGTAGGTCTTACACCTGAAGGGATAGCAAATAATCCGGTCATGTACGAGCTACTCACAGAACTACCATGGCGCACAAAGCCGTTTACAAAAGAGGAGTGGGTAAAGGACTATGCACGTGCCCGTTACGGCACAGAAGATGCTAAACTTACAGAAGCATGGGAAATTATGGCAAACACAGCATATAATTGTCATTCAGAACAAGAAGGAGAGACAGAATCAGTATTTTGCGCCCGTCCTAAGGAAGATATACACAGCATCTCCACATGGGGTACCTCAAAAATATATTACAATGTCGAAGACTTTCGCAAAGCAGCCGAATGTATGTTATCCGTAGCAAACAAATACAGAGGTAATAATAATTTTGAATACGATCTTGTAGATGTCGTAAGACAGACTCTTTCAGACCGCGGTAATATTTTACAAAAAGATATTACGACAGCATACCGAGAAAAAGACAAGGATAAATTTTCCAAACTAAGCAAAAAATTTCTTGACCTGATCTTATTACAAGACCATTTGCTCTCCAGCAGAAGTGAATTTATGCTTGGTACATGGCTTCAGCAAGCAAAAGAGAAAGGAAAAGTAAAAAAAGAAAAACAGCTATACGAATGGAATGCCAGAACATTAATAACCGTATGGGGAAATCGCGAAGCAGCAGAAGTAGGAGGACTACACGACTATTCCAACCGTGAATGGTCAGGTATGCTAAAAGATTTTTACTACCCACGATGGAAAACATGGTTTAATACCATGCAGAACCGCATAGATGGAATAGAAGAAGAAGAAGAAGAAGAAGAAGAGACAGACTGGTATACAATAGAAGAGGCATGGACACGGAAACGCAACGTATTCCCTTCGCACCCCAACGCAGATCCGATAGACACAGCTATTGAAGTTTACAAAACCGTATTCGGTAAATAAAAGTTCAAATAAATATATTAGAAAGGATAACCAATTGCCAGATGCAATCCCAGACTATTCTTAAAACTAGGCATATTATAATAGCCACTGCGACCGGTATCATAAGGAGCATGTATTCCAATACCGAGATCAAGGCGAATAACTAACACAGAGAGGTCGTAGCGCAAGCCAAAACCTGTACCCAGAGCAATATCCCTAAGGAAAGTACTTCCTTTAATTTCCCCTCCGTTACGTAACGGATCACTCTGTAAAAGCCATATATTACCCGCATCCAGAAAGAATGCACAATGAAGGTTGCCTATCATCTTCAAACGGAATTCGATATTAGCCTCCAATTTAAAATTACCCGTCTGATCGAAAAAATAGTTAGGGTTATCCGTATTTGGACGATAACTACCCGGACCTATGGATCTTATTGTAAAAGCCCTTATACTATTTGCCCCACCTATATAAAACTGTTCGCTATAAGGCATTACCGCAGAGTTACTATACGCATGTCCGGCACCAATCATAAAACGCGAAGCCAACCAGTTTTCACCCCACATACGGCGAAAATATTTAAATTCTAACTGCCCCTTAACAAATTGAGAGAACTGGTTCCCAAACAGCTTCTTTGTTCCTTTATCTCCAAAAGCACGCATTATCCCATCCAATAGATTACCTGCCTGAGTAGCCTCAATCCTGAAATATATACGATTTGACGATTTATAACCAAAATTCCTATTATACACATACACATAACGCATCATTGGAATAAACTGATCACGGAAACTGAGGGCAACAGCAGGGTTCAAGGAGAGTGTCTGTTCAAAAGGGTCAGTAGTATTAAGAAGTTTATTATACACAAGTTTAAATGGGATAATAGTATGAGAAGAGACCTTTGATGTAGCAAAGTTATACTCCATAGAAGCATTCAAAGACAACATCCTGAAATATTTAGGTCGGTTAAGCAGATCAGCACCTATTTGAAAATTAGTTGTCGCCATAAAATTACGCGGCTGACGTATAAACTTAGGTACAAGCAGACGAGGAAAAGTCAGCGAAATAGTTGCTCCGAATTCATAAGAATTCATAAGAGCTGTCCCCGATGTATTATTAGCTCCTGTCTGCCATTCATACGCCCCATTTAGTTTAAGCGCAAGAGACTCTGCTCCCCCAAACACATTATTATGCGCAAGACCAAAAGAGATGTTCGGACCTATAAAGTTATTGGTTTTTGAATTTACATCAATTTCAAAAGTCCCCTCAATAGGTTTAGACATTGCCAGATCAAACCGCATATTAAGCGTATCGCTACTTATAGAATCCACAGGAGTAGCCACAAGGTTTACATACCTAAATATACCTGTACGAATTAGATTATTCTGCGACATAATCTGGTCACTAAGCGAATAAACTTTTCCTGACCGCAACATTATGCTGCGCCTAAGAAGAGACCATTTTATTCTTTTGGGTTGCTGATAAGTAACCGTAGTATTAATGTTTACATGCCTGCCCTTTATTTTCAAAGTATCTATCTCTCCTTTGCCCGTAACACTTGCCACAAAGAGATCAATTTTGCCTATCTTATATTGTCGCATAGCCTGAGGAGGTATTCCATCTTGTAATACAACCTTCAACATTACCTTATATGGCATCTGCGTAGTATCGGCAAGATATTGAATATATTCAGGACGAAAAAAATAATATCCATTATTCCTAAGCGATGTAGATATACGTTCACGTTCAGCCTGCAACGTATCAGTATTGTATTGCGAACCTATATGCAACAACGAACGCACCTTCATAGTATCTATCAAAGCCGTTATTTTATTTGTCACCTCCGGATAAATTATCTCTCCGTAACTCCAACCTTTGGCAACATCTATCGTATATAATATCCGAGCTTTTTTGTCGTCCTTTTTTTTATATAATATATTATATGTTGCATTTGAGTTGAAATATCCCCAGTTCTGTAATGTATTTTCAACC
The DNA here is from genome assembly GCA_036656055.1 of Bacteroidales bacterium. GTDB lineage: Bacteria > Bacteroidota > Bacteroidia > Bacteroidales > G3-4614 > Caccoplasma_A. The sequence goes on from JAVVOY010000020.1 coordinate 18,509, forward strand.
AATTTCATACGCACAGACGGGTTAACCGTAGATATAAGCACAGGTTCCTTTGCAAATTTATTATAGAACCAATACTTAAATCCCTTATCCTTAGTTGGCTGACAATAGTTATAAATAAGTAATCCAAACGGAAATGGTGAACGTATATACGGAGAGATAAACGGATTATTAGGCTTAACCGAGAGTTCTCCTTTAACCTTATTTTTAGCATCAGAATTTATCTTCACCCCATCGGCAGGCACAAAATTCATCTTCTTTACACCGATATATAAAACATCCCCCTCCTCCAACCGCTTGGTGGTTGAACACCCGGCGATTAAAAGCGACAGAGACAAGACTATTATATATCTAATCATCTTCATCGCCCCTCCTCCTCTCTCTTAACTGCCTTTTTTTTCTCAATTTTAGCCTTGCGACCGGTTATTTCAAAAAGTTCTTTCAGTTTTACAACCTGTTTTCTTACAGCAAATCCTACCCCATAATCAATAATCGTCCCCTCCAATATATCGTTCTCAGTATTACTGAATATCTTTAAGAGCATATTGTCACGTTCATCCAACTGATACTCTAGCGTAACATCACCTATAAGACTTTGGGCTACCTTATCGGGAGCCACATCCGTATTATAAGAACCGCCAACAACAACTTTAAAACGGTCATTGAACAGCGTTTTAGATAATTCGTAAGAGTAATCAGTGCTTGATGTACCGCTTGCACTCTTATAACTATCAACCCCAAAAGTAAGATCTACGTTCTTGAGGTTATTTCGCGACCACTGGTTAAGTTCCTTTTGCAGGAAAGAGTTCAGCGCAGTATTTGCGTCAAAGGCACTCTGTGTATTCGATCCACCCGTATAAGAGTTATAAACCATCATCGAAACAGCCTGTTCAGAGCGCTGTTCAGGTGTCATAGCTGCCAACTCATTAGATATTGTCATATCCTCCGGTGCTGTAAGATTAAAGACAATATCAAGATTATCCAACGTGTTTTTTATCATTATCACAACCCAGAAATTAACCAATTTATTAGCCCCGTTTTCAGTTACAGATGATTTTATCTTCTGTTCTGCTTTAATGTTCAACAGCGGGTCTGCAACATCACCAATCCACTCCACATAGCTCCCCTGAGTAATTTTAAATGTCTTCGCCGAAATTATCGGTGGGCTATAACGAACCATACCACTCGTTATATTATAACGCCCTACAAAACGCGTATCACCAAGCATATTCATCGTGTAAACGATGTTGCCCCCCCCTTGAATATTTAGCCCTGTCTCTCCATCAGCCGTAAGATTTACTGCCATCTTCACAGCCTGACCTATTGAAACATCAACCGTCATATCCATTCCCCACGGAGCCCGATGTACAGGTATTATATCATCTTGATTGATAGTATCATTAAACGACACAAAAGTAACAAGATTAGATACATCTTCTTGTTGCCCAATCGTACTTTCACGCATCGTATAGGTTATCTCCGTACCATTAAGCAGAGCAGCATTACCGTTAATTTTAAGCGTATTAAGTGCCCCTTTTACCGAAACGTCAATATCCGCAAAAGCCTTACCATAAACCTGAGTTCGGTTATTCTTCTTCACATTAACCAACTGAAAGTTCTTTGCAGAGATAGTAAGATCACTCTTTATCCCGTAAAAATCTGATATTATATCTGAAATATTTCCAAGCGCAATAGATCCATTTATATTCAACGGCTGATGATTAGGTCCAGAAAGCCCAAAATTATTAATGTTAATCACATTATTGACCACTGAAATCTTCTCGTCAGAGAGATCAAATGTCGTACCTATCATTGGAATATTAAGAGTTCCATTCGCAAACTGCAAAAAACCGTTCAGTTTAAAATTGTCAGGCTTTCCGTCCAACGACATATCTCCATTAAGAACACCCATGAATTTAGCATAATCCTCAGGTAAAAAAGGATTTACAGATATAAGCGGAAAAGATTTAATAAGCAATCTAAGTGCTACCGGAGCCCTCTCTGAAGGATCGTAGATTCCTGTTACCGTAACAACTTCATTGTTACCTATATCCAATGATACATTTATATGCTCAAATTTATCCTCCTCTACTGAATAGTTCATATTAAGAGCAACATCTCCAACCATTTGCTCATTATAAGTCAATCCTTTGACATCCAAATTACCGGCAGCCGAGATATGCTCTTTTGAGAATGTAAGAATCATATCGGACGATAAAATGCCACTCACAGAAGGAGCTAACGGCCATAAAGAGAGGAGAGACGATATATCGACAGACGAAATCTTAACACCTAAATCATTTTCACCTCTCCCCTCTGGCGAATAAAGGCTCAAATACCTCTCTCCTGAAGATATTTTAAGGTCGGCTTTTATACGATTGTTAAAATAATAATCAACATAATTACCTGCATTAACCGTACAGCGACCATAACCAATTATGGGGTCAAGAGGGATTACGGTAAAGTGCACTCTATTAGTGTCCACCTCTATATCACTTCCGAACAAGAACCCTATCTCTCCGGTGTCAGACTGTTGTTTATAATTAAGACTGATAATATTTTTAAGCAAAGATCCGTAAAGAGTTATTTTTTCGTATTTATCAGCATTCTGCATCTTATTATTTAGATAAAGATTATAGACAAATCGGGATGTATCCTGACTAACCGTAAATGTTGTTGTATCAATCTCCACTATTCCAGACTTAAATCCATATGCAGCTGCCGAAAAATCTAACGGTTTATCCTCTGACGACATTAAATTAACATCCACCTCCTTCAGCTGTATATTATTGCGCTTAAGAATAGTAGTAATTACAGGATTGTCTCCCAACCTTACCGAAAAGTGGCACGGAGGAAGTATGTCGTGCAGCTTTTGAGCATCAATATCAAGAGAATCAGCTTGCAAAATAGCCGTATTTACAGTGTTATCAATACCAGATATAAACTCCTTAAGTGAAACAGGCGAAGCAAAATCCATAGCAAATTCTTCTGCCGAAACAACTGCCGTTACCGAAGAGCTGTCACTACTGAAATCTATATTAACATCCGGAAGTGTCCGCTTTACCCCATACATAAAAATATTGGTAGTGCCAAGCCCTCCACTCACGCGATAAACGCCGTATCCGGAAGTAGAAGCCATAAGGTCAATCTGTGTATTTATCACAATACGATCCTCAGTGAAATTCAGTTTCTGTAAATCAAGATTCCCTATAACGCCTGTAATATCAGCAGACTGAGCTATATCTGTCAGTATGCCGGATATTTTAATCTCAGCCTGAGCAGCTTCAGAGAGACTTTTCAACGAACCACAATACTTTCCACCTCCAGTTTTCAATGAAAGATTTATATTCTCATAATTATACCCATTATAATCCAAGCTATCCACAGCAAGATCAAACCCAATAACAGCTCCGCTCTTCATAGGATTAAATTTACGCCCTGAGGCCGAAACAGAAGCCGACAACAAACCAAATCCATTATTAGGGAAAATATCACCAAAAGGAAAATCAGCAATGTCCAACGACAAAGTATAACGCTCCGTTTTAACATTAATCCCTCCAGCCAGATTAATCTCTCCGTTTCCGTCACGCAGATTTATAACAGGAGCTATACTATCTCCCCGTATCGCCACAACTCCACCAAATTTAATATCATTCGGCAAAACTATTGTTGTATCCATAGCCGGATTAATTAAACGTGAGACAAAAGAGCCGTCAGATATCGCACCGTTAATATTTATCCTGCCCGATAAAGGTACTTTCCCTACAAGTCCGTAAAGTGAACCATTCAGCGATATTCCGGCATATCCCGGTATTACAGCGGAGATATTACGTAGACTTATATCAGACAATGTTCCGCGTAGATCAGCAACAGCCTTAATACTATTTACAGGGAAGATTCCAAGAGAGGGTCCGAATGCCGGTTCAAAATATGCAACATCCAATAACGATATATCGGCCTTTACATTTGCAAACACCGAAGCATCAGGCATCCGCTTTAAAACAGACACATCAGCATCAACATTTCCTGTTATTTGAGAATAATATGTATTCAGTCTGAAATTTTGCATAGCCATACGCGATGAATCCATAACAAAATTACCCTCCGCATGCGTTAACCTAAAACCAGAACGCTCAATAAATGAAAGGGTTCCTAACTTTACCTTTACAACAGCATCCCGGGAATACACTTTAGAAGCGGCTATATTTAGCTCAGAAACAGATATATAATCAGGATCAAATTGTATCTTAGGAATATAATCACGTTTACCATAAACGACATTCCCGTTTTGTAATGATATAGAATCCACACAAACGCTCCATGGCAGAGATGGCATCTTGTTGATGGATACAACAGTGTCCTGTTCAGAATTAGGAGCAAATAAAAATGTACATCGGGCATTACTTACCCCTGCATAGCATAATTTTACCTCGCGTTTGCCTACATCCACCCTCCCCTCTTTAAGATGTGCATAACCGATCCCACTTTTCAGATATCCATTATCAGGCGATGTCTCCATTTCAAAGGCTATATTATCCAATATAAGATTCCCTACATGGAAAGCCCAGTTAAAAGGAGATGACGCAGTAGTATCAGGAGGGGTACTGACTAATTTCAAAGAAACACCCCCACCCTTTAACGTAACATCCGGAAGATATGCCACTTGAGAGCCGATGTTTACAGATTGAGCACTTAACTTAAGTTCATCGACATTTATTCTGAGGTTTAGCGTTTTAGCACTATCGGCAAAATGTATCTTAGTATTTTCAAAACACAACTCCTTTATCTCTATCTCTTTTTGAAATATCTTTCTTAGTCCTATATTAAGCACAAGAGCATCGCACTTTATCAATGTATCATTCCCGGCAGTAACAACCAACGCCCTCCGCAATTCAAGGTCTAAAGGAAACCGTAAACTGACAGACTCCAATGATACATCCATATTAAGTTTCGAGGATGCAATCTCAGTAGCAATTATCCTTGCTTTATTTTGTATCGCAGGAATATAGAGCAAAAATGGAATCAGGAGTAGCAAAAAGAGTGCTATTCCCACAGTAGATACTATGCATTTTATTATCCGTATCATAAAATTGTCGTAAAATTAAACATTATACGGCAATTACAGCATTGCAGCATTCACAATCTTAATATATCCATCCCTTATAAAAACAAATGAGAACCTATGTTGTTTCTTATATAAACACACATTCAATATCCTATGAAAAAGTATTTTACAACAAAGCTTCTTAAGGCAAATATAATCACAGTTTTTATATTTTCCGCAATAGGTATAGGCAATACAGTAGATATTGATGTAAAATATCTACCGTTAACAGTCAAGGCTTTCATATCAGATAATCTCAAAAGTGAAGAGATAACAAATTGTTGGAGAGAAAACAGCGGATACAAAATAGCAACAGAGTCAGGGACGGAGATAGAGTTTAGCCAAAAAGGAGAATGGAATAATATTAAAAATAATAAAAACGGTATAAGTCGTATCCTTGTTAATCTGCTGCCATACCCAGCGTCACTATATCTTAAGACTAATTATAACAATGTAGCCGTAGATAAAATAAAACGCGATAATAATTATTATCGCGTAGAATTGAAGACCATCCCCCAAAAAAGTATTCTTTTATTTACAAAAAACGGAAAGATGAAAAAAGTTTTGAAAGATTACTAACCGTATAACACTGACAGCCAGAAAACAAAGTAATTTTTACGAAAAAAAAACAACATCTTTCCCTTTTACATATTGCCGGGATAAAAAATATTATCTATCTTTGTCGCGCAATTGAGAGAAACAGAAATGTTTTTATCATTTGTAAAGAAAAGGGAAATAAGGTGCGGTAGTTCAGTTTGGTTAGAATACATGCCTGTCACGCATGGGGTCGCGGGTTCGAACCCCGTCCGCACCGCAAAACTGATAAAAAAGGAGTTACATAAAAGTAGCTCCTTTTTTTGTGCCTAAAAATTACAATAATCAGCCCTGTTTTTTATATTTGTTATGCATAAAAGGAGATCTTTGGACTGCATCACATCGAAAAATCATTGAAAAGGATATTTTTAACACATTTAACACACTCATAATATACATATACATCATTACTTTGGGAGCATGTGGGTGCAGGTTCTAATCCTGTCACTCCGGCAAAGTTAGAGACCAAGGAGTTACATCAAAACAGTCTTTTTTCATCTAAAGTCTGATTATTATGTGTTTACAATGACGCCACAAACACATTATATTTATTTAAATATAGTTTTCTGCCCCAGATGTCCAATATATTAATAAGTATACCTTTTCCCTATGTATAAAAAAGTTCAAGATAAATCATCTTGAACTTTATATTAAACATCTCATTTCATACTCTTTTCCTCATATACAATAACCTTAAAATAAATAATTTATCTTCAGAATCATACAAATAATATTCTGTTATACAAAACTCATTCTCAATAAAAAAGATATTATACTTATCATAAAATTACACACTATTTATTTTCTTAAAATCAAAATAGATTTCGTAAAAGCGACTATTCTATTTGCGCTCTCCTAATTTAGAATCAAGAAAAAATAGACCTACATCTGAAACCCTCGAAACCTTTTCAAAAATAGTTTGTGCCGTAGCCTCCTCCTCAACTTGTTCACGAACAAAGCCCCACAGAAAGTCCTGAGTAGCATTATCCCTCTCTTCAGATGCTAAGTGCACAAGAGAATCAATCAACTTTGACACACGACATTCATGCTCCCAAACATTTTTAAAAACCTCCTTTGCACTACCCCATACCTTAGGAACAGAATCAATCTTATCTACCGTAGCTGTTCCACCACGTCTTACAATATAATCTGCAATTCTGCAGGCATGCCCCGTCTCCTCTTCCGACTGTTTTTTCATCCAGTGCGCAAAACCGTCATATCCTTCACCCTGAAAGTAGAATGACATCGACAGATAAAGATTTGCCGACCATATTTCAGCGGTAATTTGCTCATTAAGAGCATCAACTAATTTTTTAGAAATCATAATCGTAATTTTTTTATTATTAAGTATCTATTAAAATCTATAAGAATTATATCAAATAAGGTTATCATATCCGGAGAATAAACAGAACAATGGATATATTGTTCATTATAATTAATCTGTGTTTATTTTCCGACTTTGCCAGACTTATTATACTCTCATTGTCAAAAACATTCTTCACTATTCAACGCATACAATTACTGGATAACTATTATTTAAACGTTACAAACATATCTTTTAATCTTAATTTATCCACTAAAAAGAGACCCTTCTGTCCGTACGGAAAGGAGCAACCGGCAATCCCCCCTTAGCAAAGAGGTTTCCGCAAGTCGCTTCGTCAAAACAGTAACGGACATTAATAGGATTACTGACCTTATCCGATGAGACTATAAGCACACCGTCTTTTATCTTACCCGTGGCAGGCTGCCACACCCCGTCTTGACCTGCAACAAACAGCCCCTCAACTTTCTTATCGCGGCAAACAATTCCACCTTCACTATCATAAAACGAAATCATGACCTTATCCCCTTTTATCTCCATGCCTCTATAAGTTGGGCTCATATAACCGCTGATATTATCCCCATAAGTCTTCACCAAAGCCATATCAGCAAGACGCTTACCTACATCCTGTTTATTTATAGGATGAATGTTATAGATATCGTCTACAAGATCAGAAACAACAATCATCCCAGTATTTGGAACAAGTTTTGATACAAATTCCTGCTGCTCGCGAAGTATTGCAGGTCCATTATTGGCATTATTATAACAAAATGGAGCAATCTGTACAAAGTAAAATGGCATATCCTTTCCAAAATCAGAACGCCAACTTTCAATAAGAGTCTTCATCAATAAACCATATGTATCTGCATAACCACAGTTCGACTCCCCTTGATACCAAATTGTTCCAGCAATCCTGTATGGAATTACAGGATATATCATCTGGTTGTAAGTAACGCCAGGATCTACCGGACGGTAAGGATGCCTCTCATTCATTTTATTATTACATAAGATAGGATTATTCTCCACAGAATCTTTAGGAATCCATGTTTCGGCAGGTGTTCCTCCCCAAGCAGAAACAATCAGTCCAACAGGAACATTCTTTGCCTCCCTTATTTTTTTTGCAAAGAAATAAGCTACCGCACTATTATACGCCATCGTTTCAGGAGAACAAACTTCCCATTCCATATCCGGATAGTCTCTTTGCGGATAATCACAAGCACGTGGTGGAAATTTAAAAAAGCGGATATTTTTATCGGTTGCAGTAGCTATCTCCTCCTTCTGATTAACAAGACCTGATTCAGGTGTCCACGCCATGTTAGACTGACCACTGCAAAGCCAAACTTCGCCCAGCATAACATCATCAAAAACAATTTTATTTTCACCAAGGACCGAAACAGAGTAAGGTCCACCAGCCTCTGAAGTCTTTAACATAAGACACCATTCCCCCTTATCATTAATCCGCGTTGAAATAGTATCACTGATTGCCCAACTACCAACAACCTTTATCTCCTGATTAGGATTCCCCCAGCCCCATACCGGCACATCACTCCTCTGCTGCAATACCATATTGTCCGAAAACACAGCAGGCAACCCAACTTGCGCCTTTGCAATTAAAGTCAATGCAGATAATATTAAGCAAACAAAAGACAAAGTTATTTTCATGTTAATTAATCTTTTAATAAAAATTCATCAATACTACAAAGAAACGATTTTTTCCAAATAAAAACAATATTCTTAAACAAAAACAGCCAATATAAACAATAAGATCCGATTTAAGTTTCATCAAAAATAACTACTTTTGCAAAAACCATTAATTAAAAACCATGCCATACAAAAACAAAAAAAATATTTTATTAATTGTCCTACTTTCATTATTGACAATCGCAACGGCACAAGAAAAAGAATCTGTAAGAATTGCGTGCATTGGCAATAGCATCACCTATGGTGCCGGAATAAACAATCCTTACCAAAACAGCTATCCGGGGATACTTCAGCAACTTTTCGGGAACGGCTACGATGTCCGCAATTTCGGGTTCAGCTCACGTACAATGTTACGAAAAGGGGACTACCCATACATGAACGAACAGATGTACAAAGATGCCCAAAACTTTATGCCAAATATTGTTACCATAAAGCTCGGTACTAACGATAGCAAGCAGTGGAACTGGAAGTACAAAAAAGACTTCAAAAAAGACCTCGAAGAGATGGTTACAACTTTTTTGTCACTTCCAACAAGGCCTGAAATATATCTCTGTCTACCTGTTCCGGCAGCAAAAGATCAATACGGAATAAACGACAGCATTATAAAAACAGAGATCATCCCTATAATCAAGCATGTAGCCAAACAAAAGAAAGTGCATTTGATAGACCTTCACACAGCTCTTCTGCCATTCTGGCCACAGTATTTTCCAGACTATGTGCACCCCAACGAACAGGGATCTGTAAAGATAGCCAATAAAATATATAATGCAATAACAGCTAAAGAACCGGAAATTTACCCGCTCGGACAAGCTTTCCCGGGTAAAAAATCGAATTGGGAAGGATTTGACCGATACGATTTCATCTGCAACGGACGTGATGCAATAGTAGTTACACCAAAGCATCCAGCTACCGGAAACCCGTGGATATGGAGACCTGCCTTTTTCGGGGCATTCGCATCAGTAGACAAAGCACTGCTTGAAAAAGGGTTTCATGTTGCATATTACGACCTGACACACCTTTACGGCAGCCCGCGCGCACTAAGTTTAGGATCAGCATTTTACGATATAATATGCCGCTATTATAACCTGTCGCCAAAAGTGACATTAGAAGGATTCAGCCGTGGCGGTCTCTTTGCGTTTAACTGGGGTGCAAAGAACGCCGACAAGGTAGCCTGTGTATATGTAGATGCACCCGTATGCAATATGCAAAGCTGGCCTGGGCGTAAAGACCAAACTTTATGGAACGAACTGCTGAAAGAGTGGAACGTAAAAGACGCAGATGCAGACTCAACATTCAAAGCGAGCATCTCAAACGCCACAGGTATTCTTGCAAAAGCAGGAGTCCCCATTATTACAGTCTGTGGCGACAGCGACAACATTGTCCCATACAAAGAAAACATGCAGACTGTCCGCGATGCCTATCAGACAGCAGGAGGAGTTATAGAGCTTATATTAAAGCCGGGATGCAATCATCACCCCCACAGTCTTGAAAATCCCGAGCCAATAACAGATTTTATATTACGATACCAAAAAGGATATGCAGACAAGAATCATATCAACCTCCGCAGCAGGCTAACCAATTCATTCAACCGTTTCATTACAGAGAAAAAAGGGTGCGTTGCATTTGTAGGTGGTTCCATTACAGAGATGGACGGATGGCGTAATATGATAAAAGAGTCGCTGAAGCAACGTTTCCCTTATACAGAATTCACATTTGTAGAAGCAGGAATATCCTCAACCGGCTCCACTCCACACGCATTCCGCCTGCAAAACGATGTGCTTGACAAATGCACACCAGATCTTATGTTTGTAGAAGCCGCCGTAAATGATGATACAAACGGGTTCACTTCTAAAGAACAAGTGCGCGGTATAGAGGGGATTATACGACATGCACTAAAAACAAATTCCAAAATGGACATCGTGATGCTTCACTTCATCTATGACCCATTTATACAACTTCTGAAAGAAGGAGTACAGCCCGATGTAATTATGAACCACGAGCGGGTAGCCAACTATTACCGAATTACATCAATAAACCTGGCGCAGGAAATTGCCGATCGTATGGTGGCAGGAGAGTTTACATGGGAGCAGTTTGGAGGGACACATCCCAGCCCCTACGGGCACAAATATTATGCTGCAACCATAAATGCTCTATTTGATATTGAGGCTAAAAATGATATAAAAGCGATAGACAAGGCACATATTATCCCAGAAAAGCCATTAGACGAATATTGTTACGAGAGTGGCGAATTTATATCTATAAATTCAGCAAAAGAGCTAAAAGGGTTCAAACACGTAGACAAATGGTCTCCCTCCAACAGACAAGTTGAGACTCGCCGCGGATTCGTTAACGTACCTATGCTTGTATCAGATAAAGCAGGAGCCTCTTTTAGCCTTGATTTTACAGGAAAAGGGATAGGGATATTCTGCGTTGCAGGTCCACACGCAGCCACACTACTGTACAGCATAGACGGCACTCCGTTTAAAAGACTCGCCACACATACAGAATGGAGCGACCACATATACCTCCCATGGGTATATATGCTTGAGACAGAGCTGCATGAAGGGAAACACTCTTTAACTGTTAAGATAGATAAGGGAGATAAGGCGGAGTGTCAAATACGTAATTTCGTAGTTAATAGATAAAAATAAAACTCTACAAAAGCACCTTATAAATTTAAATAAAGGTGTTCAGCGAAGCCATAAATTTAATTTTATTTATATCAACAATAGGTATATTCCTGTATATACTAATAAAGCAGAATAATTCTACTATTCAAAGTTCACACGTTCTTTCTCTATTACCAAAGGACGCTTGCGAACTTGTGTATGAATTGCCCCTATGTACTCACCTATTATACCAAGAAATATAAGTTGTACCGCCGAAAAGAAGAAGAGACCTATCACAATTGGGGCGTCACCAAGATAAAAACTATTCCAAAACAGTAATTTGTAAACAAGATAAAACAGTGCCACAAACAAACTCATTACCGCTACGCCAAACCCAATAAAACTTGCCAATCGCAAAGGTAACTTTGAGTGATTTACAAATCCCAACATCCCTATATCATAAAGCGTATAAAAGTTATTTTTTGTCTTTCCGCGTTTACGTGCCGGTTGCGTGTAGTTTATCTGGCAACGGTCATATCCCAACTCAGCAACCATGCCACGCAGATAAGGGTAAGGATCGTCTATTGTACGCAGTATCTCAATAAACGAGATGTCATACAAGCCAAATCCCGTAAAGTTGCTTATCTGCTCACTATCAGAAAACTTCTTAAGGATAGAGTAAAATATTTTGCGTAGAGAATACATAAGTTGATTCTCTTGGCTCTTATTCTTTATACCTACAACTATTTTATACCCTGCTTCCCACTTTTCCAGAAACTTATGTATCATTTCAGGGGGATCTTGAAGATCAGACACCATAAGTATAACCGCATCTCCTGATGCCTGCTGCATGCCATAATAAGGAGAACGTATATGTCCGAAATTACGCGCATTAAGAATCAGTTTTATATTCTTGTCCTCAACGGCAATTTCGCGCAAAATCCTTACCGTACCGTCAGTAGAAGCATTATCTATAAATATATGCTCATAATCATACTGTGGGAGTATTGCGAACTGCTCTTTTACCAGCTGGTACAATTCAAGTACATTATCCTCTTCATTGTAACAGGGTGTTACAATACTAATTTTCTTCTTTCCCATTATCATTTTCATTAAGCTGATTCTTAAATACGAAATATTTTAACATGACAAAAGAGACAAGCGACCCCATAACAATAGAGATAATGCCACTCCAATATTCTCCGGCAAGAGTTACCATCTCCATAAACCTTTTTAAATAAACCTCACCTACATATACAACAACATAACAGAGTGCAAATTTAACTATTAAAGAGTTCGCATGACTACGAAAAACCAATATACCTGTGGTCTTAAAATTAAACATCACACCAATTACATTTGCAAGTAAGAATGCCCACCAATCAGAAAACCTCATATATACAAACAGACAATACAACCCCGTTCCAAATATAAAGTTTACCCCTCCTACCAAAACAAACCTAACAAACCGGTTAGTTACCTTCGTGTAAAACAGATCAACTATATCTGACATCAGCAATATCAATAAGCATATTATCTCTTAGCTCAGAATCGGGTAATAGAGGAGAAGTCATATATATAGGCTTATCAAACTCCAACTTTGGAGAAACAGTCGTCAGTCCGTCTATTCTGTAATCCACCAGCAATCCCGTCTCCGAAAATATCTCTGTGGCTGAACACAAATCACTCTCTGTAATTCTCACATACTTTAAGCCATAGGCCTTAGCAATATTCCTAAGTTCCGGCACAATATATCCACATTCGCTAACAGCTCCTGCCATACGCCCATCAAAATAAAGAGTTTGAAACTGGGTTATCATTCCCAACGCGTAATTATTCATAACAATTACATTTACAGGCAGATCGTATTGCGAAATAAGAAGAAGCGACTGCAACGACATATGAAATCCACCATCACCGCAAACCGCAAATACTCTGCACTTAGGATTTGCAAAAGCCATGCCTACTGACGTTGGTATAGCAAACCCCATCGGAGCAAGTCCGCCACTTGTAACAAACCGCTGTCCCTGCTTTAATTTAAGTGTTTGTGCAGCCCACATCTGATTCTGTCCTATATCGGCACAAAAAACATCCCCCTCACGGCTTATGTCATTAAGTGCCTGCATCATGCGATATGGTGATTTATTCTCAACAAAACGCTCTATCTCGCAATCCTGATTATATCTCTCCTTTAATTTACATATATATTCTTGCCATCCTGACATATCTTGCAGTTCAATAGAGGAAGATGCAAATTCCTTAAGAAATTTTCCAGCATCACAATTTATGCTTATTCTCTCTTTAAGCCTGTTGCACTCAAGTTCATTCCTGTCAATATCCACATGAACGATCTTGGCATCTGGGCGAAAAAAATTCTCTATTTTAGCCCCTGTCTGGCGCGTATCAAGCCTAGACCCTACGGCAAGCAGCAGATCGGAATTTGCAATTCCCATATTTGCACATCTATGTCCATAGCTTCCTATCATACCGAGATAAAACGGATATGTTTCATCCGTTGCCCCACGTCCCATCAGAGATGTAACAACCGGTATGGGGTATCTCTTAAGAAATTCTAAAGTCTCCCTTCTCGCACCATGAGCGCCACCGCCCAATAACAACATAGGACGTTTAGCCTTAGAAAACAACTCGGCAATATTATTAATATTCACCACCTCGCTTTTATCATCTTCAGGCACAAAACTGCGCAACTTTTCAGGATCAATTTCTGCTCGTTGAATATCCATCGGCAGATCAATAAGAACAGGACCTTTACGGTCGGACATTGCAATATGGCAAGCCTTTTCAAGCTCATAACGTATATCTTCAGCACGGTCCACCATTACGGCATATTTTGTTATCGGTTTCAGTATAGAGACAACATCTGTCTCCTGAAAGCCCTGTTGTCTTACCGTTTTAAGATATTTATATTCGTACGTATTAACCTGTCCGGTAATATATAATACCGGGACAGAATCGAAATACGCATCGGCAACTCCTGTAATCATGTTAGTAGCACCTGGACCACTTGTTGAGATAGCCACACCAAGTCTTCCGTTCTCCCTTGCATAACCCTCAGCCGCAAAAGCCGAGGACTGTTCATGATACGACTGCACGTACCTTATATCAGGGTTACAGTAAAGCGAGTCAACAAGATGAGTTATCATCCCCCCTATATATCCGAAAACAACTTCAACGCCTTGCCGGTGTCTTAGATAATCAACTATATAATCGGAAAGTTTCATACAATTATGTTGTATTTTTATGATAAGAGGTTATTTCTTATCATCATTTATAATAATCCACTACCCTTTTGAGCATTATCTCAAAACCAGATGTATCTGGTTTGTATATTTTGTCTGTTTTTGACATATCACCGGCAACAAACATCGACTGCCCATCTCTGTAATGTATTGCCCCGAAGTTTATCTTTGTCGAAGGGTTTACTAAATCCCTCACACTATTTATAAGTTCGCGTATAGTAATACTCTTATCTGAAGATATATTGTAAACCCCCGACGGTTCGTCTGTAATTAGTGCCGCCTTTACTATCTCAGCAGCTTCACCCACATAAAGATAAGCATATCGTTGCTCTCCCTCAGTAGCATCAATATCCTCTCCATTCATAAACCTTTTTATAATAGAAGGGATAAGCCACAACTCACCCTCCCTCTCTCCAAACACAGAAAACAATCTGAACCAATACCACTCTATCCCGTTTACAATACAGAACGAGCGCAAGATATCAGACGCTGCTAATTTCACAGCACCATAAGCAGTAACCGGATTTGCCTTATCACACTCCCTTGCATATTCATTTATTATTCCATATTCTGCCTGTGAACCTATTGCTATAAAGCGCTTTACGCCTGATTTTAGAGATATGTCAAGCAATTGCTGCTGAAAGTCTATATTTTTTATTTGCTCACTCCAATCGCCTCTCTCCGATGACAAAACGCCACCCCATGCCGAATTTATTACAGCATCAGGAGCAAAATCCATAACTACCCCTTCAAAATCATCGGTATCAGAGTCCACCCACCTTACCTTGTTATGAAAATTTGCGCAACGCCAAATATCTGAAGCCTTGCGCTTAGTAAGGAGTAGATCATAACCTCCGTCACAGAGAGCCTCAGCAATATGCGATCCAAAGAATCCTGTTGCTCCTGTCAGCAATACTTTCATTCCGATATATATTTATTTATCTGTCTCAAGCAAAGATTATAACAATCCTCAGACACATATCTCTTATACCAATCGACAGTCATTGCCACAGTCTTATCCACATCCATACGCGGAGACCAGCCAAGAAGGTTTTTAGCCTTTGTTATATCGAGCATAAGCAGCGCAGCCTCATGTGGAGCATCTAAATCAGATTTATCTATTAATGAGCCGCAACCGTAACAATTTATCACCTTCGATGCAATCTCCCAGACTGATGCAACAGATTCCTGTTTCGGCCCAAAATTCCACCCATCAGAAAATTTCAACGGTTCATTCCACAGATTCATTGCTAACAACATATATCCGCCCAACGGTTCAAGCACATGTTGCCACGGACGCACCGAGTTACGATTTCTTATTGTTATAGGAGTTCCGCTCTCCAAAGCACGAACACAATCCGGTATTATACGGTCTAAAGCCCAATCACCGCCACCTATCACATTACCGGCACGAGCACTGGCAACAGATTTTTTATGTTTTGCATAATCACCGAGGTTAAAAAACGACCGCCGCCATGACGCTATTGCAATCTCAGCAGCACCCTTCGACGAAGAATAAGGATCATATCCACCCATTGCATCATCCTCACGGTAACCACGCTTTATCTCCTTATTTTCATAACATTTATCGGTTGTAATCATAACAGCCGCGCATTTACCCTTTAATTCACGTACCGCCTCAAGAATATTTACAGTTCCCATAACATTAACATTATAGGTTTCGGCAGGTATCTCATAAGACAACCTTACCAACGGCTGCGCCGCCAGATGAAACACTATATCGGGGTTATATTCGGTAAATATACTCTTCATCAAAGCAGCATCCCTTATATCTCCACGTAAATCAATTATTCTACTTCCTATGCCGGAGAGAGAGTAAACCCCTTTATCAGTATCAGGGTCTAAAGCAACACCTACAACATCAGCACCAAGCAAATTCAGCCAAACCGATAGCCAAGCCCCCTTAAAGCCCGTATGACCAGTAATCAATACGCGTTTACCGCGATAAAATCCGCCAAACAAATCATTTATTGTCATCTGTCCAAATTTTCCACGGCGCATTTCCACTATCCCACATCTCATTCAATACTGTATTATCACGCATTGTATCCATAGGGCTCCAGAAACCATTATGCAGATAGGCATGCATCTTACCGGCACGCGCTATACCCTCCATCGTCTCTTTCTCAAAGACTGAAGTATCTCCGCCGGAGATATAATCAAATACCTGCGGCTCACAGACAAAGAACCCTGCATTTATCCAACTTCCATCTCCTGCCGGTTTTTCGACAAAAGAGTTGACCATGTTATCTTTTGCATTAATATCCAAAACACCGAACCTACATATAGGCCTGTATGCTGTAACCGAAAGAAAAGCTCCCGATCTTTTATGCTCATCAATTGTTGCTGCAATATCAATATCAGCAACCACGTCGCCGTAAGTAAGCAGAAATGGTTCATCACCAACATACTTCTGTATTCTTTTAATACGACCTCCGGTCATTGTATTTAACCCGGTATCAATAATCGTAACACGCCATTTTTCACTATGAGTAGAGTGCATCTCGATGCTGTTATCAGACATATCAATGGTCATATCGGCATTATGTATAAAATAATGAGAAAAATACTCCTTTATCACATACTGCTTATAACCGCCACATATTATGAAATCCGTTATTCCGTATTGGCTATATATCTTCATTATATGCCACATTATTGGTTTCCCTCCTATCTCTACCATAGGCTTAGGGATAAGATGGGTATATTCACCCAATCGCGTACCAAATCCTCCTGCCAATATTACGGCTTTCATATAATTATTCTATTTTTCAGATAGCATAATTTTGTTAATTACACAATCTGAAGTTATTATTAATATTTCTGAACAAATGCTCTTATGCAGCCTCCCATATATTTATAAATGAATCATTACTTATCTCTATCTTTTATAGGTTTAAAGCCCAATTTCGCAGCCTGTTCAATCATATAAGCATAAGCAGCTTCATAATCATTAGGGATAACGCCGTCCAATATAGCATCTTTTATAGCCTCTTTTATATCACCCACAGGCCTTGAAGGTGGTAATCCTAAGATAGACATTATTTCAGCTCCGCTTACCGGAGGTTGAAATTCTCTTATTCTGTCCTTCTCCTCTATCTCTTTCAATTTATTGCGCACAAGCATAAAATTAGCCATAAAACGGGCAACTTTTCTGCTGTTCTTAGATGTTATATCAGCCTCACAAAGTATCATAAGATCATCAATATCATTTCCCGCATCAAACAAAAGGCGCCTGACAGCCGAATCCGTCACCTCATCTTCCGATAAAACTATCGGTCGCATATGCAAGTCTACCAACTTCTGCACATATTTCATCTCCTCACCCATAGGAAGTTTCATCCTTCGGAAGAGATGCGGAATCATCCTTGCTCCCAAAAAGTTATGATTATGAAACGTCCATCCCAACCGTTCATCATAACGTTTTGCTGCAGCTTTTCCTATATCATGAAGAAGTGCCCCCCATCTCAACCATATATTATCACTCGTCTCGGCGACATTATCAAGCACTGTTAGCGTATGGTAAAAATTATCCTTATGCCCTCTTCCCTCCACATTCTCAACCCCTTTAAGGGCTGCAAGTTCAGGTAATACAAACGGTAACAATTTCGTCGAATCAAGAAGTTTCAATCCTACTGAAGGAGACCGAGATCCCATTATTTTATTAAACTCATCTATCACCCTTTCTGCAGATATTATCTTTATTCTCTCGCGGTTACGCTCAATAGCAGCCAGAGTTTCTTTCTCTATCGTAAACTGAAGTTGGGTGGCAAACCTTATAGCACGCATCATCCTCAAAGGATCATCACTAAAAGTTATATCCGGATCAAGAGGTGTGCGTATAATACCCTCAGCAATATCCGCAATACCGTCAAACGGATCAATAAGTTCACCAAACATATCGGCATTCAGACAAACAGCAATATCATTAATCGTAAAATCACGACGTTTCTGATCGTCCTCAAGAGTTCCGTTTTCAACTATTGGTTTCCGGGAATCATACGTATAAGACTCCTTTCTTGCACCCACAAACTCAACCTCAATTCCCTTGTATTTAACCTGTGCTGTACCGAAATTTTTGAACACTGATAGCACTGCTCCTCGTCCCAGAGATGTGGCATATTGCGAAGCAACATCTATTCCGCTTCCTACAACAACCACATCAATATCTTTCGACAGCCTCTCTAATATCATATCCCTGACATATCCGCCAACAACAAAACATGGTACACCTATTGTATCGGCAACATCAGAAAGACGCCTAAAAACAGGCTTGTCAATATTTTTATATATAAAATCTTTATCTATCATCTTATAGCAATGGGAGACAACGTTCTAACTTCATCCCGCGCGATCCCTTTATTAATACCGTTTTTCCCACAGGCTTCACCTTACTCAGATAAGCCATCAATCCTTCTATATTTACAAACTTACAAAACACATTATCTTTACATTCCGAAAACTCTTCACCAACCAACAATACATCATCAAATGCAAGACTATGAAGCATTTCAATAACCCTTTCATGTTCCTTTCTGCTATCATCGCCAAGCTCCAACATATCTCCCAATATAAGCATTTTTGCAGTAACATTCATCACGGCAAAATTTTCAATAGCAGCCTTCATGCTCGAAGGGTTTGCATTATAAGCATCAAGGATTATATCATTACCGTTGCTCTTTATCAGTTGCGAACGGCTGTTATTTGGCATGTAATCCGATATAGCCCCAGCAATATCCGTCAAATTGAGATCAAAATATGACGCAATAGTAACAGCTGCAAGCACATTATATAAATTATACCCACCTATAAGGCGTGTAACAATATCTACCGGCTCCTCATTCTCTTTAGAGACCGTAACCGAAAGGAATGGCGAACAATCTTTTACCCTTCCATTTACATACACCCCTGACATCTCACCATATTCAATCCTCTCCACACCATCGCTCGCCGGCTGAAGCCATTCATCATCATGCCTGATGAATATTTTCCCTGAATGTTCCCTTATATAATCATAAAGTTCGCACTTTGTCTTTATTACCCCCGCAAAAGAACCGAACCCCTGCAAATGTGCTTTACCCACATTGGTTATCAGTCCAAAATCAGGTTCAGCTATCTCCACAAGTTC
>JAVVOY010000021.1:0-37714 GCA_036656055.1 Bacteroidales bacterium
TAGAGCTAAAATTTGCTTATAAAGTTGTTCGTTTAACTTCGACATATTTATGATATCTTGTGGCTACTAAAGATCTATATATTCAGTTTTGATATCTTCTCAAAATTAAGAAATCTGCTCGGAATAAATGTAATATATTTCGAATCTGACGTAGCATCCATTGTTCTTGTTTGCACATTATAGTACTTACGTCCCTTTTTGATCTTTAAAACAAACTTGCATTCTGGGAGATATAATGGGTGATTGTAAAGTGATCTTTTTTTTGCCGACTAAATACCGACTAAAATGTCTATTAAAATCGGCTAATAAAAAGTAGCATCGAGTAGATAAAAAAAGAAAAGGCACTGATAATCAGTGCCTTTTGTAATTGATGGTAATTTATGTAACTCGTTGATAATCACCAATTATTTTCCGATGCAAAACTTGGAGAAGATGGTCCTGAGGATATCGGCAGAGGTGATTTCGCCTGTTATCTCGCCTATGTATTGCATGGCTTCGCGAATATCTTGGGCAAGTAGGTCGCCTGATATTGATGTGGCTAATCCTTCAAGAACACGTTGCATGGCTTCTGAGGCATGTGTAAGGGCTTCGTAATGGCGAGTATTGGTTACTACTACGTCATTGTTATCGGCTGTAATATTTATGCTATCTGTAAGAATTTTTTGTA
Organism: Bacteroidales bacterium; assembly: GCA_036656055.1. GTDB lineage: Bacteria > Bacteroidota > Bacteroidia > Bacteroidales > G3-4614 > Caccoplasma_A. Next base: position 668 of record JAVVOY010000021.1, read on the forward strand.
ATTCCGATACGCCTTTGCCTGATTTTGCCGATATTGTTATTATGGTTATTTTATCTCCTACTATTTCTGCTAAATGGCTTCGTTTATCTGCTAATGTTGCTTCGCTTATCTTATCGCATTTATTCTGAACTGCTATAAGGGTTTTCCCTTCGCACCGCGCTTTTATATCGTACGCCATTGCTGCTGAGACTGGTTCGGTAATATCATTAAGCCACAGCACTATTGTTGATTGTGCTATTTTGCCGTACGTCTTTGCTATTCCCATCTTCTCTATGGTGTCTGTGGTGTCTCGTATTCCGGCGGTGTCTATAAAACGAAACAGTATTCCATTTAGCGTTATGGTGTCTTCTATTGCATCACGAGTTGTTCCGTGAATGTCGGATACAATTGCTTTTTCTTCTCCTAATAGACGGTTTAGCAATGTGGATTTTCCTGCGTTTGTCTCTCCTATTATTGTTACGGGGATCCCGTTTTTTATCACATTTCCTATTGCAAAACTATCTTTTAGGTGAGTGATTACCGTGTTTATCTCTTCGGCAAGTGTGGTCAGTTTTGTGCGATCGGCAAATTCGACCTCTTCTTCTGAAAAATCGAGTTCTAACTCTATCAGTGATGCGAATCGTATCATTCTCTCTCTTAGTGTCTCCAACTCTCGGCTAAAGCCTCCGCGCATCTGGTTTATTGCCAGACGATGCGATGCTGCTGTGCGTGCTGCTATAAGGTCTGCAACACCTTCTGCTTGGGCAAGGTCTATCTTACCGTTGGCGAATGCGCGCCGTGTAAATTCTCCTGGCATGGCAAGACGGCACCCGTTCTGCGTTAGTAGGTTTAAGACTTGCTGTTGTATGTATAATGATCCGTGGCATGATAACTCTACAATATCTTCTCCTGTAAATGAGTGTGGCGATCGGTAAACGGATGTCATAATATTATCAATAATGTTTCCGCTTTCGTCATGCAAGGTTCCGTATGTTAGTGTGTACGGCTCTGATACAGATAGTTTTTTCCCGTTTTTGGAACTAAAAATAACGTCTGCTGCATCAAATGCTCCTACCCCACTTATGCGTATTACTGAGATTCCTCCTACGCCGGGCGCTGTGGATATTGCACAGATAGTATCTTCGTTGTAAGTTGTCATTGCCAATCTTTATAATTACACCCATTTTCTATTTGCGATTCTATATTGTCAGGCAATTCTGAAAAGAAGTCCATTCCTGTAATTTTCTCCACACTATCAACTGTAACTGCATAATACTCTGGTGTTATGTCTGTTGCTTTGTTTGTATATATGAATCCTATTGCTCGTGGTTTTCGTAAATATGGTGCTGCAACAACTTTAAAGAATGCCTTTGGGATAGCAATTTTTGTCTCTCCAAGGTTATTACTTTTTGGGTCGATTATTGGACCGCAAATAATAACAATTGCGCTATCGCGTTGCGCCCACTGACGTAAAGTTTCTTCTAACTTTTTCCATGAACCGCGGTTGAGTCCCGGTTTTTGAGGGCATATATTAGTGAAATAGAAGGACTCTTTCATTGCATCTCTACTCCACTTCATATCTCCTGCCGGAGCCATGTGTCCTTTGTCGTAGCCGCTTCCGCGGTAGTCGCGGTCTGTTGCGCAAATACCGTCGGCATATGGGTCGTCGATAAAATTATTTGTCCGCTTTTCTGTTCCTGCGGTCTCGGCGCGTGTAAGTTCGTATGCAACCCAATTGGGTATGTGTAAATGTTTATTGAACGAGAGGGTATAACCTGTGTGGCGTATTATTTGTGATGGTTGTGAGGTCTCCCAAATGGGTATTTCAACATCGGTATAAACGGGTACTGAAAAAATGTCATTATCTGTCTCTTTGATGGTTCCTTCGTTGTCGTCCGATTTACATGTTCCTACCACAACACTTTCGGTCTTATTCACTACTTTTTGTGTAACGTTGCAAACTTCTTTACGACATGTGTAATAAAGTATTACGGCAATAAGCGATATAACAAAAAGGGTGCAAAGTATTCTCCATGTCCAGTCTGTTGTGCTGCTGCTTTTGCCTGTTTTCCGTTTTATAGGGGTTGTGCGCCTTTTATATGTGCGTTTTTTTTTCACTTATTACCGTTTTTGTTTTTGCAACGGCAAATTTACGGAAAAAATCTGTACTTTTGTACTTATAAAACATGTGACATCTTGGTATATTTTAAACAAATTTTATTATTGTCAAATATATATGCCGGCTTGTCAAAAATATAATTCTGGACAATGAATGTAACTGACAGATTCTTACGTTACGTGAAGTTCGATACTCAGTCCGACGAACTTACAAATATGACACCGAGCACTCCTGGGCAGATGATATTTTCCCGCGAACTTGCCGATGAGCTTAAAAAGATAGGGCTTAAGGATGTCACTCTTGATGACAACGGTTACATTATGGCTACTTTGCCTGCAACAAGCAAAAAGGTATTGCCGGTAATAGGATTCATAGCCCATGTTGATACCTCGCCCGATATGTCCGGACGTAATGTTATACCACGCATTGTAAGGAATTATGATGGGAATGATATTATGCTTTCTCATGAAGATAATATAGTGCTGCATACTGAGGATTTTCCTGAGATTAAGGATAATATAGGAGAAGATATTATTGTCACAAACGGAAAGACGCTCTTAGGAGCTGACGACAAGGCGGGTGTTGCTGAAATAGTTACAGCGATGGAGTATCTATTAGCTCATCCGGATATTGAGCATGGCAAAATACGCATAGCTTTCACTCCTGATGAGGAGATAGGTAAGGGTCCTGATAAATTTGATGTCAAGGCTTTTGGTGCTGATTGGGCTTATACAATGGACGGTGGTAAGGCTGGTGTTATTGAGTTCGAGAACTTCAACGCTGCGGTTGCAAAAATATCATTTAAAGGACGAAATGTACATCCCGGATATGCAAAACACAAGATGATAAACTCCTTGCGTGTAGCCGTACAGTATGCCATAATGCTGCCACGTTGGGAGACACCTGAACATACCGAGGGTTATGAGGGTTTCTATCATCTTATTTCGTGTGAAGGAAATGTTGAGAAGACGACACTGACTTACTTGATAAGGGATCACGATTTTGATCGTTTTGAGCGTCGCAAAAAAGAGTTCTCTCACTTAGTAAATAAAATAAATAAGGAGTTTATTGGTTGTGCAAGTCTGGAGATAAAAGATCAATATTACAATATGCGAAAAATGATAGAACCTGTAATGGATATCGTTGATCTTGCAAAGGATGCCATCGCTAACTGTGGCATGGTTCCAGTGGTTGAGCCGGTGCGTGGAGGAACGGATGGAGCAAAGCTCTCTTTCATGGGGCTTCCGTGTCCGAACATATTTGGAGGCGGAATGAATTTTCACGGACGTTTCGAGTATATTCCAATTCAATCGATGGAGAAGGCTGTAAATGTAATAATAGAGATCGCTAAGCTATCGGCTCAAAAATAGAATTCTTTTTTAACTGCATAAAACAGCATGGTTTATTGAAACTATTCATTGAATGTTAAGCGTATAATTGCTGTGGCATAGTTTATAAAAGGGTGGATAATAATCGCATGAAAACCTTGATAGTTATATTAGGGCCTACTGCCGTAGGAAAAACGGGGTTATCAATAGAGATTGCCAAACGCTACAATGCACCTATTCTATCGGCTGATAGTCGACAGATATATAAAGGGATGGGGATAGGAACTGCTGCCCCAACTGATGAGGAGTTGGGGATGGTTAAACACTACTTTGTCGGTGAATTGGAGCTAACGGATTATTACAGTGCGGCTCTTTATGAAGAGAATTTCTTAAGGTTATCTGAAGAACTTTTTAAAACAAACGATACTCTTATTATGTGTGGGGGATCAATGATGTATATTGATGCTGTGTGTTATGGCATTGATGAAATTCCTACTGTATCTGACGAGGTACGCTCTGCTGTAATGAGGGATTTTGCGGAACATGGGCTTGAGGCAATGTGCTGTGAACTAAGAATGCGTGACCCTGAACTTGCCGAGAAAATAGACCTAAAGAACCATAAACGGGTTATACACGCCATAGAGATATGCCGTATGACTGGGACACCTTTTTCTACTCTGCGTACAAATACAAAAAAAATGCGGCCATTTAATATTCTTAAAATTGGTCTTACTCGACCACGCGAGGAGTTATTCAGCAGCATAAGTAAACGTACAGATAAAATGATAGCTGCCGGATTTGAGTCAGAGGCGCGCATGTTGTATCCCCTACGCAATCTTAACGCATTAAATACGGTTGGTTATAAGGAGATGTTTGCGTATATTGATGGGGTATATTCTTTAGATGAGGCAGTTGAAAAGATAAAACGTAATACGCGGGTATATGCAAAGAAACAGATTACGTGGTTTAAAAGAGATAAGAGAATACATTGGTTCTCTCCTTACGATAAGGATGATGTATTCATATATATAGATTCTTGTATGCCGAAATAATAATAAGAATTTTAACTTATGGATATGCAAAAAAGAACAGGGGATCTAAAATATTTTAGATCCCCTGTTTATATAGAGGTTGCACCATAGGATGCGATGAAACTCCGAAAGACAGGATTTGAGCGCTTTTGTCACTTTGTAATCCACCGTGCATAGCATACCCGAAGGTGTGGCCCGCCATTATAGCAAAAAGCTTGTCTCGGTATTTCTTTATAATTGATGAGTTTCCCAATCTACTAAGATGCAACCTAAGTCAAATATCACTTCTTTACTTACCACGAAGATAGTAAATGTATTTTTATAATCCAAATATTTTCCCTTAAATTTTACGTCAAAAACATGAGATACTTAAAATTGCTATTATAAAGAGTATTTATCTCTTCTGTATTTATATAACATTGTTGCATTAAATTTGTTCACTCATAATAAATAAATTAAATATAAACACTGTTATATCGCTTATATACAGCTATTATTAAGGGTATTAATAAAATAAAATAACCTGATAATAATATTGAGGCTGTCTGGTTAATAACCAGACAGCCTCAATATTATTAAGAAATCGTAATAGATATACGACTACATGAATTTACTTAAGCGTTCTTAATTTTATCTACTACTGCTTTGAAAGCGGCAGGATTATTAAGGGCTAAATCGGCAAGAACCTTACGGTTAATCTCTATACCGGCTTTATGTATTGCACCCATAAGTTTAGAATATGACATCCCTTCTATGCGTGCGGCTGCATTTATTCGCTGTATCCAAAGTGCACGGAAGTTGGCTTTTTTGTCCTTACGGTCGCGGTAAGCGTAGGTAAGACCTTTCTCCCATGTATTTTTAGCTACTGTCCATACGTTTTTACGTGCGCCATAGTAGCCTCTGGTTAATTTTAAAATCTTTTTTCTTCTTGCTCTTGAAGCAACATGATTTACTGAACGTGGCATAATTTTCTTTGTTTTTTGAATGTTAGCGTTATCACCTTTTCGATAATCTTTGTGCTAATACATCCGGTTAATAAATTTTTAGAAAGTGAATTCTGCTTTCTTTAATTTTTTGCAATTCAATTAAGAGATACAGAGCATCCTCTTAACACTTTTAAGGTCTGGTTTTGCAACCACAGTAAAGTGAGTAAGATTACGTTTTTGCTTCTTTGTCTTCTTTGTCAGGATATGACTTTTGAAGGCATGTTTTCTCTTGATCTTTCCTGTTCCGGTAAGGGCGAACCTCTTTTTGGCACCGGAATTAGTCTTAGTCTTCGGCATTGTTTCGATATTTAGTTATTAAATTACTTATAATGAACAGATCAAATAAATATTGATCTGTCTCAGTTTATGCTATTTTTCCTTTTTTAGGTGTTATCATTATTATCATGCGCTTTCCTTCTAACTGAGGCATCTGCTCAATTTTTCCATATTCTTCAAGATCGTTCACAAAGCGAAGCAAAAGAACTTCACCCTGCTCTTTGAAAAGAATAGAGCGTCCTCTAAAAAAGACGTAGGCCTTTACTTTTGCTCCCTCTTTAAGAAATTCTATGGCATGTTTTAATTTAAAATTGTAATCATGATCATCGGTTTGTGGTCCGAAGCGGATCTCTTTGACCACAACTTTGATTGATTTAGCTTTTTGTTCTTTCTGATGTTTCTTCTGTTGGTAAATAAACTTCTTGAAATCTATTACTTTACAAACCGATGGAACTACATTTGGCGATATCTCTACAAGATCTAAATCCAACTCATCAGCTATGGCTCTCGCCGCTGATATGGAATAAACACCTTGTTCTACATTATCGCCTACCAAACGCACCTCCTTCGCAAAGATACGGTCATTTACGCGGTATGCACTCTTTAATCCGTCATCCTTTCTCAGTGGACGATTTCCTCGATTGTTTTTGTTCTGGATGGGGTTATTCTCCATTCGCTATTACCATTGGTTTAACATTTTGTTTGTTTCATCTGTCAAAATCTCGGCAAAGGTAGTAATTTTCATCGAACCTTTATCACCTTCGCCCTGTTTTCTTACTGAAACTTCTCCATTTTCAGCCTCTTTCTCACCAACAACAAGAAGATAAGGTATTCTTTTCAACTCATTATCGCGTATTTTACGTCCTATTTTCTCGTTACGGTCATCTACGGTTGTGCGAATATCGTCCATCTCCAATGCACGAGAAACTTCCCACGCATAATCGTTGAATTTCTCGCTTATAGGAAGAATGACAACCTGTTCGGGGGTAAGCCATAACGGAAATTTCCCTGCCGTATGTTCAATAAGAACGGCAACGAACCTCTCCATTGAACCAAATGGTGCACGGTGAATCATAACCGGACGGTGCTTTTGGTTATCGTTTCCGGTATATTCAAGACCGAAACGCTCAGGCAGATTGTAGTCAACCTGTATCGTACCAAGCTGCCAACTGCGCCCTATTGCATCCTTCACCATAAAATCAAGTTTAGGCCCGTAAAAGGCTGCTTCACCTAGTTCTACTCGAGCCTCAAGCCCTTTTTCGCGACAAGCCTCGACAATTGCACTTTCGGACTTCTCCCAATTTTCGTCGGAGCCGATATATTTATCTTTATTGTTAGGGTCGCGTAATGATATCTGCGCTTCAAAGTTTTTAAAATCTAAGGCTTTGAATATTATAAATATAATATCCATAACTTTTAAGAATTCTTCTTTCAATTGATCGGGACGACAGAAGATATGGGCATCGTCCTGAGTGAATCCGCGTACACGGGTTAATCCGTGCAACTCGCCACTCTGCTCGTAGCGGTAAACCGTACCGAACTCTGCAAAACGCAATGGAAGCTCTTTGTATGAGCGCGGGAAGGCTTTGTATATTTCGCAGTGATGAGGACAATTCATTGGTTTAAGCAGAAATTCTTCTCCATCTTCAGGCGTATGTATAGGCTGGAAAGAGTCCTTTCCGTACTTTGCATAATGTCCTGATGTTACGTATAGTATCTTATTGCCTATATGAGGAGTTATAACTTGCTGATAGCCAAAACGTTTCTGTATCTTGCGAAGGAATGCCTCTAGACGATCGCGTAAAATAGTACCTTTTGGTAACCATAAAGGTAATCCCTGTCCAACAGCAGGCGAGAATGCAAACAATTCCATCTCTTTACCTATCTTACGATGGTCTCGCTTTTTTGCCTCTTCCATTAATGCGAGATATTCGTCAAGCATTTTCTTCTTAGGAAAAGATATTCCGTAAATACGTGTAAGTTGTCCGCGCTTGTCATCACCACGCCAGTAAGCTCCAGCAAGTGATGTGATTTTTATAGCTTTAATCGCTGAGGTGTCAGGCAGATGAGGACCACGACACAAATCGGTAAATCCACCTTGTGTATATGTAGTTATGGTTCCGTCCGCAAGTTCTGAAATAAGTTCTGTCTTATATACTTCTCCTCTATCGCCAAACAACTTAAGCGCATCGTCCTTGGATATCTCCTTGCGTACTATTTTCTCTTTGCGTGTTGTAAGTTCTGTCATTTTAGCCTCTACTGCTGCAAAATCACTATCTGTAAGTGGTTTATCTCCGCAATCAACATCGTAGTAAAAGCCATTCTCAATAGCGGGACCTATACCAAACTTAACATGTGGATAAAGTTCCTGAAGAGCTTCTGCCAGAAGGTGGGCTGAAGAGTGCCAGAAAGCGTGTTTCCCTTCAACATCATCCCATTTAAAAAGTTTAACGGCAGCATCTTTCTCTATACCGCGCGATACATCCCATTCTGTTTCGTCAACAGTTGCTGCCAGTACCTCGGCTGCAAGACGCGGGGATATCGACTCTGCAATTTGCATAGGTGTTACTCCTATTTCAAACTCTTTTACCGAACCGTCTGGAAATGTTATTTTTATCATATTTTCTCTCCTCTTAGTATAATCATAAAGCCTTGCCGCAAACAAGAAGAAGACCCCTTTGTTACGCGGCTTTTAAGAGCCGCAAAGTTAATGCTTATTTTACAAACTTCCTATATATGTTAACTATTTTATTTTTTTCCGTTTTTAACAATAATTTATGTCTCTTTTTTTAAATAACAGAACCGTTATTATGGTTAAGAAATGGGCTGAAATGAAGAATCATCTTCTTTGGCTGACGCTGTATTTTACAAAAACTCTACCTTTATTATATGCTTAATCATCGAGCCGTTTAAGGATATTGTACGCCGATATAATACCTAATTCTCCGGCCTTGCTAAGATCAGAAATACTTTTTTTGTTTTCTCCCATATACACATAAACTAAACCGCGGTTAAGGTAGGCTTCGGCAAAATCGGGATAAAGTTCTATGGCCTTTGTGTAATCGGTAAGAGCTGCTCTAAAATCTTTCTGTTCGCACCTTATATTGGCACGGTTATAATACGAGTATGGAAAATTAGGCGCGAGTTCTATTACTTTATCATAATCGCGCAGTACCATTTCATACTCTAACGTAATAGCACGATCACTTACCACGCCTGAACGATTGTTAAGCATATTATCTTTAGAGTGACTTAATGTAACATTATCCGTAGTATTTTCAATAGCATTTGCCGAGATCAGATACTCTATATATTTGTACCGGACAATAGCACGAAGAAAATATCCGAAAAAGAAGTTATCGCCTGCCGAAGCTATACGGGTAAGATCATCTATTGCCCCGGGAAAGTCTTGTATAAGCATAAAATCTATTGCGCGCGAGAAATAAGGGATAGCATTATTGGGATTTATCTCAATCAACTTTGAATTGTCGTTTAATGAGTTAAAGTGACGCATAATCCTGACTGAATCCAATGCTGCTTCTCTATTGGTTATATAGAGCCTGTAAGGGAGTATATGCGACCTATTAAGTTCGTCCAACTCTCTCTCGTATTTATGTGGTTTATTTACTGTGGATGGCTTCTCATAATAAGTCAGCGTAAATTGCGGTTCAAGTTCTACTTTGTAATTTTTATCCTGTACACGTCCACGGATATCACTCTCATATTGGCTCTTTATCTCTGAATTGTCTGCGACAAGAAGACGATTAAATTTATTAATGTTATGATCTGATTCCTTTCGCACTTTTTCATCTTTGACATCATCATCCCCATTTGTTGCTTTTGCTGCAGCTGCTAAAGCAACAGCCTTCGCATAATCTTCTTTGCCGCCTGAATTATCGCCAAGATTTCGTTTGGCTTCAGAGCGGGCATAATATGCTTCGGCAAAAGTTGGGTGTTTCGCTATTACTTTAGAATAATCTTTAATTGCAGCCCTATAATTGCCAATCTTGTCATATAGCAGCGCACGGTTGTAATAGGCAAAGAAATTTTCAGTTTCAATCTTCACAACAAACGAAAAATCATTTATAGCGTCATTATACTCTCCAACCTGCATTCTCAACAAGCCTCTATTATAGTGTGCCAGCACATTTAACGGCTCCATCTCCACTACTCTGTTATAATCATCCATAGTTCCGCGCAAATCATCGTTATAATAACGTATAACCGCCCTGTTTATATAATATCCGGCAATTTTTGGCTCAAGCTTTATGGCTTCGTTCATATCCTGCAATGCTCCATCATTGTCTTTTTGAAACTGAAATTTAAGAACACTCCTTTGCGCATATCCGTAAGACGAGTACTTATCAATCTTTATAGCTTCATCTACATCCTGCAATGCGTGTAATGTATCCTTCCGCTCAATATAAAACTGGCTGCGGCTTATGTAAGCATTATAATATGACGGGTGAAATTTTATAAGTTTAGTGTATGTTGAGTCGGCTGCTTCATACTGCTTATCTTCAGCCAGGGCAATAGCCTTGTTTATAAGGAAGGCTTTGTCTTCCGGCATATAACTAAGCCCCTTCGTATAATCCTCTATTGCCCCTCTATAATTACCCATGCTCTGACGTGCTACTCCTCGTACATGATATGCGCCAATGATAAATGGATTATATTCAATGCTGATGTTACAATCCTCCTCTGCTCCTTTATAATCGTCAAGGCTGAGCTTTGCTGCTCCGCGCAGGAAATAAGGTTCTGCCATATAGGGCTTAACCTTTATAACTTGATTGAAATATTGTATTGCAAGTACATAATCCTCAAAATATAGGGCATTTCTCCCTATGTTTATAACTCTGTCAGTATTCAGTTGTGCATTTACAAAGACAGATATAGGTAATAAAAAAGACAATAGGAACGCTTTTAAAAAGGTTGCCCTGAATTTATTATAAAACATCTATTACACTTTATTGCTTGCGAAGATAATGTTTTTGAACTATATCTTATATCTTTACGCAAAATATTCGTTTGTTATTTTGTATCTATTTGTATTTATCAATTATTTTAACGGATTAATGAAAACATTGCAATATATTTTTTAGAGCAGGATTGAAATTTAAACAGAATAATATTAGTTAGATTCATAATTTTGTTTTAGGTTTAATTTATGGAAAAGAAAAAAAGAGTTGTAGTGGTTGGCGGAGGATTTGCTGGATTAAATCTAATAAAGAGATTGTCTCCTATATTTTTTGATGTTGTTCTATTAGATATGAACAACTTCCACGCATTTCCACCGTTATTTTACCAGATAGCCTCTTCGGGACTAGATGCCGGTTCGGTATGTTTCCCATTCCGTGAAGAGATAAGGCACATGATCAACGTACACTACTCAATGGGTAAATTGCTGTCTGTAAATTCTGAAGAGCACTATATAACAACCACAATAGGGGAGATAAAATACGACTATCTTGTTATAGCCACAGGTACTGTAACAAATTTCTTTGGCAATGACAATCTTAAAAACCACGTATATACGCTTAAAAGTACTACGGATGCGATAGAGTTACGCAACCAGATATTAAGCCGTCTTGAACTAGCAGCAACATCAGTAGATGAAGAGTTGCGCCGCCGTTATCTCACTTTTGTTGTTGTTGGTGGAGGTGCTACCGGAGTTGAGATTGCCGGAGCTTTAGGAGAGATGAAGAAATTTATTTTAAAAAAAGAATACCCTGAAATAGATACTAAAGATGTAATAGTTATTCTTGCCGAAGGAGGTTGTCGACTCCTCTCCTCAATGAACACAGAAGAGTCTGACAAGGCTTTTCTCTACCTTAAAGAGCTTGGCGTAGATGTATGTCTGAACAAATCGGTAATATTTTATGACGGAAAAACGGCAGAGTTCAACGACAAAGAAAAAATAGCAACATCCACACTAATATGGACAGCCGGAATAACCGGAGAATATATCACAGGGATTCCGGAATCATCATTCATTAGAGGACGAATACTTACTGACGAATATAATCGTGTCGCAGAAACAAAAGATATATTCGCCATTGGTGATATAAGCTACACGCCTACAAAAGAGTATCCAAAAGGGTATCCGCAAGTGGCACAACCCGCAATACAGCAAGCGCGGACACTTGCATGTAATCTTAACGGTACCGGAGAATGGATCCCTTTCAGATATAAAGACAAAGGCAATATGGCTACAATAGGGAGAAATAAGGCTGTTGTAAACATAAAAGGATATCACATACACGGCACTATTGCGTGGATCATGTGGATGTTTGTACACCTAATGTCTCTTCTTGGAATGAAAAATAAAATAATCGTATTCGTAAACTGGATATGGAATTATATCTCATACAGTTCATCACTCAGAGTATTCATAAGATACCCTAACGAGTATAAAAACGGAGACACAAAAAATACAAACTAAAAGCATCTGATTATGAATGGAAATTTCATCATAACAATAGGACGCCAATTCGGGAGTGGCGGACGCGTAATTGGGAAAGAACTTGCAAAACGCCTTGATTTTGAGTATTACGACAAAGAGCTAATAAACGAAGCCGCCAAGCATAGCGGTTTTGACAAAGGGGTGTTTGAAGATGCTGATGAAAAAGGGATATTCTCCATTCCCAACATCTTTTCAGCAAATTGGCTTTCACTTGGAAGTGGTACTTGCGGAGAAGGAGCACTTACAAACGAGCATATATTCAAATATCAATCTGATGTAATAGAGATGCTCTCACAAAAAGGAGGTTGCATAATTGTTGGGCGATGCGCTGACTATATATTACGCCATTATCCACACTGCATAAATATATTTCTGCATGCCCCTCTTAAAGAACGCATACACAGAGTTGTAGAGCGCGACAAAATTAAAGAAAAAGATGCTGCCATTATTATACAGAAACGCGACAAACAACGCGCTACATACTACAATTTTTATACCGACAAGCAGTGGGGCGACAGCAATTCATATCATCTTACAATAGACTCTTCTATTCTTGGAATAAGTGAAACAGCAGAACTTATATACCAATTTATAATAAAGTACCGCGCCACTATGCTTCCCTAATCATTTACGGATTTAGCCCGCATACTACCGACAAGCAGATAAGTAACTATCACAAGATACAAGACCAAACCTATACTCTGCGAAGCCGTATCGCTAAGTGGCGATATATAATGGAAGCCGCCAAAGCGTAACGCCGCACTTACAACACCCATAAGTGCGCCACCAGCTATTAACCCCGAAGCTAGCAAGGTTCCACGTTCATAACGCGCTTTCTTTTGTTTTTCATCCTTGCCGTGCGTGCTTACAAACCAACTTATCAATCCACCTACAATAAGAGGTGTATTTAGCTCCAACGGAATAAACATTCCAAGCGCAAATGCAAGTGCAGGAACTTTAAATACGGTAAGGATAACAACTATCAGCGCACCAATACCGTACAAAATCCACGGTGCATCTTTCCCTGACATCATAGGTTCAATAACGGCAACCATCGCATTAGCTTGCGGAGCAGCAAGCCCGCCTTCAGTAAAGCCGTATGTTTTATTAAGAATAAGTATCACTCCACCCACGGTTAAAGCCGATACAAGCGTTCCCAGAAACTTCCATGTCTCCTGTTTTTTTGGTGTCGAACCCAACCAGTAACCCACCTTCAGGTCTGTTATAAAACTACCTGACATTGAAAGTGCAGTGCAAACAACGCCTCCGATTATAAGCGCAGCCACCATCCCTCTCTCACCCGTAAGACCTACCGATACTAATATAGCAGAAGCCAGCACCAAAGTCATAAGCGTCATTCCCGATACCGGGTTAGTCCCTACAATAGCAATAGCATTAGCCGCAACAGTAGTAAACAGAAATGATATTACAGACACCATCACAAATGCAATAATAGCCTGTAAAAAGCTATCAATTATACCAAAATAGAAAAATAAGAAAATTGCTACTAACGTAATAAGTACAGATATAGCTATAAATCTCATCGTCAAATCCTTATTAGTTCTCAGCACCGCAAAAGCTACCGCTGACGATTTTCCTTTTAACTCTCGCCAAGCAAGCAATACAGCTCCTTTTACAACTCCCCACGAACGTACAATACCTATTACCCCTGCCATCGCAATTCCTCCAATCCCCATATAGCGAGCATATTCGGCAAATATCTGCTCAGGCTGCATCTCCCCTACCGTCATTACAACATCATTTATACCGACAGACAATACGACATCATGAAATACAGCACCCATCACCGGAATAATTATGAACCACACAAAAATAGAACCGGCACAAATTATAAGACAATATTTAAGCCCGACTATATATCCCAGCCCCAAAACTGCGGCTCCTGTATTAAGTTTAAATACAGTTTTTATTTTTGTTGCCGCCACATCACCAAAAGGCAAAATACGTGTGGTCAAAACCTCACTCCACCATCCAAAAGAAGACAATATAAAATCATATAATCCACCTATTACACCAGCTATTATAAGTGGCTTTGTTTGATTATCGCTTCCCTCTCCCGATATAAGCACCTGTGTAGTAGCCGTAGCCTCAGGAAACGGGTATTTTCCATGCATATCAGCGACAAAGTACTTACGAAACGGGATGAGAAATAATATGCCTAGCACGCCCCCAAGCATAGAACTTAGGAATATCTGCATAAAAGACGCATGTAGGTTAAGAATATACAGAGCTGGCAGAGTAAATATCGCCCCGGCTACTATACTACCTGAACATGAACCGATTGATTGAATTATTACATTTTCGCCAAGTGAATTTTTGCGCCTCGTGGAGTTCGATAAACCCACTGCAATAATAGCAACAGGTATAGCAACCTCAAAAACCTGTCCTACTTTAAGTCCCAGATATGCTGCCGCAGCTGAAAAGATGACAGCCATAACAACTCCCCACATAACAGACCACAAAGTAACCTCCTTATATGATTTTACGGGAGACATTACAGGTTTATAAGTCTCTCCCGCATTCAATTCTCTGAAAGCATTTTCAGGTAAACTATTCTGTTTTATATCCTGCATAAACTAAATAAAATTATCTGCGAATTTAAGATAAAACACACTATTATCAAAAAACATATTAAAATCAATGAAAATCACACCTTTTTTTCTACCTTTGTTCAAAGTATAAAGACTCTTCGCAAATGTAGGCTGATCATCGGCATAATCCAACTAAGTTTGGTTCTGCATTAGGCTTGCACTATGTTTGCCCTATATTAATAAAAGCCTTAGAAATGAAAGAATTATTCAGATTCCTGTCTGGGTTGGAACAAAATAACAACAGAGAGTGGTTTTCAGAGCATAAGGATGAATATATGCGTCTGAAGGTCAGATTTGAAGATAATATCTCACACCTACTCTCTCTAATATCAACCTATGACAATGAGCTAAAAAATATAACAGCCAAAGATTGCACATACCGCATATACCGAGACATCCGTTTTTCACCGGATAAAACACCGTACAAAACGCATATCTCGGCATTTATGACAAAGCATGGACGAAAACTTAATAGAGCGGGATATTATTTGCAACTTCAATCAGGCAAATCAATGCTATGCGGAGGACTTTGGTTCCCAGATGCCCCACTTCTAAAAGCACTACGCAGAGCAGTTTACGACAATGCAGACGAGCTTATGGGGATAATGCGACGGTCGGAGATGCAACGCCTTTATCCAGATTTTGATTACGAAAGTTCACTAAAAAAAATTCCATCCGGATTTTCAGCCGATTTTCCTTATCCTGATCTGCTTAAACTCAAAAATTTCGGGGTTATGTACAAAGTTACAGACGATTATTTCTATGATAAAGACTGGGTAGAAAAAGTTGCAAACGATTTCAGACCAATAAAAGAAATGAACGATTTTTTAAATTACACAGTAGATGAATTGAATAACAGATAATAGATATATTATGGAGTACGAAGCGAGCTACACCGAGCAGGTAAACAGAGAAAGAGATTCTTTTTTCGAAAATGCAGCAAAGAGGTTCACCGTAGCGGATATGGAAAAACTCATTGATGCCTACGCATTTGCCGAAGAGGCACACTCTAGCCAAAGGCGTAAAGGCGGAGAACCATATATTACCCACCCTATTGCTGTTGCTTGCATTGTCTCTGAAGAGTTATGCTTAGGTGTAAATCCGGTTGTTGCTGCACTATTACACGATGTAGTAGAAGACACTCCTCACACAATAGAAGAGATAAGAGAGCGATATGGCGAAGATGTAGCTTTCCTTGTAGATATACTTACAAAAAAGAAAAGGGAAAAATACGAGACATCAAAACAGGTGGATAACTTCCAACAGATGCTCAACTCAATACATTACGATATTCGGGCACTTCTTATAAAACTTGCCGACAGATTGCATAATATGCGCACTCTGAAATCAATGAAACCCGAAAAGCAGATAAAAATAGCAGGCGAAACAGACTATTTTTACGCACCTTTAGCAAACAGATTAGGATTATACAAAATAAAATCTGAATTAGAAAATCTAAGCCTTAAATATCGCTCTCCGCACGAATACTCTTATGTTGAGGAGCAGATAAACAATTATGTGGAACGTCATGCAAAAGCAGCTGAAGAGTGGCTCAAACCCATAATTGAAAGACTAATAGAAAATGGGATAAAAGCCACAGTTACTTGTGACAAGCGCAGCGTATACTCCATTTGGCGCAGAATGCAAGAAAAGAACATCTCATTCAAAGAGGTAGAACATATAAGAATAGTAAATATAACATTTGAAAACTGGCAGGAATTAGAGTTGACAGAAAAGCGACAGGCTCTCAGAATATACTCCATACTGACAGATCTGTATACTGAAAAACCCGGAAGCCTTAACAACTACATAGATACGCCAAAAGAGAACGGCTATCACAGCCTTCATAGCAAACTAATGGGAAACGAAGGGCGGTGGATGGAAGTACACATTCAATCATCACTAATGCTGAAGATATCTAACTTCGGCTGCCTTGTAGAGAGGGAAAAAAGTGTAGAGGGATGGATTGAAAAGTTTCGCAACGTACTCAAAGATATAGCATACCATGGAAAAGAAGGTGGATTTATAGAGTGTGTGATAAGGACTTTTTACAATGACGACATCATTGTATTTGCACCCGATGGTAAAATGATAACCATGCCACGAGGAGCAACAGCTCTTGACTATGCATACGAAATACACTCCAAAATTGGGAACCATGCAAAATACGCCATAATAAATGACAAATTATCCTCTGTCTTCACCGAATTGCAGCACGGAGACCGTGTTAAAATAGGAACGGACGAAGAAGTACACCCTATACCATCGTGGCTAAACAGAGTGATAAGCTACAAAGCCCAACAACGCATACAACAGTATCTGCGCCGTGAAACATCCAATTCTGACAAAGAAAAGGCATGTTATATCCTCTGTAAAAAATGCGAACCTCTTCCAGGCGATGAAGTTATTGGATTCCACCATAGCGATAACACTATTACAATACACAAATGCAACTGTCCGGTAGCAATCTCAGAGGCAGCCCAACAGGGAGATATAATAGAAAATGTAGAATTTCCAGTAACACAACGCTGTGTACATCCTATAACCATAATGATAAAAGCCGTTAATAGAAATGGATTTCTACTAGAACTTATTACAGAAATATCACAAAAATACAATTTTAGCATTGAACGTATAAAAAGCATAACAACCGATGAGATAATCGACTGTACAGTGGTAATATACGTACACTCAATAAATGAGCTAAAAAAGGTAGAAGATGGCATAAGACAGATGAAAAACATATACGAAGTGAGGCATATTACACATGCCGTATAAAATTAATTTAATTTTAAGGCTATAATTTGTATGCGCTCTTTTTTTTTACTTAATTTGTCAAAAGTTGTAATGATATAAACTATTAATAATTAAAAACTATTTATGAAATTAGTCAAAGTTTTATTAGGTATAGCCATAGCATTAATGGTTACACAAAGTGCATTTGCCCAAGCATCGGGTTTATGCGACATATCGTCGCCGGAGAATGAACCTCTGCCAGTATTTCCTGTTCCAAAAGAGAAAGTAATGGCATGGCATAAAACAGAGTTTTACGCATTTATGCATTTCGGAATAAATACATTCACCAATAAAGAGTGGGGTTACGGCGATGAAAACATAAATACATTCAATCCAACATCACCACTAAATGTTAGACAATGGGTTACAGAATTAAAGGATATGGGGGTAAAAGGGATAATACTAACATGCAAACACCACGATGGCTTTTGTACATGGTTTACAGAATCCACAAACCACTCCACAAAAAATAACACAACAGCAAACGGTCATGTTGATATTCCCAAGATGTTATCTGATGAATGCAAGAAACAAGGGCTAAAATTTGGTGCATATATATCACCATGGGATCGCAACAATGCCGAATATGCACGTGCAGGATACGTTAAAACATTTCATCAGCAGATACGCGAAATCTGCACTAATTACGGAGAACTATTCGAGATGTGGTTTGACGGGGCAAACGGTGGCGATGGATATTATGGCGGAGCACGTGAGAGTCGCAGCATAGATGCCAGTATATATTACGATTTCCCCAAGATATTCAAGATGATAAACGATCTTCAGCCAAACTGTGCAATTTGGGGAAATGAAGATTGCCGATGGGTAGGAAATGAAGAAGGATGGGCAGGCGAAACTTCATGGTGTACGTTTGGCAACGGATCAAAAGGATCTGAATACGGAGACGAAGACGGTTGGCGTTGGTTTCCGAGTGAATGCGATGCAAAAAACGGTCCAGGATGGTTCTGGAGCACATCCTCAGATTCAAATGTTAAATCAGGACAACAACTATTTAATATATATATGACATCCGTAGGACGCAACTCAAATTTAGTCCTTAATATTCCACCAAACAAAGCAGGAGAGTTGCCACCCTCTACAATAGCAAAAATGAGAGAGTTTAAAGCCTTAATGGATGCCGCTTTCGGTACAGATCTAGCACTCAGAAAGACGGCTGAGGCATCGGCAGAGCGTACAAGTTCAATACAAGGGAAATTTGCAGCATCAAATGTTACAGACGATAATGATGACACCTATTGGGCTCTCGAAGATGGGACAACCTCCGGCACAATAGATATAGACCTCGGCGGCAACAAGACAGTAAAATATGTCAGTCTTAGTGAGTACATACGCAAAGGGCAAAGAGTCAAAGGGTTTGAAATATATACATGGAACGGTTCTTCATGGGCAAAACAGGCAACGACAGAAGCCACAACGACAATAGGATACAAACGCATAATAAAACTGACTTCCCCTATATCCACATCCAAAGTACGAGTTAAAATCACCGATTCAAAAGTATGCCCACTTATAAGCAGAATATCAATTTATTAACAATGAAACAATATTCACAAGCTATGAAATCATATAAAAAATCAATCGCAGCCCTTCTATTTCTGGGACTATTCTCACAATGGGCAACCGGTCAGATAGTTTTGTCTTCTTTTGAAGACGGAATTACCACCGGCACAAAAGCCGTAGACACATGGGAACAATCCCCGTTTAATACTGGAAAATGTTCTAACACACCAGAAGTCATAACTAATCCACATATAGATGACATGAACTCCTCTGAAAAAGTACTACACTACATCCGTCCGTACTATTCAGGAGACAGAAACGGTGTGGAGATAAAACTTGAGAGATCATTCACCATCACACCCACAAAACAGTATGTACACGCATTTGTATACAAACCTGTTTCGAGTCGCGTTCTTGCAAGAGGGTTAGATAAAGCCAATAATGTACTACAATTTGAATCCATATCAAATACAGAATCACGCGCAAATGCATGGAGCGATGCCGTATTTGAGGTAAAAGGGAACGGATACGAAATAGATAGGTTAATTATATATCCCGACATGGAGACCGCCGTTAATCGCCTGTCAACAGATATGGACATATATATAGACGATATAATACTAAGTTCATCTAATGTACCACGCTCAGTTACCGATTACTGCCGTGTAAAAGGCACACTCACAGCAACCCGATACCTGTCGTTAATAAAGACCACAGGAGCCTCACTAAACATTAATGCTACACTCAACAAACCCGAATCAGTTTACACAAAATATTCAGTAGAAACAATCGTTGCTGAGGCAGGCTCACCATTCACACTTCAATTTACACAAAAATCAACGTCCGATATAAACAACGCATGGATTGCAGATGTATACGCAGACTTTAATGCGGACAAAGAGTTTGTTTCAGTCGGCGAATATATAGGACGCATTACCGGAGTAAAATCAGGTAACGATATCATATACTCAACAGAAATAACTGTTCCTGTCGGAACACCAATATCATCGTGCGCAGTAAGAATAAAACTCACAGACAGTTCAGACCCTTCAATTGCAGGTGCAGCACACTCAAGTTGCTCTAACGTTGCTGACGGTATGGCTATAAACATCCCAATGGAGATATCAAAATACGCCGAAAGGCCTATAATATCCATATCCGGCATGTCAGAACAAGGCGGATGGGGTGCTATAAGATTCCAAAAAATAGATGGTACAGAGATTAAGGTTGCCAATGGAACAAACGTAACTATTATAGCTACACCCAACGCAGGTTATACTTTCAAAGGTTGGTATAACAGTGCAACAGGCGGTATAATGAGCGAAAAAAGCACATTTACATTCTTAGCAGATTATAATATGTCGTTTGTAGCAAAATTCTCTGAAATAGAGTTCTGCACACCAACAGGAGTATTACCTGTAAAATATTGGTTCGGTAAAACCAAAATTCAACCACAAGGACAAAGCGAACTTTACTATATAGGAAGTACAACTAATGAAGTTAATGAAATAAGCACAAACGTACAACGTATATCGGTAATGGGTGGTGTAAATGTAAAACGTCAGACAACATTCAAAATAACAGGGATCAAAGCCTCTTCATCTGCTGCACTATCAGGCGCAAAAGCCGGTGTATGGGCAGACTGGAATAAAGATCACATATTTAGTCCAGATGAATTTATAGGGACATACAACGCACTAAATAATACACAAGAGTTCAGTATAACTGTTCCGCCAAAAGCTGCGACAGGAGATCTATATGTACGAATAATAGTTGCAGAGACAACTGCTACTGCCGAGAGTGCATGCAATGCAGTAAGTAATGGCGTTGTATACGACTTAATGGTTACTGTTACACCAAATGACAGCGAACGCTTCTCCCTATCAGTAATACCAAATGTTCCGGGAGCTGCAACATTTACACTAACGCCGGCAGCAGGTTCAGACGGCAAATATTCAGCAGGTACAAACGTAGAAATCACATGCGTCCCGGCAAAAGGGTATCAATTTGTACAATGGATGAAAGACGGTATCCCCTACGGAGCAACTATGACATCAAATAATCCGTTACCTTTAACCGCACTTAACCAAAATCTTGAACTGACAATGAAAATGAGCCCTAAATTCCCGGAATATTGTGAAGGAACGGCTCCTAATAACGGCAATGGAAATCACTACGGAGTAAAGAGCGGTTCGGTAACAATAAACAGCGTACAAGCATTCACATTCACACAAGGGTCAACGGCAATAACAGATCTATCCTCAAGTTGCATAGCAGAAGTATGCCCCGGAGATATTATAAAACTATTTGTATCCGGTAGCGAACATTCACAATGGGCACAGGCAACTGCATATATAGACTGGAATATGGACGGAATATGGAACGAAACAGACGAAGCTTATGAACTTTACAATGATCCTAAAACAATCATTAATAACCTCGAAAAAGACATAATTGTTCCAGAAAGTATAGCCACAGGATGTTTTGGGATAAGAATATCCTCAGGAGAAGCTTCTGTGTACAACACCCTTGGAGGAGGTCCATGCAAAGCACGCAAAACAGGGACATTATTTACTTTCAGAATTAACTCTTCAGCACTTCCAGTAAGCGATCCTAAACTTAATATTCTTACCGGAGGAGGATGTACTGTTACTGTTACAGACGCAAAAGGAAAAGAGATCACGAATAAAGAGATAATAGAGGCAGGTGCGACATACAATATAAAGGTAGTTGTACAAAGTGATTACATCATTGATTTTGTTACAGTAAACGGAAGTAAAATAATTCTATCAAACGACAACGCTACATACACCGGCTCATTTACCGCAACAGCTGCAGGAGCAAAAGTCATTATCGCAACTAACGAAAAATCATACTGCGAATCTGACAAAACAATGACCAGAACAGACAGATCTCCTGATAAAGGGAATGATAACCGTTATATTACCAATATATCAATAACAGGAGCCACGTATAAAAAAACAGATCAATCAATAACAATTACCGACCTTTCGAGAGATCCACATAGGGTGATCTATGAAAATCATCTTTCACAGATACTAAGATGTACAGCCGGAGATGTACTGACTCCTACCATGACTTATAGCGCCTCATGGATGCACAAATACGTATATGTTGACTGGAATCACAACTATGTGTTTGACGTAGGATCAGCCGGCAATTGGAACGAGCTTGTATCATTCAATTATGTCAACGGCAAAAATAGCGCAAATGTAACAACAAGTGAAGACGGCTCAGGAGCATTAGGTAGATTCACTGTTCCATCAGACGCAGAAGGATTATACAGAGTTCGTTTTAAATTAGACTGGGACAGCACAGATCCTTGCGGATGTTTTAGCGATGCAAACTCAATACTCAACAACGGTGGAGGAATAGTAGACTTCATCCTTAATGTTGATAATCCAAGCTTAGGAATCGAAGATAATATTGCAAACAATGCAAATATATTCGGAGGACAAGAGATTATATACATTACAGGTATTAATAACGGGAAAGTAGATATCTACGAACCATCTTCAGGCAGAATGATTAAGTCTGCTTCAATATCAGGGAATACAATAGTAAATATCTCTAACGGTATTTATCTTGTAAAAGTTATGACTGAAAACAGTGTTAAAATAACAAAAGTCATTGTAAAATAGCCGACAATAAATCACACTTTAAAATGGAGATTAACACTTACAGTTAGTCTCCATTTTTATTATACAAAATACAATATCTAAATATAGCGTAAAAATAAATTTTGTGCCAATAATATTTAAGACTATATTTGTAGAACAATATATATTTTTGATATGAGAAAAGTAATTTTATCACTGGCATTATTATCACTAATGAGCATAAATACAGTTCAAGGCTATACCCCTACAAAAGAGAATCTTGAAAAGAGACGCGAATTTCAGGACGCAAAGTTAGGCATATTTATACATTGGGGTATATACAGTATGCTTGCCGATGGGGAATGGGTCTTAAATAACAAAAACATAAATTACAAAAAATATGCCGACCTTGCCGCAGGATTTTACCCATCAAAATTCAGCGCCGAAGAGTGGGTTACAATAGCAAAAAATGCAGGAGCAAAATATATATGTATAACCACAAGGCATCATGACGGATTTTCAATGTTCAGAACAAAATACTCACCATATAACATAATTGAGGCAACTCCATTCAAACGCGATATAATTAAAGAGCTAGCAGAAGAGTGCAAAAAACAGGGAATAAAGCTACACCTATACTACTCACACCTCGATTGGGGACGAGAAGATTATCCAATAGGCAATACTGGGCAAAATCTTGGACGTCCTACCAACAAAGAAGACTGGAACAGTTATTATAATTTCATGAATAATCAAATAAAAGAGCTACTTACTAATTACGGTGAAATAGGCGCAATATGGTTTGACGGCGTATGGGATAGGTCTGAAAAAGATTGGCAACTCGAAGAACAATACTCACTTATACATAAAATACAACCACAATGCCTCATAGGCAATAACCACCATAAAGAGATAATAGCAGGAGAAGACTTTCAGCTCTTTGAGAAAGACCTACCCGGAAAAAACACAACAGGCTTCGCCACAAACCAGAAAGTAAGCCAACTTCCATTAGAGTCGTGCGAAACCACCAATGACACATGGGGGTACGATATAAAAGATAATAACTACAAATCACCGGAGAAACTGATACAACTACTTGTTCGTAATGCAGGAATGAATGCAAACCTACTTCTAAACGTAGGTCCGCAACCCAATGGAAGATTTCCTGAAGAGAGTAAAAGAAATCTCAAAGCAATAGGGGAATGGTTAGAAAAATACGGAGAGTCAGTTTACGGTACTCGCGGTGGCACAATTCCATCACACGTTTGGGGTGTCACAACCTCAAAAGGAGATACGCTTTACGTTCATATTCTTAACCTACAAGACAAGAATCTGTTTCTTCCACTAACTAATAATAAAGTAAAATCAGCGCAATCAATGATAACAGGCGAAAAAATAACATATAAACAAGACAACGATGGCATACTGTTGAAGTTGAAAGAAGTACCTACCGAAACAGACCATATAATAAAATTAATAATTAAAAAACAATAATCTAATTAGGATTAGTTTTTGTCCATTTATTGTATTTATTCAGAAAATAAAGGAGCATTTCACGCAGTTATGATTG
The DNA here is from genome assembly GCA_036656055.1 of Bacteroidales bacterium. Lineage (GTDB taxonomy): Bacteria > Bacteroidota > Bacteroidia > Bacteroidales > G3-4614 > Caccoplasma_A. The sequence goes on from JAVVOY010000021.1 coordinate 24,969, forward strand.
TGCACCTATACAACCTCGCAGTAGGCATCATTGATCGGGAACAACATTTAAAACTATTTTACTCACTCTCTATCTTCTTTATCTGCTCTTCGGCTTTTGCCCTGAGAGCATCAGCTTGTTTCTGAGCCTCAAATTCTAACCTTCTTGCCGCTGCCTGTGCTGCTATTTTGGCAATAGGATTACTTGTTTTGTCAACAAGTTTCTGACCTTCTGTTTTTGCCACCTCCACAAGTTTATTTGCAGCCTTATCGGCTTCAGTCCGAAACGCAGCTATCTGTTCTGTTTTATCTATTCCGGTCAGTTTTTCAACCTGCGTTGAAACTACATTTTTTATAGCCTCAGTAGCTAATGATTTTAAATCGAGTTTTACTATCGGTTTTGAAAATGTTCCGGTAATCGTTCCTGAAACTTTGCCTACATATTGCGATACACCACTCCCTTCAGGCATCTGAATGGTTGTTTTGTAATCTATCGTCTGATCAAGCCCAGTTGATCCGGCAAGGTTTATCACGGCTCCGCCTACTTTAAGATCGAACGGTGATGTTATAACGCGTCCGTCTGTAATATTAAATGGTATTTTTATATTCACGGCACTTATGTTACGCAGAGCATCGCTCTTTATATTGTTGGCTATCAAATTAAATGCCTCGATATTACTAAGTTTTATCTCACTGGATTGTATTACACCTGTCGCAGTTAAGGTATTAAGATTTGGATTCATCTGAGAGTCTAATGTTGCCTTCATCTTCATCTCAGCAGAGTATGTACCTCCTGTCTTTGCAAATATGGGAACAAGTTTTTGAATCATTTCAAGCTCCTCGAAAGTTGTCTTGAAATTGCCTCTCATTATATCGAGGTTAAAGGTTACCGCCGGTGAGTTTTTATCAACTGCAGTGCTGTAAGATCCGCTTGCTACAATACTTCCTCCCAATGCGTTAAATTTAAGCTGGTTCATCTTTGCCATTCCCTCTTTTACTGTTATATTTCCAGTAAGATTATTGATGTTTATCTTCTGGAATATTACTTTTTTAAGAGTTGCTTTCAGCGCAAGATCTAAATTTTTTGGGACTTCTATCGTTCCACCACTTTTTAGCGTATCGGCTTTTAGAGCTCTCTTTTCGACAGCTGTGTTACTGCTTGTATTGCTACCGATAAACTGGTTTAGATTCAGTAGATTTGATGATATATTAAGCGAGCCGCACAAAGTTTCGCCTTTCATAAAATAGGGTATATAGTGCGTAAGTAATCCATTTGCAGAGATATCGCTTTCCCCTATTTTAGCATTTAAATTGTTAAGAGTAAGGGCTCTTGAGCTTACAGTTACGCCAAGATTATTCACAAAAACTTCAGGAAGACCGGAGGATATGTAAACCATCTCTTTTATATTAAGATAACCTTGACCTGAGATATTTTCATATCGCTCTTTTTCAATATCAGACATTTTGCCGGCAAATTTAATATCTACCGTCATTTTACCGTTAACCTTTATACTGTCTCCAAGTGGATAAACTTCTTTAATCATCCCTAAGTTTATGAACCCTTTTGCTGCAGCGCTGAAATTCATGTCAGAGACAGGATTTACAGCGTTAAATGATACGCTAAATGGATTGCCGGCTATACTGAAGTTTAGAGCTGTGGCTATTTTAGCAAGATCAGTAATACCTTCGGGATGAGTAGCTTGTGCTGTAATATTTATATTATCTATACTTTTTGGCAGTCCTTTATAGCTCATTTTACCGTTTTTAACTATAAGGTTTATATCAAAGGATGGCAGTATATCGCCTCCCATTTTCCCTTTTGCAGCAGCACTGAATTGCATCTCTCCGGTTGCCGTCAGGTCACTGAAAGAGTTCTTGTATATTGCCGGAATTAGCGAAAGAATGTCTTTAAATCCTATTTCAGAGGAGTTTATCTTCAGATCCATATCAACAACATTATCTTCAGGCAGTGCTACCCAGCCGTCAATACCTAATGATATTGCATTAATAGCTATTGTATTCTCCTGCAAGATATATTTATTGTTTTCAAAGTCGGCATCCACATTTATTTCAGCTTTAAATACAGCATTCTTAAGGTAAGTTATCTCCCCTATTGATGTATTCAGGGCTGCAATATCACAGTTGAGCTCCATCGCAGTCTTTTTTTCAGTCATATTTCCGGATAGTCCAAGATTTATTCCGGCAGCTGAGAATACCGTTTTCAACGAATCATCTATATAGCTTATATAACCTTTTTCTATTGAAAATTTTAGGAGTTGCAACTTAAAAGATGATTTTGACGATATAGTATCCTCCACCATTTTGGTTGTGTCGCTCTTAATTATATCCCAATTTACACGACCATCGGCAAGTTTAACTGCTTTTATGCGCGGGGTATCAAGAATAATATGTTTTACTTCGTAGCCACTATCACCAAAAATACTCATAATATTCACTACTATGTCTATCTCTTTTGCTGAAACAAGAGTATCGTTTTTAAACTCGCCGGCACCTGTTATTGACAGATTTGCAAGATTTATAGACGCTTTTGGAAAATGTCTGAAAAGTCCGATATCAAGGTCTGAGAATTCAACTCTGGCATTAAGCATTCCATTTGCTTCACGCTTTACGATCTCTGCCATTTTGCCTTTTAAGGCAAATGGAAGTATCAACATTGCAATTATGATTATTCCTATTGCAATACCTGTTACTTTCAGAATTTTTTTTACCGTTTTGTTCATAACGTTTATTTATTAAGCTAATGGAGGCATTATCTTACTATTATTAATCTTTTTATCGATATTCTTATTAAGAATATATAGTGCTATGATGCTGAATATAAATGCTGCCAAGTCTGAGAGTGGCATACTTATCCAAACTCCATCGGTTCCTAAAAATCTCGGCAATATTATAAGACCGGGCAAAAGAAAAAGCATCTGCCTTGAGAGGGAGAGAATGATTGATATTTTAGATTTTCCGATAGATTGGAAGAAGTTTGTTATAACTATCTGCGCACCTACTACCGGAAATATAACACTTGAAATCATTAGCCCTCTGATTGCTATTCTGTTAAGCTCTGCATCGCTAGAGAACATCGCAACTATAGCCTGTGGAAAAAAAACAAAAGCAATGAATCCAATTGTTGTTATTATTGATCCGCCAAAAATGCCATATCGCAATGTTTTTCTAACCCGCACAAACTCTTTTGCTCCGTAATTATAACCCAGTATCGGCTGCATCCCTTGATTAAGACCCATAACTATCATAACAATCAGTAATAGCATACGGTTTATTATTCCGTACGCTCCTATCGCCATATCTCCGCCGTATGAGCTAAGACTCATATTTATAAATACAACAACAATACAGGCACATACATTCAAAAGAAATGGTGCAAGACCTATTGCGAATATACTTTTTACAATTCTTCTCTGAAGCACATATTGTCCTTTTCTGAATCTTATAAAACTCCCTTTATGACAGAAGTGTGCAAGTACCCATATCATTGCAAAGAACTGAGATATTACGGTAGCTAATGCCGCTCCGCGCATTCCCCATTTGAATGTGAATATGAATATTGGAGCCAATATGATATTTATTCCTACTGAAAGCAGTGCCGAAAGCATTGCTTTTTTGGGGTATCCTGTTGCACGCATTATGTTGTTAAGTCCTATAAATATAAAACTTATAGGAGTTCCTATTAATATTACCTGCATAAAGTCTCGCGCATAAGGCAGCGTCGTAGCACTTGCTCCGAAAAATATTAGTACCGGATCTAAGACTAGCAGCAAGATGCCTGACATAAATATTCCTATTATTAAAAGCAACAAAAAAACATTGTGGAGTACATGTGTTGTACGCTCAATATCTCTCTGTCCCATGTATATCGAAGATATTGTAGCTCCACCTATTGCCACCAACGTACAGAATGCTATTATGAGGTTCATCAGCGGAAGAGTTACTGCTAATCCGGTTATACCCATGGCTCCTGCACCCTGTCCAATAAAAATACTGTCTATTACATGATACAATGATGTAACCGTCATTCCTATTATGGCAGGAACAGAATACTCTATAAGAAGTTTTCCTATTGATTCTTTTCCTAAAATGTGCGGTGACGTATTGTCTCCCATATTTTAATTGTATTATTATCTAAGAGCCGTTATAGAAACAGCCGGTTAAAAAGTCTTTAAGACAGAATAAAAATAATCTTAGAATTTGTTTATTGTTTCGCGAATTGCGGTAAGCCTTTCAAGTAACCCCTCAAGAAGACTGAGTTTAAGCATATTAGCACCATCTGACTTCGCCAGTAACGGATCCTCGTGTGTCTCCATAAATAGCCCATCAACTCCGGTTGCTACTCCTGCGCGTGCTATTGTCTCTATCATCTCGGGAACACCACCGGTTACTCCTCGCGTTTGGTTGGGTTGCTGCAATGAGTGGGTTACGTCTAATATTATCGGAAATCCGAACTGCTGCATCTCCGGTATTCCCCTAAAGTCTACAATAAGATCATAATAGCCGAATGTCGTTCCGCGTTCAGTTATTGCAACACGGTCATTACCTGCCTCCACAATTTTTTGGGCGGCAAACCCCATTGCCTGTGGCGATAAAAATTGTCCTTTTTTTATATTTATAAATTTCCCTGTTTTTGCAGCAGCAACCAATAAATCAGTCTGACGACAAAGGAATGCCGGAATCTGCAATATGTCAGCATATTTGGCTGCCATTACAGCATCTTCAGAAGAGTGTATATCGGTTACTACCGGAATATCGAATGTTTCGCTTACTTTTTTAAGTATAGCAAGTGCTTTTTCATCTCCTATGCCGGTGAAAGAATCGGTTCTTGAACGGTTAGCTTTACGGAATGATCCTTTAAATATATAAGGGATTTTAAACTTGTCTGTAACCTCTACACATTTTTCGGCAATTTTAAGCGCCATCTCTTCCCCTTCAATCACGCAAGGTCCAGCTAACAGAAAAAACTGTCCGGAGTCTTTGTGTTTGAGTTTATCTATATACGGTATCATGTGTATAATCTTTATTGGTTAATTAATTGTATTGTATGACAAGCTGCTACTCCTGCCGTTTCTGTTCTTAAGCGGCTTTTACCTAGTGAAATTTCAATAAATCCAGCATCTTTTGCCATTGCAACCTCCTCAGCGCTGAAATCGCCTTCGGGACCTATCATAATGAGGCAATCTACTCCTCCTTTATAAGCTTCTTTTAACAATGGCTTTTCTCCTTCGTGGCAATGCGCAATAAATTTATATCCATCAAACGGGTGTTTTATAAACTCTTTGAATGGTGTTACAACAGAAAGCTTTGGTTTTGTATATTTAAGCGACTGCTTCATTGCCGAAATTAGCACTCTATCCAACCTTTCAGCCTTGACATCTTTTCGTTCTGAGAAGCGACAATTCAGAAGCGATATTGCATCAATACCAAGTTCTGTGCATTTTTCAGCAAACCATTCTGTACGCTCTATATTTTTTGTTGGGGCTATTGCTATCTCAATCCTGCACCTCCAAGGCCTTTCTTCAACTCTCTTATCTGTTATAGCTAAAGTGCAGCGTTTATGATTAGGTGTAACAATAACGGCTTGAAATAGATTTCCTTTACCGTCAGTGACACAAATTTCATCACCGGTTGTCATCCTCAAAACCTTTATGCAGTGTTGCGATTCATCTTCGGGTAATTCGCCACTAAACTCTATGTCTGGAGCGTAAAAAAGTTGCATTACAGTTGTTTACTAAAAAGTACTGCAAAAATACAATAATTATCTCTGAAAAGAGTATGAAACGAAGATGAATATAATAATTACACTAAAGACTTTGCCCTAATTTATCCTTTTGTTTAATGATTTTAATAGTGATGCGCTACATTTTTTATGATTGCGTTTCTTTACGCTGTTTTATTTCGGCATGTATCTGCGCCGCTGTTTCATAGTCTTCTCTTTTTACGGATTCATCGAGAAGCAAGTTCAGTTTGTCAATGGTAAGCTCCTTTAATGGACGTTTTTCCTTCTCTTCAATATCCTGAACATTATCATCATTAAATATTATTTTCGCCTCACTAATAATTGACTTTGTTGTGTAAATGGGGGAGTTCATTCTTAGTGCAATTGCAATTGCATCTGATGTCCGACTGTCGAGACGTTTTATCTCATCATCTTTAGAGAACACCATCTCTGACGAGAATACACCATTTTCATAATTATAAATAAACACCTCTAACAATTTTATATCATATAATCTTGCCATAGCAGCAAATGAATCGTGTGTAAGTGGACGAGGGACAGAAATATGTTCGAGTGCGACGGCTATTGCCTGCGCCTCCGATGCCCCTATTATTACAGGCATGCGGACATCGCTATCTTTCTCGCCCAATATTACTATGAACGGAGTACTGTTGTTCTTGTTTAATGATATACCTACAACTTCTATCTCTACTTTCGTTGCCATACTATTTTTACGTTGCTATTCAATTTGCGAAGATAATAAGAAACTGTTTAAAACAACAGTTTAGATTAAGAAGTTAACTAAATTTTATTATAAAATATTTTAGGCCTCCTTCGCGTAATTATTCTTTTTCATTACATATTAGAAAAATATTTCGAAATCTGACTTTTTATTGTATTTTTGTATATTAGTAAATAACATATATTATGTTTGGAGAGCCAATGTTTTGGGATTTTTCATTACGTCTTACTATTGCATCGGCTTTAGGCGCAGTGATAGGTTTGGATAGGACATACCGCGCAAAAGATGCCGGTTTTCGCACCCATATTCTTGTTTGTCTGGGAAGTGCTCTTATGATGATAGTTTCGCAATACGGATTTAATGATGTTACTAACGGTGATACCATTAAGCTCGATCCCTCGCGTGTGGCGGCTCAGGTTGTAAGCGGGATAGGTTTTATAGGTGCCGGTACTATAATTTTTCAGAAACAGATAGTACGCGGACTTACCACCGCAGCCGGTCTTTGGGCTACAGCCGGAATAGGTCTGGCAATAGGTTGCGGTATGTACGGAATAGGTATTGTTACAACAATACTCACTTTAGTCGGGCTTGAGGTTGTATCTCTTATTTTTAAAAATATGGGAATACATACATTGATGTTGCAATTTTCTACCGGAGACCAAAAGAATATTAATATTATAACGGCAGAGATTGCTCGCCTTAACGGACATTTGGTAAGTTACGAAGCCTTGAAAACCGAAGAATACAGTAATGTCTGTTATCGCGTTAATATACTTATACGTTCCCTTAATAACGATAATGAAGCGCAAATAGTAAGATTTGTTCAACAGTTTGAAGGGGTAATGGTTGAAAAAATAGATTAGCTCCGCTTTAAATTATTATTAGTTGCTGCAATGAATCTCAATACAAAAGAGATCAATAACAAGCCACCCTTTGTTAACTATCCCGATCCTGAAGATGTTTACTCATTGTTCAAACAGATAAACCGCGTACCGCGTCCTTCGTGGCACGAAGAGAAAATAGTAATATTTCTGCAACAGTTTGCCGCTGCACACTCATTAGAGTGCGTTGCTACCGACAGTTCTTGTGTAGTGATAAAAAAAAGAGCCACCCAAGGATATGAAAATGCGCCCATAATTGTATTGCTCAATCACATAGATATGGTGTGCGTAGCAGAAGAGGGGAAGAAATTCGATCCACTGAACGATCCTATTGAATCATATACTGACAACGGGTGGATAAAGGCCAACGGGACCTCACTCGGTGCCGATAATGGTATTGGTATGGCTATGGCACTGGCTATATTGCAAAGCCGTAATATCATTCACGGACCATTGGAGTGTATTTTCACTGCCAATGAAGAGGACGGTATGACAGGAGCAGCCACACTGTCTCCTGATTTTCTTAGCGGACGACTAATAATAAACCTTGATTCCGAAGACTATGATACTATTACCATAGGTTCAGCTGCCGCCTATCTGCAATTTACCACACTTCATGTCACCAGAGAGAAGGGAGAGCCGGATTATTGCTATTTAAAACTTAACATCAAAGGTGGAAATGGTGGCCATTCGGGAGTAGATATAAACAAAGGACGAGCAAATGCCAACAAGTTAATCGGCGAATTTATTTATCAGCAGAGTAAAAAGCATGACGTAAAACTGTTGGCATTCAATGGCGGAGAAGCAAATAACTCCATTCCAGTAAACGCAGAGGTTACTGTTGGTATTCCAACATTATACAAAGATCAATTCAGTAGCGATTTAGAATTATTTGCTAAAGAAAATAAGAAAATTTATAAAGATACAGATTCAAAAATATCTTTTATAATCAGCGAAACGGTAGCCCCAGAGAGTGTCATTAGTAAAAAAGAGACGGAAGCCTTTTTAAAAAGTATCCACGAATGTCCCTTCGGCGCACTTAAAATGAGCGATACAATTAACGATGCGGTAGAAACATCAAATAATTTAGGGGTTATTAAAACAAATGAAGTCTCTATTTTTATATCAAATTACAGTCGAAGTTTTATTGATGCCGAAGTCATAAAATTAGGCAATCGCATTAAAAATATCTTTGATGAAGCAGGAGCTGAGACAGAAGTTATTATGTCGGCTCCAGGTTGGAAGTCGAATCTTTCTTCGCTACTGCTTAAACAGGCTGAGAAATCTTTCTGTAATACCCTAGGCTTCATGCCTAAAAAAGTAGCGATGCACTTTGCCCTTGAATCGGGCTACTTTATCCAAAAGTACCCTGGCTGCGAAATCGTTTCTATCGGACCTAAGATTATTGAGCCCCACTCTATTACAGAACGGGTGAAAATAAATACTATTGACAATATCTGGAAAGTTCTTATAAATATGCTTCACGAATTAGCACATTAATTCACTTCCAGATTTGTATCTTTAACTTACCATATACACTACTATAAAAGAAGCCTTAACCGATAAATACAGTTGTCTCTGATATAATTTTTCTTATTCATTAGGTTTGTTATCAGTTATACTATACCATCTGCAGCCGATGATATTTACTTATTTAACTTTTACATGAAAAAAGTAAGATCATAATTATCTGTATTTATCATTGTTAAAGATAGGATATTATATTGTTGTATGAAAATAGTTTTTTAGCACATATATATCATTATATTTATTCACCTTAAAGATAAAAGCATAATGTAAAATGCGTATAAATATTTGTAATATAGATAAGTACATAACCGGAGAGATTATTTACGGAGTTTCAGATACGGAGTTTGGCAGAACTTTCATTGCTATTTGGGACGGGAAAATAATTGCTCTTAAATTTGTTGATGCAGATGACAATATATTTATAAACGACCTTAAGCGTGCATATAAATATGCATCCATTATCAAAGATAATGCAATAACAAAGGTTCTTCTTAATAAAATATTGTCTTCAACAGAAGATGCGGTATTTGATGTTGCTGTTTTAGGATCGCCGTTTAAAATCTCTGTTTATAAGGCGTTGATTAATGTGCGTTATGGCACAACGATTTCCTATTTGAGGCTTGCCTCTGCTGCCGGATACCCTAAAGCCGTTCGTGCCACAGCCTCGGCAATAGCCAGAAATGAAACTGCCGTCCTTATACCTTGCCACAGAGTGGTTCGGACGGACGGCGGATTAGGCGGTTACCGTTGGGGTACCCTAATAAAAGAGGCTCTGATAGCCTCAGAGTGTAAATGCCGATAACTCGGCAAGTGACAGATAATAGTCTCTTTCTGCCATTAATGACTGCTGTATTGCATCGTAGTAAAGCGATGCCTCAACGATATAATCAAGAATGGATATTTGTCCATTTTCCAATGCTTTGTCAAGCAATCTTGTTGTGTTTAGCTGCGATATTGAAACTTTTATTTCAGTTGCGCTTTTTTGCAGAGCGACCGTTTTATCGTATAAACTCTTTATCTTATAAAAAAAGTCTATTTTAGCCTCACTCTGACGGCTTTCAGATGCTGTTACTGCAGCCTTTGCCTGTTTAATTTTGTTTTTATCCGCCCAAAGTGGAACGCTTATCCCTAACGAAATCCCATGAAACTTATCCACCTTTTCAAACTCACTTACATATCCTGCACTTATAGTCGGATACCATACAGATTTACTCAGTTTTATCTGTTCGCGACGTAATGTAATATCGTTCTTTACATATTCCAATATTGGACTTTTTGTCTCAGCCTCAGAGTACCATGTATCAAAATCAGGCAGCGGGGCAATGGCATCGAATGACGTATCGTTAAGCGTCAGTGCGACTCCTCCATTAAGCCTTGTCAGCTCTGACATTATATCCACTATACTCACAATCGCCTTTTGTTTCTCTGCCTTAACAAGTGTCAAGTTGAGCATTGCTTTATTGTACTCAAGTATATTTGCATCCCCTGTGTCAAGTTTACGCTTGTATGCATTGGCTGTGGATTCTGCATATTGCAGCCGCATATCAAGTTCAATAATTATTGCATTGTAATATATCGCTTGGTAACACTGTTTTTTCGCTTCAAGCAACAGATTCATCCGCTCATTTTTGTAGCGGATGTCAACCAATACGTTCTCTTTTTGTGCAACACTACCTTTATATCCTAAAATTGTGGCGAAATCAAAACTCTGTGTTACAGAAATGTCTTTCTTACTTCCTGCCTCGTTTGACGATCCCCACAGATACGCAAACTCAACTTCTGGATTTGCAAGTGTAGTCCCTACCTTATTTGCATATTTCTGAGCGCCCCCTTCGTCTCTTAGAGCTTTAAGCGTTAAGTTATTATTATCTATCGAACCGAGTATTACATCTATATTACTCTGTGCCATAGATTTACTGCATAACAATATCAGTATCACGAATGTCAGTATGTGAATTTTCATTTTGCCTCTCCTCTCTTTTTGTAATTTTCGGTCAGCATATAAGCTATCGGTATTATAAATATATTCAACAACGTTGATGTAAGCAGACCGCCAAGTATGACTTTTGCCATCGGGCTCTGAATCTCATTACCCGGAAGGTCCCCTCCTATTGCAAGCGGAATAAGAGCCAATGCTGATGTAAGTGCCGTCATTATTATCGGGGTAAGTCTGTCGGCCGACCCATCTATTATTGTATCTTTGATACTCTTCCCGCTGTTGTGCATACGGTTATAACGGTCAATAAGCAACATTCCGTTGCGTGTTGCTATCCCAAATAACGAGATGAAACCTATTATTGCCGGAATACTTATTATCCCGTCTGTAAATTTCAGCGTCAGTATTCCCCCTATAAGAGCAAGGGGTAAGTTAAGAAGTATTACCCCCGATTGTATGGCACTTCTAAATTGGCTGAAAAGCAGTAGAAAAATTATAAACACAGAGAAAACAGACATTAACGACAACCTTTTTGAGGCTGCTTCTTCGTTCTCAAATTGTCCGCCATACTCAATATGATAACCCTCCGGTAACTCTATCTGCTCATCTATCCTGCGTTTTATCTCATTCACGCCACTATGCAGGTCGCCTCCTGAAATATTAGCTGAAACGACTATTTTTCGCTCCGCATTCTCTCTGTTTATTGTATTTGGTCCTGTTGTGGAAACAACATCTGCGACATCTGATAGAGGTATCTTTCCTGCCGATGAATCTATCATCATATTTCTTATATTTTCAATGGAGTTACGGCTCGTCTCACCAAGTTTTACGGTTATATCAAATTTGCGATTGCCTTCATAAACCTGCGAAACTGTCTCTCCTGCCAAAAGCACATTTATATATTCCGCCAACTTACCCGGTGTTATCCCGTATTTTGCCATTATCTCGCGACGTGGAATTATTTTAAGTTGTGGGCGTTCTATCTGTTGTTCGACATTTATATCGACAATATCGTCAACTTCAGATATTGCACCCTTTATTTTATTTCCTATCGAGTACATTTTATTTAGGTCTGTCCCGAATATCTTTATTGCAATGTTAGCTCGCGTACCTGATAACATCGCATCAATACGGTGCGATATGGGTTGACCTATCTCTATATTCACTCCTGGTATTACCGATAACTTTTCTCGTATCTCCTTAAGGAGCTCGTCTTTGCTGCGTCCTGACAGAGAGAACGGAGCCTCTATCTCCGATGTATTAACTCCAAGCGCATGTTCATCAAGTTCAGCGCGTCCTGTTTTACGTGCAACGGTCGTTATTTCAGGTACTGTCAGTAGTATCTCTTCGGCGAGTCTACCAATATTATCGCTCTCTTCAAGCGAAATTCCTGGTACTGTGCTTACGTTTATCGTAAAAGACCCTTCGTTAAAAGGGGGTAAAAAACTGCGTCCTAGTGTGAATGCCGTCCCTATGGCTATAACTAACATAACTGCGGTAGGAATAAGTATTATTTTCTTATGATCTAAAGACCATGCCAGCGCAGTTTTGTAAAACGTCAACATATATCGCGAAACTAATGGCTCTTTACTGTTACCGCCATTTTTATCATTTTTCAGCAAATAGCTGCAAAGCACAGGAGTAAGAGTAAGTGCTATGACTGTGGATGCGAACAAAGCTACAATAAATGCTATTCCCAACGGAGCCAGCATACGCCCCTCCATTCCTGAGAGAAAGAAAAGCGGTAGAAAACTTACGACTATTATGAATGTAGAGTTGAGTATAGGGAGACGCACCTCTTTTGAGGCCTCAAAAACAACAGTTTTCAGAGGTAATCTTTCCCCTTCGGGTAATCTTCGGTTTTGTCGCAGTCGTTTATATACATTCTCAACATCAACTATCGCATCATCAACCAAAGATCCTATTGCAATAGCCATTC
>JAVVOY010000022.1:0-34857 GCA_036656055.1 Bacteroidales bacterium
AATCGCCGAATCTCTCTTTGTTGTCAACCACAGTAGGTTGCTGGTCTATATCCACTCTATTAGGAATAAAACCTCTTCTACATTTTTTGAGCCTCGTTTAGCATACTTTCGTCCCAGTCGTCTAAGATATTTATGAAGTCTACCGCCTTTGCGTTTATCTTCTTATATCCAGCGATATATCATTTCGTGCGAAACAATCGCCTTCACCTCGGTTCTACTCCTGCCTGCAATCTGCATAGGGCTAAATCCTCTCTTTAATAGTTTTTTTACTCTACGCTGTATCTGTTAAGGTAAACAACTCTTTATGTCGATTATCTGACTTGCATTTGTCGAACTTACGCTGTGTTAAATCCATAATATATTTGCCATTACGCATATCACAATTACGTTTAAGCTCTCGGCAAACAGTACTTTTATTTACGCCGGTGGTTGTGGCTATATCTTTTTGTGTGTACGCAAATTTCTGTAACTACCAATTTTTCGCATAAAAACAAAAAAACACGCTTTCCCTCTGTTTTTCAAGTTAAATCCATTGTTAAAGACGCCAGCTATCTTACTGCTTTTTTGTTTTTCTATTACACAACATGCGATACACTTAAAAAATCCTGTTCTATTAGATACTTTGTTTTCAGGTGTAAAGTTATAACATGTATATAGATAGTTTTTTACCGTATCAAAAAAAAGGTTTTTATTAAATGACGAACTGAATCTTCCCTCTCCGTAATATCCTCTTGTAGGATGACAGGAAACAGTGAATAATAAAAAATGCCAGGCTTTATTTATACTCCTGCCCGGCAGGGGAGTTTGGAAAAAACAACTTGAATCTGATAACTTATTTTTTTCCTCCAAATCGTATGGTGCGTACGAATTCACTGGTGTCCGACACTTCCGTACCCTTGATGCCAAGTATAAGCATCTGGGCAACTTTTTCCTTTAACGGAATTTCTCCTGTTTATGCACGATAAATTGGAGAAATTAGAAGAAGGACAAGCAATGCTATTCTTTTATTGGACTCATTCGATTATTAGATATCTTTTCTGCTGATATCTAAGGAGAATTGGAACTTGGCGGAATGGACGGGCTCACCGTCGGTTTTCAATGTGAAAAAATTAACTACCGCTTTCATTTCGTAGCTGTATTTAGGATTAGGAGTATATGGCTTTTTTCCGCCCTTCCTTGTTAATCCAATAACTACATCCCATTTACCAGGTGTCTTGGTATCTTTAGTTACCGAGATAATGTCAACTCCAGCCCAATCTATATCATCAGTAGCAGACCACACGTCAGGAGAATATAGCATCTGCATATTTGAAATATCGAACTCTTCAGGAGAAACTTTACACGAGATGGTTGCTTTTCCTTGATCATCAAGAGTGTATTTTTGTTGTTCCACTACAATTTCATACGGGGTTGAGTCCTGATTTTTTTCACAAGCTGCCAGAAACAAGAGTCCGAAACAAAGCATAAGAATATTCTTCATCATTTTATATTTTTTAAAGATTAAAAACTTCGTGAGCAAAGATATAACACATCTATGGTTACTCTTTTATCAGATCAAAAAAAAGCAGTTGTCAATTGACGAATTATTTATCAAATCAATACTTTATTTATCAAATAATGAATTTCAGTCACTGGGTTTATTCCGCATAAGGCAGCAATTTTCTTCAGATGAAGAGTGATACTGCCATGGGTAAGCATCGGAAATAGTTTTTATCCACAGGCTACCATCCTCTGCCTTGATGAGGTTGGAGCGTGTCAGGTTGCACAGGTCGCAATAACAGATGCCCGTAAAACATGAGAAGATAAACATATCCCTTGTGAATTTTTGATTGGCTTTGTGGAGTTGATCTGCCTCTACATTCTTCTGATTTCAGTTGCTTCTCCAAAATGCAAAATACTGAAATGTCGCTATATTTCAACTGTTTAGATTTTAGTTGCGGTGTTCTTCTTAGAGGAATCTACATAACAGAAAGTACCGGATAAAATATATGTTGTAGCTGTCATATAATAAACGACACCTCTTTGAACGCATAACGACTAATGTTTCCATCTTTTTCACATAACACAATAAAACCGTCAGGTGTAACAGTTGTAATTTCTGCTTTAAATTTTCGTCCCTGACTTTCATACAGGTAAAATCCTTTTCCTCGATAAAGCAACGATGTATATATGCTGTCAAGGGTGTCGTAATTTCCTGATATATATTGGTTATAACAATTTTTTATTTCTCCAGCCACTTCGTGAAACAGATCTTCTGTATTTTTATCATGTTCTGTTATTTGTATGAGCGACACCGGATTGGGGGCTGAAGAGATAAATTTAATCTGGTTTACATTTATGCCAATGCCTATTATGGAGCTATCTATATACTCTTGGGTAACATAATTTTCTATAAGTATGCCACATATCTTTTTATCTTTCCAATAAATATCGTTTGGCCATTTTATACTGAAGCCTGATGAGTAACGGCTGAGAACATTGACTATTGATATAGATATTATCTTTGATATTACAAAACTTTTATTTGCCCGTAATTCTGAAGGTAGAAGCAGCAAACTGAACATGAGGTTTTTCCCCGGCTGTGATTCCCATGTATTACCACGCTGTCCTCGCCCGCCGGTCTGAAAACCGGTGGATACAAACGTAAATTCAGGTATATCTGGCTTATCGCGGAATAAATTTTTAAGGTAATCGTTTGTGGATGTCATTACCGGTAAGAATATATAGTTGTAGTCAGAATTCATAAGATCTTGAATTTTGTATATCAGCCATAAAGGCATCTTTTATATGTTCTATTATATAATCATCACTCTCCTCGTGGTTAAGAATAATGGATATCACATCAAACCTTACCTCTAAAGGGTGTTGCAATTTCTGAAGATAACATTCGGCTGCATTTATTATATTTCTTATTTTGGCTGGTTTTATAAAATCTTCGGGATAACCGTACTCATCAGTTGAGCGCGTTTTTACTTCTACTACTACTAATTGAAGCCCGTCCATTGCTACAATATCAAGTTCATACTTACCTGAACGCCAGTTTACATCACGTATGGCATAGCCTTTTGAAGCAAGGTACTCTTTTGCGATATATTCACCGCTTTTTCCAAGATTGTTATGATGAGCCATAATAATTTCACATAAAAGGAGTGCTGATAATTATTACCGACAGATATACTATAAAATATCTATTGGATAGGTTATATATGGGCAAAGATAATATTTATAGACTATTTAAACTTTATTACGGAGATCATTTAATGTAAATATCTGCTGTGCGCATTTTGTTTCTGTTACAAAAATAGATATTGGAGTAAGTGCGGGGAATTATATTTGTAAAATGGCTCGTACTACTGGACATCTTGCATCTGACCAGAGTTTAATAATACTCGACTGCATAAAATATATGAAAGATAAAAATTGGGGCGTCATATTTTTGTTTTAATGGAAACATTATCTACATTTGCATCACATGAAATTAATATTCTGTAATAACTTTAATTTATAACAATATGGAAAAGTTTAAATTGCCTTTAACAGGTCTGATTATAGCATTGGGATTATTTTTCGGGGGATTTGCTATATCCTACTCTATTATAAGTTTTAAAAACATGTCAAGAACGGTAAATGTAAAGGGACTGGCTGAACGCGAAGTGCAGGCTGATAAGGTTATATGGCCACTTACTTATAAGGAGATAGGGAATGATCTTGTGTCAATTTACAACTCTGTAAATTACAAGAATAATATTATTGTGAGTTTCCTGAAGGAGAACGGTGTTGAGGAGAACGAGATATCAATCTCTGCCCCTAAAATAATAGATATGCAGGCAGAGCGCTATCAAAGCGGCACATCGAGTTATCGCTACAACGTAACATCAATCATTACCGTCACTTCAAACAAAGTGGACTTGATCCGCAAACTCATGAATCAACAGGTTTCTCTCTTGAAAAAGGGCGTAGCTATAACAGTAGATGATTATCAATATATAACGCAGTTCTTATTTACTGAACTCAATAAGATAAAACCCAGTATGATTGAAGAGGCAACAAAAAATGCACGCAGTACTGCTGAAAAGTTTGCAAAAGATTCTGACAGTGAATTGGGCAAAATAAGCAGTGCCAATCAGGGTCAATTCTCTATTGAAGACAGGGATAACAATACTCCGTATATAAAACAGGTAAGAGTTGTAACAACAGTATCGTACTATCTGGAGGACTAATGACGGAAAAGGAAACAGACCAGCGGTTCATGGAAATAGCGCTGAAAGAGGCGGCAACGGCTGCCGAAAATGGCGAGATACCTGTTGGTGCTGTTGTTGTCTGTGAGGGTCGTATTATTGCTCGGGCACATAATCTTACTGAGATGCTTAATGATGTTACCGCTCATGCTGAAATGCAGGCAATTACAGTTGCAGCATCGGAATTGGGCGGTAAATATCTTAATAAATGTACAATGTACGTCACTCTCGAACCTTGCATTATGTGCGCCGGTGCATTGGGTTGGGCTCAACTCGGCAGATTGGTTTATGGTGCTGATGATGAAAAAAAGGGTTTCTCAAAATTTGCATCGGAGGCACTCCACCCTAAAACAACTATTACCGGGGGAGTTCTTGCTATGAAGTGCGCTGAAATTATAAAAAATTTCTTTAAACAAAAACGTTAGACGTATTTATCTTAAGAATAATTTTCTTGATATTTTCTTAATATTTTAACAACAAAAATAATGGACGGCAAAAGGATAAAGGTTACATTGGATATTAAACCTGAAATGGCAATATTGTTGGGAATGATACTGCACGGAGGTACTTATGGTATAAAGGCAGCGAGTAAATTACTGACTGCAAAAAGTATAAAAGATATGCATGATATAGGTTCGTCCATCATAGAACAAGTCTCTGAGCAGGAATATCTTGATACATATGAACAAGAACTTATTGCAAAATTATCGGTTGAGGAGCAGGCTTTTTACAAAGAACTAAAAAACGCATCGAAACTAAGATAGACTATCCCATTTTAAGTTGACGTTTTGAGCAGTAAAATGTAACAACTTAAACGTATACGAAGAATTTGAATAAATATTTTTTTTTCAAAACTCAAGTTTCAATCCCTCATTCCCAAGTATTGTTTCGCTAAAAATAGGTATAGCCTCATTGAGAAATGGGGTTTCGTCTTTATACCTGCTTGAATAATGCCCAAGTATAAGTCTCCCTATTCCGGCTTCGGAGGCTACTGTGGCTGCCTCTGCGGCTGTACTGTGATAACGCGCTTTTGCCTGCTTTATATACTCTTTAGTATAAGTGGACTCATGAAACAATACTGTTGCTCCGCTTACATGGGGTAAGACTTTCTTGGTATATGCAGTATCTGAACAATAGGCATAACTTACGGAGGGCGATGCCGGCAAAACAAGCCGGTTATTAGGGATAATATCTCCTTGTGGTGTAACAAAATCAGCTCCATCTTTTATTGCCTGCATCTCTTTTATGGGAACGTTATAATACTCCGCTACTGATTTGTTTATATGTGGCTGTTTCTGTTTCTCCTCAAAACGAAAACCAAATGTTGGAATACTGTGATGCAATGGAAATGATTTTACAAACAACGACTTATCTTCATAAATTATGGAGGGTTTCGGGGGAATATGTGAAAATATCACCGAAAACGGCGAGTGACTGCAGAAATAATCTATTTCTGGACGTAACATCTCTTCAAGATCACTATGAGAATGTACTACAAGCTCCCCTGACCTACCGAGTAACCCTAATGTGGATATGAGACCCATAAGACCGAAACAGTGATCGCCATGCAGATGTGATATGAATATATGGGCTAAACGGTTATGATTAAAACCGTACTTCATAAACTGAGTCTGTGTTCCCTCGCCACAATCTATCATAAATAACTTACCTCTATATGCCAGAACTTGTGATGAGGGGCGATGTATAAGGGACGGTTTTGCCGATCCGCATCCTAATATTGTAAGTTCAAATTCGTGCATTTTGATACTATTTACATTATAACAATAATATTGCAAAGATAAAAAAATCTACAAATAGAATTAGTATACTTATCTAAACCATCTGTTTTTAATTCATAAACAATCTCACTTTTATATATTTTAGGTGAATTGCCGCTTACAGATAACAACTTTGCAAATAAACAATAACCCACCTAACTTATTTGTTAGATGGGTTATTGCTTTTAATATAGGCTGATCTATTTTACCACGGACATACAATCTTTGTTATATCTGGGTGTTTATACCAGTCTGAATGTATTTTGCCTCTGCTGTCTTGCCAGCTTTTAAATTCAGGATATGCCTTCTTGAAAGCCTCTTTTTCCCATGCGTGGCGTGTCATAACTGGGACTTTAAATCCCCAAATACTTCCGTCTGCACCGCAGTAGGTAGATTTAATATCCATAGGAATACCTTTTTTAGCATCTTTAGAATAGTATGGATAATATTCATCGGTTGGCAGATATCCTTTCATATGTATCTCGTAACCGCTTGTCAAACTCTTGATAAAGAAGTTCTGGCTCTCGGTATCCATTACTGTTTTTATAAAGTATGCTTGCATAGCCAGATAATCTGCCCCATTTGCTGCCGAATATTTCCCTACGAGAGTGGCGGTTACTGTAAAGAGGTCGCCCCCAACATTTATATATCCTCTGTTTACGTTATAAAATTTAGACGTTCCATCGTCTTGATATGCAGGATCTAATACTCTGGTGTTAAAAACCTGTGGCGCTCCTGTCTTTGAGTTGATATAGGTAGTATTCACCGCTCCTGATTGTATCAACCATCCTATATTGTTGATATTTATAATAGGGCGTGGGTTACTGAGATCTATATCTGCTGTCAGTGTCCGACGTGGAATATCTTCATTCCAGTTACCGATAGTTAGTTTGCATGTGCTCGCATCTTTGTCAATGTAGTCTGACAAAATGCCATCAAGTATAAGTCCTACTCTCTGGGAGGCTCCACCACCTATGGCACGTACGTGCATAACAACTTTAATACATTCGCGATACGCTTCCGCCGGAGCAGCATTTTCATCAACAATCTTTGCCTCTATATCGTAATCAATAACTACATCATTGAAATCTCCATCGCCAGTGGTTGCTCTTGGCCAACTATCATCAAACATTGCTACTCCGCTTGAGTGGTAGTATGTGAATGGACCGTCTGCGGTCACATATTCGTTAACGGCATCCTCTGGCATAACGATTACATTACCATTGCTGCTTTGTGTTGTTACTGCATTTGTTGCTGCTTTAATAAACTTATTTTCAACTAACAAATTTCCGCTTTCGTCATAAATATTTATATATGTATTGACAGGAGAAACAATTTCTAATGAAGTGTTGGTTATAGGAGAGACACTGCGTCCCTTAACTTCTTTTGCTTCGGGATTTACGCCTACTGTCATAGATTTTACGCCTGATGCTGTTTTGTAATCTATTCGCACAGACCGGCATCCGACTGGAATAACCATCTCTACGTTTCCTTTATCGTTATTTGTTGTGCTACTACTACTTCCATTTCCAGCTAATGGAAGATCGTTTTCTGAGGAACAAGCACTCAAAATTAACGCTCCAATACACGCTGTAATCAAATTTTTCGTCTTCATAACTTATTTTTTTTATTATCTCTACTCTTCTCGCATCAAAGTTACTTATTTTTATGTTAATGCCACAAATAAATAGCAATAAAAATAATATTTTATTTGTTTATTTTTGCTTTTTGCATTAATTCTATCATCAAAACATGCTAATTTGATAATTAGCATGTTTTTTATACTATTTTAAGCATACTTTTTATCTGCGCTAATACATTTTCTGCTGAAAAGCCAAACTTATCGTCAAGTACTGTATATGGTGCAGAGTATCCAAAGTGATCTAGTCCCCATACAACTCCGTTTACGCCTACTAAACGTGCCATTGCTGATGGTAGACCTGCCGTTAGTCCGAATACCGGTTTATCAACAGGTATTACGCTGTTGCGGTATTCTGATGTTTGATTGAAAAACAACCCAGTGGATGGGGCTGAAACAATTTGTGCTTTTATCCCTTCTTTATGCAATAACGGAAGTGCTGATATAAGAGTTGAAACTTCTGATCCACTGGCTACCATTATTACATCGGGACTTTCATCTTTTGCTACAATATAAGCCCCTTTTTCCATCTGCAGAGCTTCGCTATAACGATCGCCATTTATCGCTGGTATATCATTCACGTTCTGACGTGAAAGGATTAGTGCTGTGGGTGAATCGGTGTTTTCCATCGCAAGTTTCCATGCGATGACCGTCTCTGCTCCGTCTGCAGGACGCAGTACTAACATACTGTTTTTACCTTTGTGATTTTTAAGTTCTTCAAGCAATCTTATCTGTGCCTCTTGTTCAATAGGTTGGTGTGTAGGACCATCTTCGCCGACTCGGAAGGCATCATGTGTCCAGATATATTTTACCGGAAGCCTCATCAACGCCGACATACGGGCTACTGGTTTTATGTAATCTGAAAAAACAAAAAATGTTCCACTTGCAGCTATTATACCTCCATGAAGTACCATACCGTTCATTACTGCCGCCATAGTTATCTCGCTAACACCGGCATGTAAAAATGCTCCGCTGAAATCATGCGGGGCAAAAGGGTGTGTGTGCTTGAGAAAACCGTCCGTTTTGTCTGAGTTTGAAAGATCGGCCGATGCAACCACCATATTACCTACTTCTTTGCCTAAAACTGAGAGGACGGATGAGGAGGTACCGCGGGTAGCGGCATTGGGTTTTATATTTATTGTACGATAATCTATTTCCGGAATATATCCGGAAAAGAATTTCTTTAGCAATTCTGCTTTTTCAGGGTTCTCTTTTTCCCATTTTGCCTGTTCGGCTCTACGAATGGCAACTATTTTCCGAAGTTTCTCTTTGCGCTCTTGGTAAAGTGTTACTGACTCGGGATATATTGCGAACGGGTCTTCGGGATTACCGCCGAGGTTCAATATAGTTTTTTTGACTGATGCTCCGGCTGCGCTTATTGGTTGACCGTGAGTGGAACACTGCCTTTCAAAATTGCTGCCGTCTTCTTTTAAGGCTCCTTTGCCCATGATTGTCTTACCGATTATAAGGGTAGGACGTTTTGCTTCGTTACCGGCTGAAATAAGTGCATCATAAATCTGTTGCGAATCATTGCCGTTTATCTCTATTACGTTCCAATTCCATGCTCGATATTTTGCGGCTGTATCTTCGGTGGTTACAACGTTCGTATCGGTAGAAAGCTGTATATCATTACTATCATAGAACATTATGAGGTTACTTAGCCCGAAATATCCTGCCATACGACCTGCTCCTTGGGATATCTCCTCTTGAACGCCTCCATCGGAGATAAATGCGTATGTTTTATGGGACATCCACTCTCCGAAACGGGCAACCATGAAACGTTCTGCTATTGCTGCTCCGACAGCCATAGCATGTCCTTGCCCGAGGGGACCTGATGTGTTTTCTATTCCGCGGTCAAAATTAACCTCCGGATGCCCGGGGGTGGCACTTCCCCATTGGCGGAAGTCTTTTATTTCGTCTATTGCGTATTTTCCTGTCAATGCCAAAACTGAATACAGCATCGGCGACATATGACCCGGATCAAGAAAGAAACGGTCTCGGTTTATCCATCTTGAATCGTCTGGATCAAAAACCATTATATTTGAATAGAGCATATTTATAAAATCTGCTCCTCCCATTGCTCCTCCGGGATGTCCCGATTTAGCTCTCTCTACCATTGCCACCGCAAGGACACGGATATTATCCGCGACTCTCTCCTGTGTTTTTTTATCGACTACCATTTTGGATTATTTGAGTATGCAAAATTACTCATTTTTCTGGAATAAGACAAACGTATTTAACGCTAATCACTCTCTTTATGTCGCAATCTGTTTATACCGTGGAACAGGGACTATAATGACCGCAATCTGCGATAAACTCACAAACACAATTATATCGCTGATAATAAGTGAAGTAAAAATAGCACGATTTTGTTATTTATTGTTTAAATATTAGGAATAATAAGTTATCAACATAGCGAAACTTGTATCTTAACTAATTTTTAACATGGAACTTTTCTTATTGGCTTTGGTATCGTTTTATTATCTTGTTTAAAACAGCACGGACGCCTTTTGATGAGCGCCCGTACAAATGTTTTTTGAATAAAAACTTATTTATAGTTTTCTTGATCCGTCTCCTATCGTTACCGGATAAACTTTTGGTTCCTTACCGAAACGTTTGACAAATTCTGAAACTGCTGTCTTTATAAATTCGTCATAAAGTTCTTCTTTTACAAGATTTATTGTGCATCCGCCAAAGCCTCCGCCCATTACACGAGAACCTGTAACACTGCATTTTTTTGCAATATCGTTAAGGAAATCAAGCTCGGGACAACTAACTTCATAGAGCTTGCTCATGCCTTGGTGGGTACCGTACATCTTCTGTCCTACGGTTTCATAGTCTCCTATTTTAAGTGCATCGCATGCGGAGAGTAGTCGCTGTACTTCTTCAATGACGTATTCGGCACGCATATAATCTTCGGTTGAAACGTCATTTTTAACCTCTTCGAGCATTTTTATGTCTGCATCGCGAAGAAATTCTACTGCTGGGTGGTGTTTCTTTATTGCGGCAACTACTGCTTCGCATGAGAGACGGCGCTTGTTATATGCTGATGAGGCAAGTTCGTGTTTTACGCAGGTATCCAAAAGTACCAATTTGTATCCTTTGGGATCGAATGGTTCGTATTCGTACTCTAATGAACGGCAATCGAGACGGATAAGGTGTCCTGCTTTTCCAAATATTGAGGCAAACTGATCCATTATTCCGCACATAACTCCGCAATAGTTGTGTTCGGTTGCCTGCCCTATCTTGGCAAGTTCGAATTTTTCTATTCCAAGGGAGAATATGTCATTGAGGGCAAAGGCGAAGGTGCTCTCTAATGCTGCTGACGATGAAAGACCGGCTCCTAATGGGACATCGCCTGAAAATACAGTATCGAAACATTTTACTTTACCTCCACGCTTTGTTATTTCGCGTACTACGCCAAATATATATCTTGCCCAACTCTCTTTTGGGGCATCTTCTTCGTTTAACCCGAATTCAGAGAATTCATTGAGATCAAGAGCGAAGGCACGAATCTTGTCTTTTCCGTTAACTTTTATCTCTGCCAACATCCCTTTATCTATTGCTCCGGGCAAAACAAATCCGCCATTGTAATCGGTATGTTCGCCAATAAGGTTTATGCGACCGGGGGAGAAATATAGATCTCCGTTGGCACCAAAAAGTTCGGTGAATTTTGCTTTTACAGTTTTATTGTCCATGTTTTTTCCTGTTTACAATATTATTAATCTTCTACTGGAATATTTTTGTTAACGTTCTTGCAGCCGATTAGTGCATAATATAGCAGGAATGCCATTGATACAAATATTACCCAGTAACTGTTCATATATCCTGCCATGTCTGCAACGCCGCCTTGTATTAGTGGTAGTACTCCGCCACCGCAAACCATCACCATAAACACGCCTGATGCCATTGCGGTGTATTTTCCCAGCCCTTCTACTGCAAGATTGAATATGCCTCCCCACATTATAGAGGTACATAAACCGCAAAGTATTAGAAACATTATGCTTAATGGAACTTCGGCAAACCCAAAAGAGATATCGCTGCGGAATACCGGCATATCTACTTTTACGGTCTCGGGTGTCAATATGGCTATTGCAACGAATATCATACCTAATATTGAGACGAATGTTAACATAGCCTTACTGGAGACTTTTGCTCCTACGGCTGCTCCACAAAAACGCCCTATCATCATAAGAAACCAGTATGTTCCTACAACAGATCCGGCAATGGTTGCGTCTATTGCAAGGTCGTTAGTCATAAACAGATTGGCAATGTTGGGTATTCCTACTTCAATTCCTACGTAAAGGAATATAGCTATGGTACCGAGCACAAAGTGACGGAAAGACATTGGGGAATATTTATCTTTGGCTTTTTTTGCTGTTTTGTTGCCTGTCAAAATTAAATGGGGCTCAGGTATGTTTACGAAATAAAGAACTATAAATGCAAGCGCAAATATACCCATTGCAAGGAACAATGCGGGCTCTGCATGTTGGATAGTGGCTCTTGCTACATCGCCCATAAGGTAACCGACCAATACGGGCACAATGGTAGCTCCTATTGAATTTATGGATCCTCCAAGCTGAATTAACTGATTGCCTTTTTTGCCTTCGCCTCCGAGGGTGTTAAGCATCGGATTTACAACTGTATTAAGCATACACATTGAGAATCCGGCTATGAATGCTCCGGTTAGATAAACAGTGAAACTTTCAGCAATCCCTGACAGGAAGGTAATTCCTACTCCAACAAATCCTACCACAATGGCTAAAAGGGCAAGTTTTTTATATCCTATGCGCTTTAGAAGTATTCCGGCCGGTATTCCCATAAAAGCATAGGCTATGAAATTGGCAAAGTTGCCTAATTGCGACTGCCAGTTTTGTATACTGAACTGATTTTTTACTATTACTCCCATTGGATTTTGCAACCCTGTGACGAATGAGATCATAAAGAAGAGGGCGAACATCATTGCGATAGGCAATAAGTAGTTCTTTTTTGCTTGTGCTACCATTTTTAAAGTTATTATTATTAATTATTTATCTTAGAGATTATAACTGTTTTATATCTCTTTTATGCATCTATTTTGTTATATAAACTCTGTTATGCGTCTCTACTGACGCATGTATAATCAGGAATTAAGTAAAATATTTCAGAGAAGTATTATTTTTCTATTGAGAATGTATAAATACATTTTTGCGTATATTTCTCGCCGGGACGTAATATTGTGGACGGGAAATATGGTTTATTGGGTGAATCAGGAAAGTGCTGTGTCTCAAAGCATATTGCTGTACGGGATGTGTATTTTCTCCCTTTTTTTCCTTCAAAACCGTTCAGCCAATTACCTGTATATATCTGTACTCCGGGTTCGGTAGTCTCAACGGTCATGCTTATGCCGGTTTTTGGCGAGAACGCTTTGGCGGCAAAGGCAAGTTCTCCTGGATAGCGTTTTGATAAAACATAGTTATGATCATATCCTCGACCGTAAATCAACTGTTTGTAATTATTGTCTATTCTCAAACCTACTTCTATGGGTTTGCGAAAATCCATAGGGGTGCCTGAAACAGGACGTATCTCTCCTGTGGGAACAGATTTGGAATCCATAGGGGTGAAAAATCTGGCGTTTATAGTAACTATATGGTTTGTTATTACTCCTTCGCCGTCACCGTTAAGATTGAAGAATGAATGGTGGGTGGGATTAAATACTGTGGGTTTGTCGGTGAAGGCTTCGTATGATATACTCATGGCATTTTTATCGGTCAACTTGTATATTGTTTTCACAAATACGTTGCCCGGAAAGCCGGATTCTCCGTCTTTTGACAGATATGTAAGTTCTAATGTGCTATTGTCTATCAGCGTTGCATCCCATACAACGGCGTTATAACCGATAACGCCTCCATGAAGTGCGCAATCCGGATTTTTTGATTCTACGGTATAATTAACGCCATCTATGTTAAAACGACACTTGCCTATACGGTTGCCATAACGCCCTATCAGAGCGCCGAGATAAGGCTCTGGGGATTTAAGGTATTCGGCTATCGTATTGTGCCCTAAAACAACATCTTTCATATTACCAAACGAATCAGGTACCATTATGGAGACGACTATTCCTCCGTAATTGGTTATACATATCTCCGCACCGTTTTTATTAGTCAGTGTAAAGAGTTTTATATTTTTTCCATCGACTTCGGCGTTAAAAGCCGATTCTTGCAATCCAGATAATGTCATTTTATTATGTTTTTATTTATTACATATTTTTCTGATAACCCGAAACACAAAATTAGCACTATTTTTATAGGTTGTCAACCTAAGTTGTATGTTATAAAACATGCTTGATAATTTATAGACTAATTGAATTATAAGCTAACCTTTTCATATTCTCTCGCCGAATATATCTGTACCTATTCTTATCATTGTTGTACGACATGATATTGCTTGATGGTAATCGTGAGACATCCCCATGGAACAGACTGAAAAATCGGGGGATGATGCGAAATAATCATGTTTTAGTTTGTCAAATACAGAACGAATAGTCTCAAATTCTCTATTTATTTGAACTTTATTTTCGGTTAAAGAGGCCATACCCATAACTCCACAGAATCTTATATTGGCAAGTGTGTGCCATCTTCCACTCGAAATATATTCATTTAGCTCTGCTTCTGTAAAACCGCTTTTTGTTGCTTCTTCTGCAACATGAAGTTGTAGAAGGCATCGAATAATACGCCCGCAATTAACGGCGCAACGGTCTATCTCTTTTATAAGTTTCTCGCTGTCACCACTGTGAATTAACGATATGAAGGGGGCTATGAATTTTACCTTATTTGTCTGTAAATGTCCAATAAAGTGCCATGCTATATCTTCTGGTAACTGCTCTTTTTTAGGCAATAATTCCTGTATTCGACTCTCGCCAAATATCCGCTGTCCGGCATCGTAAGCTTCGCGAATAGCATCTGCCGGATGGAATTTGGAGACTGCCACCAAATCCACGCCAACGGGTAATTCTGTCTTTATATCTTTTATATGTTCGGATATTATACCCATTTGTGATATATATTTTTATTGAACATCGTTTAGGTTCGGCGTAATTTATGACTCTTTGACAACGTTTCCGGTCTCCTTTACTTCGTAACGGTAAACATCCATGATGGCCGTCTCTGTTATTGATGCTACTTCGTAATCCATTATGGATCCTTTCATCTCTGATGTAAGGTTTTCAAGTGCCTTGGCAAAATCAATGGCTTGTATAAGGATGAAAGCGGCTGTGCGCTTCTCTGCCCCACTCTTTTCATCGAGAGTTACGTAATTTATTTTTGCCCGATACCATTTGTCTCCTGTTTCGTCAAAAAACATATCGGTAAGTTTCATCCGCCTTATGTTTGCGACTGTAAACTCGCCTGATATGTATGGGGTTATCTCCTCTATTATTCTGGCTTCCGCCTCGGTAAAGGAGAGGGCATCTACCATGTATGGTTCTGAAACGGTTTTTTGCATACCGTCTTCCATTATCTTGTCGTACTTAACTTTACATTCAAACCAATTGCTCATATTTTAATAGTTTTTTTTACGAAAATCAGCCGGTAATCAGCCTAATTTAATATGTTGTCTTATTTTTATCTTTTTCCCATATCATGAATGCACTCAAACCCTCTTCGCGCAAAATATTCTCGGAGATAATATCTCGCTCTTCTGTTTTTTTTGATAACTGACTGTAAAGATAGCTATCTCTGAAATATATCTTTTCTGCATCTTCTATCGTACAGGCATAGTAAACTTCATTTATATTAGCCCAATATATCGCAGACAAACACATTGGACAGGGTTCGCACGATGTGAATATTTTACAACCACTAAGATCGTGAGTGTGCAATCTTGAGGCTGCCTGCCGAATGGCACCTATCTCTGCATGGGCGGTTGGATCTGATTTTTGTACAACACGATTTTCTCCTCTAGATATAATCTTCCCGTCTTTAACTATTATTGCGCCAAAAGGACCTCCGCCTACTTTTATACTTCGTATCGACAACTCTATCGCCTTCCGCATAAATTTATTTTTTAACTTCTCATCCATCTTTATATACTATCCTATTGTTATGTTATTTTTGTCCGTTTATGGTTTCGATATAATTTAGTAATTCTTCTCTTCCGTTTCGATTTGTAGAGGAGGTCACAAATATGGTGGGAAGTTCTTCCCACTCTTTTAGAAGTTCGTCTTTGTAATGCTGTATATTCTCTTTTAAGCGCTCCGTTCCAAGCTTGTCTCCTTTTGTGAATATTAGCGCAAACGGGACTTCGTTTTCTCCAAGCCACCGCATGAAGTCAAGGTCTATCTTCTGTGGTGTATGTCGCGAATCGATAAGGACAAACAACAGTGTCATTTCTTCTCTCTCCCGCACATAATCTTCTACTATTTTATTTATGCGTTCGCGTAAATCTTTTCGACAACGGGCATAGCCATAACCCGGAAGGTCGACGATATACCAACTATCGTTTATTATAAAATGATTTACACACTGTGTTTTGCCTGGTGTGGAGGAGGTCATTGCCAGACCTTTTCTGGCGGTAAGCATATTTATAAGTGAGGATTTTCCAACATTAGAACGACCGATAAATGCGTACTCTTTATTTTTTGTAATTGGACATTTTTTGATATCTGTATTACTTATTACGAACTGCGCTGATTTTATCTCCATTTTCGTTTCTTGTATTTTTTGAGTCAGATTAAGAATCTGACTATACTTTTTTATGAAATTTGTAATTTAGATAAATTTAGACAGGGATATCTTTTTATTACCCGTACGTCTATATTCACCGCAGTTTATATGCAGCACAAATATAAGACTTATTTCGTAACAATACGAAAAAAAACGCTACTTTTGAGTTCGCTAAATATTGTAGTAAAATAATTATCGCATTGTTGTTTATATAATCTATCATAATGGATATATGCACATGTGCGTTTATTCTTAAAGACTTTTTAATGCTATCTTCATCAGAAGATGGGGCTAAAGTGAGGGGTTAGTGGATAGAGATGATCGTTGAACTTTAATCTGACATAATCAGGTTTTATCTATATATTTTTTAGCTATAATAACGTATTAATTTTTACAAATAAATGGGAACTCTTTATTCTTCTCCGCTGCTGGAAAGTGCTGTAAATGAACTTGCAAAACTTCCCGGAATAGGTAGGAAAACAGCGCTGAGGTTGGTACTATATCTTTTGAGGCAGGAGGAACAAGCTGCTGTTATGCTTGGGGAATCGCTTGTCAGGTTGAGAAAAGAGGTAAAATACTGCAAAATATGCCACAACATATCAAAAGATGATGTATGTGGGTTATGCTCTGATATGAAACGTGATGCATCGGTAATTTGCGTGGTTGAAAACATCAAGGATGTTATGGCTATTGAAAATACACATCAGTTTAAAGGCTTATACCATGTACTGGGAGGAATAATATCTCCCATGGATGGAATTTCACCTAATGATCTTGAAATTGGCAGCCTCGTTGACAGAGTAACCGCAGGTGAGATAAAAGAAATCATTCTGGCTCTCAGCACAACTATGGAGGGGGATACTACCAATTTTTATATATTTCGTAAATTATCTCCTTATGATGTAAATATATCTGTTCTTGCGCGAGGGGTATCAATAGGGGATGAACTTGAGTATACTGACGAAATTACATTGGGGCGTTCTATTTTAAACCGCACGCCGTTTAATGACTCTTTTAAAGTTTAATGCGATGGCTTACCTTAATGACGATATAGTATTTTTAAGGGCTCTTGAGCCTGAAGATCTTGAAGTCTTGTACAAGTGGGAAAATGATGTTTCGCTCTGGGAAAATGGGAGCACGCTGAATCCGTATTCGCGTTTTATGCTTAAAGAGTATATTACAAGGTCTCTGGATGAAAATGTTCTTGAGGCGCATCAGTTACGTCTGATGATATGCCTAAGTGATGGGGGTAAAGCGGTGGGGACTGCCGACTTGTTTGAGATAGATTCTTTTAACGGCAGGGCGGCAATAGGACTTCTTGTAACTAAGGAATATCGTAATCTTGGAATAGCTAAAAAAGTGCTCGATTTAATTGTGGAGTACGCGGCAAACGTTCTTCTTCTAAATCAATTGTATGCCCAAGTTGCATGTAATAATGATGCTTGTATCGCTCTATTTGAGGAGAGTGATTTTACAAAATACGGAGTTTTAAAGGAGTGGCTGCGATGTAAGGATGGTTATTTAGATGTTGCTATGTTCCAGAAAATACTTTAATTTTAGATATTTAATTAAGCATAGGAGAGTATGGAAATTTGAGCCACGGAGAGTATCCCTCTCCAAGATTTTCCACAGATCTTCGCCAAAAAGGCTCTCCATCGGCTGTAAGTAAATCTTTTTTACACGAAGTCCCTACGCCCCAACTCTGTGTCTTAATTTCCATTTGCAATTGCTCGCTATTCCAACCGCTGTATCCTAAAAAAAACTTTATATAACCGTCCACTTTATTTCCTGCCGAGATATAGGAGATTAGCGATAATATATCTCCACCAACGCTTATCCCGTCGGATATGTACAGTGAGTCGGCTATCATTCCACCGAGGTTATGCAAATAGAGCAGACGATCGTTACCTATCGGACCGCCACAATAGACAGGAATATCGGGAAGTTTATTGAATTTATCGAAAACTGAATTTAAAGTAAACGGCATTGGTTTATTAAGGACAAGTCCCATGGCTCCGTTTTTATCGTCATTTTCAATAAGGCATATTACTGACCGATTGAAATATGTCTCTTCAATTATAGGATTAGCAACCAAAATATTGCCCGGTAATGGTTTTAACTTGTTGGGCTTTATTTTGTATATATCTGAATAATTTTTTATTTCCATAAAACTATTTTGATTGTTTGAATAATCATCTGCTAAGGTACAAATATACTTAACAAATTCAAAACCATCTGACGAGTTTATTGATTACATCTACTGCTATGTTATAAATAATATTTTAGAAATAAAAAACGATGCCACAATTTAGTGTTCTAAATGTAGTCATCGTTTTTTAATATATAACGACAATGATGCCGCTTAATATTGTGTCTTTTTATTTTCCTTTCACTTCCCATCCCAATGCGCTAGCGCCTAAAACTGCGGCATCGCTCTCTTTGAGTTCTGAGAAGAGTATTTTGACCTTATTTCTGTATATATTAAGCATATTGCGCTCCATTGATTCGCGGAGTGGCTTTAATATAAGATCTCCTGATTTTGCAAGTCCCCCAAAAAGTATTATTGCTTTTGGGCTTGAGAATGCAACAAAATTAGCAAATGCTTCGCCAAGGATATCTCCGGTATAATCAAAAATTTCTTTTGCCATATTATCGCCTGCCATAGCTGCATCGTATACATCTTTTGAGGTTATGTCCTGTATAGGTATCTGGCGTAGAAGACTGTTTTCTTTGCTCATCTCCAAAAATTCACGAGCTGTACGGGCAACACCGGTAGCTGATGTATAGGCTTCGAGACAACCTGTTCGACCGCATCCGCAAAGACGTCCGTTGCTGGGTTTTACGATAACATGTCCTAATTCTCCTGCAAAACCGTCATGACCATAAACAAGTTGTCCGTTCACAACTATTCCACTTCCTACTCCGGTTCCTAAGGTTATCATTATAAAATCCTTTAGTCCTCTTGCTGCGCCGTAGGTCATTTCGCCTGTTGCTGCTGCATTTGCATCGTTAGTAAGGGCTACCGGTATGCCGAAACGGTCGGTAAGCATCTGCGCCAACGGTAAAACGCCTTTCCATGGAAGATTGGGGGCAAACTCTATTGTTCCGTTGAAGTAATTACCATTGGGCGCACCAACACCTATACCGGCTATCTTATCGGTAGCATTATTCTTTTCAAGAAGCTGAAACAACTGATCATAAAGCTCGTCTACATAATCTTCGACTCTATCGTGTTTAGCTGTTTTTATGGAACCACTGTCTATGATTGTTCCACGCGCATCTACGATGCCGAATACGGTATTGGTACCACCTATATCGATACCTACAACATACGGTTTGCTCATAATATTTTGTTTTTGTAATAATTTTGTATCACAAAGTTAATGACTTTTTTGGATTTTGTAGTCTTGAAACGTTTTTTTTTTACGAAAACGACATAATACTTATATAAACGTTCTTTTTATTGTCATTTTATCTCTTTTATTTCATATATATCATGGTTACTGAGGGGGTACGGATACCGGGTTTTAGTTCTCCTCCTATGAGATAAAGTCTTTCTCCTACTGTAACTAATGATGCGCCCGCCCGAGCTACAAATGGGCTGATTGCTAACTCTTTCCATCTGTCTGTGTGTGTATCGTAAAGCATTATTCTATCGTTAAACCTATACCATGGTATAGGGCGCTGCATATATTCTTTCCATCTATTACGTAAACTGTCTGCCTGATGAATATTTCCTTCTGATAGGGCTCTCTTAAGGTGTGCTTCGCGCTGAAGGGCTTCTAGGAATATATCTTTATTTACCCCTCCGGTAGATATAATCAGAGTATCGGATATGGGGATTGCTGAGCCTCCGCCTAATGATACTTCATTTGCATCGGATCCTAATGGTGTGGCAATCTTCTCCCATGTTTTACGAGTAATGGAGTAACGATAACCACTAGTAGTTAGTGTTGCGCTATTGTCTTTGACGGCTGGGGCAAAACCTCCCCATATATATAAATACGCCTCTCGTCCTAATTTTTGCATGGCGCATACTGGTTGAACGCGCGGATATCCGGGAAAAGGGGTTAACTCTTTCCACCCTGATAGGGGTCGCTTTTTATCGAGCATAAACAGATGATTTGATGGCTCGCCTGATAAATTCCCGCCTGCCACGTATATGGTATCGCCATGCAATGCTCCGCCCATATTGTCTAACGGGCTTGGTAATGATGGAAGATATTCTATTGTAATACGACCGCTGTTAATTCGTAAAATGTATACTGATGTAAGTGGTGTTGTTCCGTCTGTTCCTCCGATACAAATAATGCCGTCGGGGAGAGTTAGCGAAACGCCGTATGCTGACTGAACGGGGAGTTCTCCGGCTTTGTGCCATATAAGTAATGTATCTTCTCCTTGTGGAATATCTGCCAGATATACTCCTTTGTAGAATCTTTTTTCGCCACCTTCTGAAACAGGTGTTTTAGGGAAATTACATCCTCCTGCCATAACCATCTTGCCGTCTAATATTCCGGCATAGCAGGCTGATACGCCTTGTCTAATTCCTGATTCTTCATCCGGAAATCCCGTGAGCTGCTTAATTAATATGCTATTCTGAGAAGCCTCTGACGTATTCATTGCACATGAAATGGATGAGAGAGCAAGCATAAGGCAGAATAGAGATAAGAGCCAAACGGTTCTGTTTTTTATATCTGACATATTGGTTTAAATATAATAAACAGCCTGCTATAATATATCGACAGGCTGTTTATTAATTATTGAGATTTTAATATTTCGTTGCAAAGTATAAAGGAGCGGATCATCATACGCGGTATGTGAAAAGGACCTTTGAATATATTCCCTTTTGCGGATTGGGTAACTGTTCCATCGCGATGTAGATATCCATACCACTCTCCGTACTCTTTGTCTGGGAAATGGCTATACGTCCAGTCACTTATCTGGCGATGTTTCTCGAGATATGACTCGGCTCCTGTGGCTTGATAGGCATAAAGTGTGGCTATTATAGCCTCGGTCTGTGGCCACCAGAATTTCATATCCTGCGAATAATCCTGTGGTGGCAGGTTACGGCAATCACGGAAGTTTATAATTCCTCCGAAACGTTCATCCCAACCCCATTTCCACGACCAGTTGAAAATTGTAAGTGCCATTTTTGTAAGGTCTTCATCCCAATTACGGTGCTTTGACTCTTCAAGCAGAAACCATGCCGTCTCTATGCAATGTCCGGGATTAATCGTGCGACCGTTGTTTGTATCTATAAATTCTCCGTTGCA
Organism: Bacteroidales bacterium; assembly: GCA_036656055.1. Lineage (GTDB taxonomy): Bacteria > Bacteroidota > Bacteroidia > Bacteroidales > G3-4614 > Caccoplasma_A. The sequence continues at coordinate 21,631 of JAVVOY010000022.1, forward strand.
ACCTACCATCTCTAAAAGCGCTTCAAACTCAGGGTGCATGAAATATTTACGCAGGGCTAATATCGAATCGTCTATTTGCTTATCTAAGACCGCATCTTTTATAGCTGCTCGTATGCGAGACGCCGTATTTATAAGGATCATCGTGACGGAATGTCCGCGTGCCTGCAATGTGTCAAAATATTTTGGCTCCAATACTCCCGGTGTAAGGATGAAATATTGTATCTTTTTAAAAAGTTCTAATGCTTTTACGGCATAGGTGTGATCGCCTGATGCTAATGAATATTCTGACATGGCTATGGCAGCAAAACACTCTGAGAAGATATACCGGCGTTTCCGCAACGGAGATCCGTCTGCGGTAACTTCAAAAAACATACGACCGTCTTTATCGAAGCAGTAAGTTTCTATGAAATCAATACAACTTTTTGATGCTGACAGCCATTCGGGATTTTTCTCTATATTATTGTAAGCATAGGCGGCTATAAATCCAAAACGTCCCTGAAACCAAACTGATTTGGTTGTATCCATAAGACTGCCGTCACGGTTAAGGCAAGTGTACACTCCTCCGTGTTTTCTGTCTATACCGTATTTAAGCCAGAATGGAAAAATATCAGAGACAAGATCGTGTCTGTATTTGTCTGCCCAACTCTTTAAATATTCAGTTTTATTCATAACCGACAATATTTTCAGAATTTATTACACCGTTCAAAGAATCCTATTTCTTGAAGTTCTTTTTTAAGATTGACCTCCTCTTCGTCATTCATGTTCTGGAACGGAGTGCGATTTTTACCAAGATTTAACCCTATCAACTTCATTATCCGTTTTCCGGCAACGATATTACCACGATAATGGCAAATAATATTTATTACATCTTGCGAAAAATTCTGACGCTCGCGTGCCGTTTCAATGTCGCCTGCTGCCCAAGCCTCACCTATACCTATCAACTCTCTGCCGTTGTAGTTAGTCGTACCGCCGATACACCCTTGTGCTCCGCCCATTACAAGGGAGGAGAGAATTGTTTCGTCCTGTCCGTGAAGCATATCGTATTTGCCATTTTTATAGAGGTGGCACTGATTGTATTCATATATACTCTCGAATGTATATTTTATTCCGGCAAAGTTTGGGACTCTTCCGTCCACGGCTTCAAGCAGTTTTACCATTGGAAGGAAAACTCCGCTGAATGCCGGTATGTGATAGTAATAGAACGGCAACTCTGGGGCTGCGCTTGCTATTTCTTCTATATATTTTACCAACTCTTCTATTCTTCCTATTTAGGGAAATGGAGTGGCCATTGCACCTATTCCCCATGCTCCTATCTTCTGTGCATGCGCGGCCAACATACGACTCGATTTTACAGAACAACTACCTACATGAACTATAATTTTAAATCCTTTGGGGGCGACTGCAACCCAGCGTTCTGCCAGTTTCATACGCTCGTCATCGGTTAACATAAATCCTTCACCTGACGATCCGTTTATGAAAACTCCTTTTAATCCATTATTAACTAACATCAAGGCATATGCCTCTATTGGTTCATAATTAACTTCGTCATTTTCATAGAATGGCGTAAACGGTGCATCTATAACTCCTTTTATCTTCTCCATATTGTATAAAAATTAAATGGTTATTCCATATTGTCTGTTTTTGGCTTTAGAAAACATATCTGAAGCAACAATGATGCTGCTACCACAATGCTAAGCATGGCAAATCCGAGCCCAAGATTTCCGCCGTCACTCCACCGTCCCAACAATTGGGTCACTGCTGCTCCGGCAAATACTCCGGTCATATTCATTATCCCATAGGCTGTCGCCCTGTATTTTGCAGATACAAACTGGCAAAGGATAGGCATATTGTTTGCATCGAATATTCCGAATCCTATACCAAAAAGCAGACCGGCTCCCACTACGCTGGCAAAACTATCTCCGAAGCCCAGAAGTAACAGCGATGGGATAGTAAGCCCTAATCCTATGGCTCCGGTATATACGCGACCACGGATATTTTTAAGTACCCATTTGTCTGAAAGTATACCTCCTGCTATTACTCCTATGAAAGATGAGATGGCAATTGTTATGGTGGAAATGGGACCGGCTTCGGACATTGGAATTCCGAGACTACCTGAAAAGAGTGTCGGAAGCCAGTTCTTAGTAGCCCACCCTGGAAGACTGGGTGCGGCAAAATAAAATAGTATTATCCAGAAATACCAATTTCCAAACAAAATAGGTAACCCACTGAAAAACGATCCTTTTTTTTCGGAAACAACATCTGTTTTTGGTTTGTTGTCCTTCTCGTGACGAGGATTTTCACGTAAGAATAATATCAGTACAACTGAATAAATTATACCTACTATGCCAAATACATGGAAGGCGGACTGCCATGAAAACATGGCGGCAACGGTAGCTCCGAAACCGCCGATGGCTTGTCCTGCATATAGACCTGTCATGTGTATTCCTATTGCAAGTGATCGGGAACGCCCATGATGCCAGTCGGCTATAAGTGAAAGTGCGGAAGGGATATAAAGGGCTTCACTTATTCCCATTGTTGCTCGTAATATATACAGTTCATTAAAGGTTGTGGCATTGCCCATAAGAGCGGTGACAGCAGACCAGACTAAAAGACTACATACAATCAGCCATTTACGGTTTACTCTGTCTGCTATGATCCCGGCAAAGGGGCTCATTAAACCGTATATCCACAGGAAAACTGCCATCAGGGCTCCGAATGCTTCAGCTTTGTTTAGTTCTGTAATGTCTATTTTCATAGACTGTTGCATTGTTGAGAGCATCTGACGATCCATATAGTTAAGCAGAGCTACTACCCAAAGAAGCCCTACTACAACCCACGGATAAATATTTTTGTGTTTCATAAATAGCTGTTTTTATGAGACTATTTGTTTTTGATCTATATCCTAAAATGATACGTTTATATCTACTCCGAAAGTAATGGGTCGTCCCTGTTCCATAAAACCTGTCTGAGACATAACGTTGGTAGCACTCATTGTTTCGAAATAGAATGACTGGTAATTTGCATTGGTTAGGTTCTTTCCCCAAACGGACAATTCGACGTACTTTTTACGTAATCCGATATTTGCATTCAATAACCCGTAAAAATTCTGCCATACATCGTTGGCTTCTGTCCAATATATACGCCCCCGCCCTATCATTCCGGCGTTTATTGTTATTGCATCGAGCCAGCAATTGGGTAAATCTATAATATATGTAGCGTCTAACGAAAGTGTGTGTTTTGGTGAAAACGGAACATAATTTCCGGCATATGATACTTTTCCGTTATTGTTATCACGAAACGCTGCATGTGTGTATCCGTATGCAGCAGCAAGCCAGAGATTCTTTACCGGCTCTCCACGAACGGCAAGCTCTAAACCTGCGCTATGTGTACGCCCAGAGTTTTTTGTTACGCGACCGAAACCTTCAACAACGGAAATCTGCTGATCAATGCATTTGATAAAGAATGTCGACACATCTGCTAACAGGCGTTTGCCAAACAATTCGTAATGCCAACCTATTTCATAATTCCAACTATGCTCCGGTTTGTAGCTTATCATAGCGTTTATATCCTGTTCGGCCGTCATACCAGAAGGCAAGAGATTTTTGAATTTATCAGGAATAACGCCTGTTATCATATGTTGGCGTATTACATTTGAAAATGCTTGGTAATTATATCCTCCGGCACGATAACCTCTTGAAACGGTTGCGTATGCAAACAGAGACTTGTTTATCTGGTATTTTATTTCAAATCGTGGTAGCAACTCAATGGAGTTCATGCTGTCATCGCCATCAACTGAAAGTGGAATGTTTATAGGATAACTTATAGGTATTTTCGTTGGACCCATTTGCATATATCCTGCCAATGAGCCGGTAAGGTTGCGCTTTGAAGTGGTATAATGATTTATCTGCATTTTTTCGTACTCTATCCGCAACCCGACTGTAAGGCTCAACCCTTTTGCAAAAAAATCGTTATATGTTGTCTGGGCAAATGCGGCTACGCCCCATGATGGGGTTTTGTATAAACCATCAATATACAATGGCGAGTTTTTGTCAAGATTAAGTATTAGTTCTTTGGGACCCTTAAAACCGGGACGTGAGGCAATGGATGCATACATACTGTTAAACGGATTTTCAACCATGTATTTTAGCCCTTCATCGTAAAAGGTTACAGGACCTTCGGTATTGAGATAGGAGTAAAATCCAAAAACTCCGCCGAGCCAATCCCAATGTTTTACCGTTTTGGCGGAACGCACGGTGACCTCTTGTGTGACAGCATGTTGCTTCTGTTTCTGCTGAAGTGTAAAGTCGCGTACTTCGGTAAAGTCTTGATCTAAGCGCATATCGTCTTTAAAAAACTGATATCCTGTTATAGAGTTAAGCACAAATTTGTCATGAACGTACTTAACGGATATTCCTGATGTTGAAAGATGTCGCTTGTATGAGGATTCATCATTAAAATTTATGGGCGATTCCTCTTCGCTGTTTTTGTCGTATTTTCGATATGGATAACCGTCCTGCTTATTGTACTGATAAGCGGACGAAACTGATATATCGAGATTGTTGTTGGGGCGAAACTGTAATTTAAAGTTTCCGCCGCCATTCTTCTCTCCTCCGCAATTTTTATTGTTATATTCATTGGTAAAGTATCCGTCATGACTGCTGTAATTTGCCCCAACAGCGTATGCTACTTTTTCGTTTATTTTACCACGAGTGGTAAGTGAGGCATTACGCCAATTGTAATTTCCTATCCCTATTTTTGCTTTCGTCCCTTGCCGACTGAAGGGCGAAATAGTATATATATTTATCAACCCCCCCATAGTATTACGCCCGAAAAGTGTTCCCTGTGGCCCTCGGAATATCTCTATTTTCTCAATATCCTGAAAATCAAAATCGAAAGAACTTTTATCGAGATATGGTATATTATCAACATATACACCAACAGCTGGGGAGTTTATACGCGAGCCTATACCTCGTATATATATTGCTGAAATAAGATTAGAACCGTAATCGGGAATGAACAGATTAGGGGCAAGAGATGATACATCTTTTATTGAAAGGATATTTTCTCTGTCTATACGTGCCGCTCCTATAATTGAGACTGATCCGGGAAAACATAGCAGCGGAATCTCTGATTTGGGATTAGACAATATTTCAACCTCTTCGAGGCTTACCTTGTAAGGAACCGTATCGGGTAAAACAGCAATTTCTTCTGTTCTGGCTGTTATGACAAGTGAAAGGAACACAATTATCAGTGTAATTTTTTTCATCATTCTAAAAATCTTTCTGCCACAAATATACATACTACTCATATATCTCGCAACTATTATCAACTGGCAATAATGAATGGAGGATTTAATTTATGTTGATGTCTTGAATATCGTATTTTATTTCTTATTTTTACGCCTTTAACATAAATAATATGACAACTCCTTTGAATGAAGAGGAAATTATCGGAGAGTTGCAAAATCAGGCAACATGCAAAGAGGCTTTTTCAAAAGTCGTAATGCAATATAGCCAACCGCTTTATTGGCAAATAAGGAGAATGGTACTTTCTCATGCTGATGCGGACGATCTTCTCCAAAATACTTTTCTTAAAGCATGGTGCAACATATCTTTGTTCCGTGGAGATGCAAAACTTTTTACATGGCTTTACCGAATAGCCATTAACGAGAGCATAAATTTTCTGAATAAACAACGTAAAGCTCAAAATATTCCGTTGGATGGAGAACACGACTTTTTGCTTTCGCAACTTGAAGCGGACGAATATTTTGACGGAGACGATGTTCAAAAGACCTTACAAGAAGCAATTCTGCTGTTGCCGGAGAAACAAAGGTTAGTATTTAATATGCACTATTTTGAGGGGATGAAATACGAGGATATATCGGAATGTCTCGGATCGTCGGTAGGTGCGCTTAAGGCAACATATCATCATGCGGTAAAAAAGGTGGAAAATTATATTGAAACAAAATCAATATATTAAACCTTCTGCGATAATAGTTGTCATATACTTAAAGATGTTTTAGACGGAGCAAACTTATTTTTACAATTTGGAGAGCTAAAAAAAATGAAAAAGAACGTATTGGAAAATATAAACAGGGATAGTGGCATGCGGGTACCGGATGGCTATTTTGACTCATTGGCTGAAAGAATAACCAGAGAACTTCCTGATGTTGAACTCCCAGTTGAAGAGCCTATTAATTTATGGAAGAAAATACAGCCGTGGTTATATATGGCAGCAATGTTTGCTGGAATAGCACTTATGTTTAAGATTTTTTCATGGAACGGGAATAATGAAAACAAGACTGCCGAACTGAGAAATGAGACACACGAGTATGTGGAAACTGAAATGGAAGAGGATGTCTTCTTTTATGATAATGTTACCGATTACGCTATTTATGAATACATCGCAGAAAACAATTAAAAAATAGATCTTACAAGATGAAAAATTTTACAATTATAATCGCTATTTTATTTTTAACGGCATCTCTGCCGTTAGAGATATTTGCACAGAACGATAAAAAGCAAACACACAAAGATATTATGGCGAAACTTATTGCTGATAAAAAGGACTATCTTAAGGAGAAGATCCCTTTGTCGGAAAAAGAGGCTGAGGTGTTCTTTGCTGTTTATGATGAACTGGAGATGAAAAAATTTGAAACAGCGCATAACGTCTTTAGGGAAGCATCTAAGATAAGACGTTCGACAGAATACATCAACGATAAGATATATCTAAAAATGGCTGAGGAACAAGCACTTGTCTCAATAAAAATAGCAGAACTGGAACAGGAGTATTTCCTGAAATTTAAAAATATTTTATCCCCTAAGCAACTATTTATGTATTACCAGTGGGAACACCGTTTTGCAAAAGAGATGATAAAGAGAGAACAAAAAAAAGTTAATAACGTAAAGTAATCGTATTTTTTTATAACTTTGCGCGAAATAATTTTTTTATATAAAATAAATATTATCAAAGCGATGAGAAAAAGTTGGATATTTACATTTGCCGTTGCTTCAGTTGTAGTGTTGGCTGGATGTAAGGCTAAAGAGAGTACATATAAGGCTGCTTACGAAAAAGCACAGGAGAAACAGTTGGCAGATGAGTCTGTAAATGCTCCGAAGCAACAACAACAAAAGGTTGAAGAAAGTGTAGAAGAAAAACCAACGACATCGAAACCGTCACAGGGGAAGGTTACGACAGAACGAGTAACAACTGTTAATTCTGCTGATGCATCGAAACTTAAAACTTTCAATGTTGTATTAGGTAGTTTCTCTATATCAACAAATGCTTCCGGACTTAAGGATAATCTTGTAGCCGATGGATATAATGCATTTGTAGTACAAAATGCAAACGGTTGGTACAGGGTTATTGTAGCTAGTTTTGATGACAGGGAGTCGGCAGTAAACTTCCGTGAAAATATTAAGCAAAAATATACCGACAGATTCAGCGACGCATGGTTGCTGATTAATCAGTAAAATTATATCTTATTATAAAGTAAACCCCGGGAGAAGAAATTCTTTCGGGGTTTACTTTTATGTCATACTGCGAACAGCAACTGCATAAGGTTTACATTGTCCTAACTTACATGAAAAATATTGAAATTACGAACAAAAATAATTATGCAATTTCTCTTTATACGCTTAATTTATGTAACTTTGTCGCAATACAACTTTTCTATAACAACCTCAGGCATGGATAATATTAAAGATATTTTAAGTAGCGCGCGCGAAGCCTCCTGCAAGCTAAATCTCTTAGCCGAAACAACCATAAATAAAGTCCTTTCGGCTGTAGCCGACCAAGCGGAAATAGATTGTGGATACATATTGGAACAAAATGCCCGCGACCTTGCTGCAATGGACAAAGGAAATCCTAAATATGATAGGCTTGTACTTACAGAGAAACGCATTGCCGATATAGCTTCGGATATGCGTAAGGTTGCTTCGCTGCCATCACCTCTGGGACGTATATTGTCAGAGACGGTACGCCCAAACGGCATGAAAATAACTAAAATATCTGTTCCATTTGGAGTTATAGGTATTATATATGAAGCCCGACCTAATGTGAGTTTTGATGTTTTTTCGCTCTGTTTTAAGGCCGGAAGTGCGTGCATACTTAAAGGTGGAAGTGATGCACAGCACTCTAACGAAGCAATTATCAACACTATTAACAAGGTGTTAATAAAGTTTGGAATAGACTCAAATACAGTTGTTTTACTCCCTAATGACAGGAGCTTTACAACAGAGTTATTAACAGCAGTAGGTTATGTAGATTTGATAATTCCACGTGGCAGCAAGAGACTGATAGATTATATAAGGGATAATGCCAAAGTTCCTGTAATTGAAACTGGAGCCGGAATATGTCATGCGTATTTCCATACTGCTGGAGATATAGAAAAATGCAAAGCAATAATTTTTAATGCAAAAACAAGGCGGGTTTCGGTTTGTAATGCAATAGATTCTATTATAGTGGACGTGGCAAGAGTTAACGATCTGCCTGAACTTTGCTCTCTGCTTAAAGATAAGAGTGTAATAATATATGCCGATGACCAAGCTTTTGCTGCTTTGGATGGGAAATATCCATGCGAACTGCTTAAAAAGGCTGACAAAGATAGTTTTGGCACGGAGTTCTTGGATTATAAACTATCCATAAAGACGGTAGATGGGATAGATGGTGCACTTGAACATATAAGAAAATATTCATCGAAACACAGTGAAACCATTATAAGTGAGGATAGCGATGCGAATGATAGGTTTTGCAAAGAGGTAGATGCGGCCTGTGTATATACAAATGTATCTACGGCATTTACAGATGGTGGACAATTTGGGCTGGGGGCAGAGATAGGTATCAGCACTCAGAAACTGCATGCCCGTGGTCCTATGGGACTTAATGAGATTACAAGTTACAAATATTTAATCCGCGGCGATGGACAGATAAGAACCGATGGCGCCGTACAACAATGCTGTTAAAAGAGATGAGACATTTTACAAACGTAAAGGATATCGGCAATCTTAAGGTTGCTGTTAATGAGGCTCTCGAAGTCAAGGCCGGACGGTTTGGATTTAAAGAGTTGGGTAAGGACAAAACCCTGATAATGATATTTTTCAATTCAAGCCTGCGCACACGACTTAGCACCCAGAAAGCTGCGATGAACTTAGGTATGAACGTAATGGTGCTTGACATTAATCAGGGGGCATGGAAATTGGAGACGGAACGCGGTGTAATTATGGATGGTGACAAAACGGAGCATCTGTTAGAGGCCATTCCTGTTATAGGCTGTTATTGCGATATTATAGGCGTCCGCGCTTTTGCTAATTTTGAAAACAAAAAGGACGATTATGAAGAGAAGATAATATCACAATTCATACAATATTCAGGACGACCGGTTTTTAGCATGGAGGCTGCCACGCGCCACCCTTTACAGAGTTTCGCTGATCTTATAACAATAGAAGAGTATAAGAAGACTGCGAGACCTAAAGTTGTACTTACATGGGCTCCGCACCCTAAATCTCTTCCACAGGCAGTTGCAAACTCGTTTGCAGAGTGGATGAACGAAACCGATTATGAATTCGTAATTACGCACCCTAAACTCTATGAGCTTGATCCTAAGTTTTCAGGTAATGCCATTATTGAATATGATCAAAAAAAGGCTTTTGAAGGTGCTGATTTTATATATGCAAAAAACTGGTCGGCTTATTCTGACCCGAATTACGGAAAAGTAATCAATACTGACCGCTCTTGGACTGTGGATAGCGAAAAGATGGCTCTGACAAATAACGCATATTTTATGCATTGTCTTCCGGTGAGAAGGAATATGATTGTAACTGATGATGTTATTGAATCGCCTCAATCTATTGTAATACCGGAGGCGGCAAACAGGGAGATATCTGCTCAGGTTGTTATAAAACGAATACTTGAGGGATTAAAGTAACTTATACTAGCAAGTTTGAGCCTGAATTTATGGGATATAAAAAACGGAGGCGGAAATTAAATGTTCCGCCTCCGTTTTTTTGTCTGACAGTTTAAAGATTGGATTCTATCTTTGACTTTATTTCATTTTTTGTTGTCGCACCTACTATTTTATCAATTAACTTCTCTCCTTTGAAAAACAGTAATGTAGGGATGCTCCTGACTCTATGGAGTGTGCTTAAATCTGCCTCTTCGTCTACATTATACTTCCCTATATATGCGCGCCCTTCGTATTCAGCAGCCAATTCGTCAATTATCGGTGCTATGTTGCGACACGGACCGCACCACTCTGCCCATAAATCTATTAAAACCAATTTGTCTCGAGTGAGAATATCTTTATAATTCTCATCTGTAATTTTTAATGCCATAGTAAATACTAATTAAATTATTATTTATATAAATGTCTATCTCTCAACTTACAACATCTCTTTAATGGAGATGTAACAAAGGTAAATATAATTACAATAATAAACAACAGATCTTTTTTGGGGCAGACTCCTAATCTATTAATTCTACCTCTTCCGTAATATATTCCGGCTTCTCCTCTTCAATCTCTTTTACCGGGGATTTACCGTTTATCTTATAATATACGTCTGATATCTCTTCTATTTTTGCAATAAGTCTGCGGTCGATATTAATCCGCTCCATTCGGGAGATCAATGTAACGGAATATCCTGTTTTACTGTCGTTTATCTCAAAATATAGTCTCCCGTTACCTCCTTTGTGTTTTGAAACGGCGCTTTTAAGTGCTGCGACCATATTACTGTTGCAATTTTTTGATTCTACTCCAACGGTTAAGGTATCTAGAAGCTCTTCTCCTTCTTTATCCATTAAAGATATTTTTGATATCTTTAATCCAAGACGGTTGTTATATTTACTCTCTGCAACACGACCTCTTATAAGTAGGTATAACCCTATTTTTCCGTACATGGAGTAATTTACAAAATCATTCCAAAATAGAGGTATTTCTGCAACTCCAGAGAAATCTTCGATGGTTATTACTCCGAAAGAGGAACCTTTTTTTGTTTTGTTCTCACGGTAACCTGTTACTATACCTCCAATGATAACATCCTTATCTTTTAATGAGGAGAAATCTGTCGTGTATTTTTTCAGTGTTGTAGTACAGACATAGTTTAATATTAGTGAGTATTCGTCTAATGGATGCGCTGAGAGATATATTCCTATCAGGTCTCGTTCTTTGTTAAGGCGATCAAGGTCTGACCACTCTTCGACTTGTGGAATCTCCGGGCTGGAGACCTCTATCATGTCTCCTCCGAAAAGGGAGTTAACATACTGCGCTTTGTCTATCTGATAACGGTTGCCGTAACGTATAAGTACATCGAGAAATAGTTCTCCTTTTCCGTTATCACCGAAATACTGCTCGCGCTTAAGTTCCTTGCAGTTATCGAGTGCGCCGGCGAGAATGAGGTTTTCGAGGTTCTTACGGTTACAGGCATTGAGATTTACGCGATGCACAAAATCAAATATTCCTTTGTACTGTCCGTTTTTCTCTCGCTCTTCTATTATTGCTTTTACGGCATTCTCCCCTACTCCTTTTACAGCACCAAGTCCAAAACGGATATTTCCTTCTTTGTTTACGGTAAATTTATGATTACTTTCGTTGATATCTGGCTCTAATACCTTAATTCCCATCGATTTGCACTCATCCATAAATTTGGTTATATCGCCTATATCTGAAAGACTGCGACTAAGTACGGCCGACATATATTCTGCCGGATAATGCGCTTTTAGATATGCTGTCTGATAAGCAATCCATGAGTAGCATGTGGCATGTGATTTATTGAACGCATAGGATGCAAATTTTTCCCAGTCTCCCCAAATCTTCTCAAGCACATCTGGTTTGTAACCATTATTTACGCCTCCTTCTATGAATTTGGGCTTAAGTTCTGCTAACTTATCTTTGAGCTTTTTCCCCATAGCTTTTCTCAAGGCATCGGACATTCCTCTTGTGAAGTTTGCCAAAAGTCGTGAGAGTAACATGACCTGTTCCTGATAAACGGTTATCCCGTAGGTATCTTTTAGATACTTCTCCATTACCGGGATATCGTATTCAATAGGTTCTTTGCCATGCTTACGACTAATAAATTGAGGAATATAGTCCATCGGACCAGGACGATAGAGGGCGTTCATCGCGATAATATCTTCAAAAGCTGTCGGTTTAAGCTGTCGCAGGTATTGCTGCATACCGGATGATTCAAACTGAAATATTCCTATTGTCTTCCCTTCGCTGAAGAGTTCGTAAGTAAGTTTATCGTCTATCGGGATATTATCTATATCAACATCTTCTCCTCGGGAATATTTGATATTACGGATGGCCTCTTTTATTATCGAAAGTGTTTTAAGCCCCAGAAAGTCCATTTTTATAAGCCCTGTCTCTTCTATCGTTGATCCTTCGTATTGTGTGACAAGTAGCTTTTCTCCTGTCTCTTTGTCATCTGCTGTGCTTACTGGAACCCAATCGGTTATATCATCACGGCATATTATTGTACCGCACGCGTGAACACCTGTTCCGCGCACATTACCTTCTAACATACCGGCATATCGCATCGTTTGACGCAAGTTTTCATCTGATGATTCGGATGCTGCACGAAGTTCCGGTACACCTTCTAAGCAATTCTTTATATTTATCTTGGGCTCTTTCCCGTTTTTATCCGGCAGATGCTGTGGAATAAGTTTTGTTAGACGGTCTGCCTCGCTCAGCGGGAGTTTTTGCACTCGTGCAACATCTCGAATAGCGAGTTTAGCCGCCATTGTTCCATAGGTGATTATATGTGCTACTTTGCTACTGCCGTATTTTTCGGTTACCCATCGTAAGACCTCTCCTCGCCCATCATCGTCAAAGTCTATGTCTATATCAGGAAGGGATATTCTGTCAGGATTAAGGAATCGTTCAAACAGTAAATCGTATTTTATAGGGTCTATCTGCGTTATTCCGAGGCAATATGCCACCATAGAGCCGGCAGCAGAACCCCTACCGGGTCCTACGGATACGCCCATATTTCTTGCTGCTGAAATAAAGTCCTGCACAATAAGAAAATAGCCGGGGAAACCCATGGTCTTCATTATATAGAGTTCAAATTTCATCCGCTCCTGAAGTTCGGGTGTCAATTCTTTGTAATGTTTGGTTGCTCCATCAAACGCAAGCATTTTGAGATAATCAGCCTCTAATTTTAATCTGTATAGTTTTTCATATCCTCCTAGGGTGGAAATTTTTTTATCGGCAGCGGACTGTGATAAAACAAC
>JAVVOY010000023.1:0-34034 GCA_036656055.1 Bacteroidales bacterium
GAATATTGTTCCGGTATCTTCATTTGGAACAAGTCCTGTTGGGGTTATTTGCATAAGAAATGCAAGCAACGCGGTAAATGCAATTATTGATGCGAATACTATAAATCGTCTTCTTATAAGAAATGATATCCCGCGTTTATATTTTTTTAGTGTTTTATCGTATGTGGTATTAAATGCGGAGTGGAATCTTTTTATAATGTTCTGTTTCTTCCCATCGTGATTTACGTGTGGTTTGAGGAGGAGTGCGCAAAGTGCAGGTGACAGGGTGAGGGCGTTAAGGGCAGAGATACCGATGGCAATAGCCATTGTCAATCCGAATTGACGGTAAAATGTTCCGGTTATACCTGTCATAAAACTAACAGGTATAAACACTGCCATCATAACAAGGGTGATTGACATTATAGCCCCTGCTATCTCACTCATTGCATCAATTGATGCCTTGCGTGCTGACTTTGCCCCTTGATCAAGTTTGGCATGTACTGCCTCGACGACGACTATGGCATCGTCGACGACTATGGCAATGGCTAGTACCATTGCGCAAAGTGTTAGGAGATTTATACTGAAACCTATTATTTTAAGGACGAAGAATGTTCCTATTAACGCTACGGGAATGGCTATTGCCGGAATAAGCGTTGAACGGAAGTCTTGAAGGAATATGTACACCACAAGGAATACAAGAACGAATGCTTCGAGAAGAGTCTTTATAACTTCATGGATTGATGCGTAGAGGAAGTCGTTTGTGTTTAGTAAAAGGTCGTATTTGACTCCAGGAGGGAATGATTTTGACTCTTTATCTAATAACTCGGTTACCTGATTTATAATTTGAGTTGCGTTTGATCCTGCTGTTTGATATACTATTGCTGTGGTCCCTTCATGACCGTTTGATTGTGTCTGAATTGCGTATGAGAGGGCTCCGAGTTCTATCTCAGCAATATCTTTAAGACGCAGTATGTCTCCGTTTTTATTAGCTCTTACAACAATATCTCCAAACTCTTCGGTCGTTTGCAAACGGCCTTTATATTTAAGGATATACTGAAATGATTGATTTTTTGCATCTTCGCCCAACTGTCCGGGTGCGGCTTCAATGTTCTGCTCGTTAAGCGAATTTATGACGTCGGTAGGCATAAGGCTGTACTGTGCCATAACATCGGGCTTCAGCCATATCCGCATCGAATATTCGGCTCCTAATGCATTTACATCTCCTACGCCGCTTACGCGTTTTATTTGCGGGACTATATTTATCTTAATGTAGTTGTATAGGAATGTCTGGTCGTACAAATCGTCAGTACTGTATACTGTAATAGCCATAAGCATACTTGACTGTCTTTTGTTTGTTATTACACCGGCTTTGACTACTTCGGCTGGAAGGAAGCCTTGCGCTTTAGCAACGCGGTTCTGTACATTTACGGCAGCCATATCCGGATCGCTTCCGGGCTTGAAATAAACATTTATTGTGGCCTCTCCTGTATTGGTTGCAGTAGAGTTTATATATGTCATATTTTCAACACCGTTTATCTCCTCTTCTAACGGAGCAATAACGCTGTTAAGTACAGTTTGGGCGTTTGCTCCCTGATAGGAGGCATTAACAGATACCGTAGGGGGCGCAATATCGGGGTATTGTGTTATGGGAAGTGTAACTAGTCCCAATAACCCCAATATGACTATTAATATGGAAATAACCGTTGATAATACAGGTCGGTTAATAAATTTATCTAACTTCATCTTTAGTCCTTATAATTTATTTCTATTTTTTATTCTCCTTTTTCTCGGATGTCGTAATTGCGTTTAATTTTGCATTTACGGTCTCTTTTGTAATAGGAGTTATCTGCATTCCGTCTTTTACGGACATTCCGACACCTTCGGTAACAATGCGGTCACCTGGTTTAAGTCCTTCGGTTATGATGTATGTTTGTCCATCGCTGAGCGCTGCGACTTTTATCTCTTGTGTCTTTACAATATTGCTGTCGTTTAGTAGGCATACGAACTTTTTATCCTGCATCTCGAATGTTGCTGTTTGTGGTATTAGCATTGCTTTATTGCTTTTATTGGGGATCAGTATAATACCAGTGCTGCCACTGCGGAGCAGTTTTTCAGGGTTTTTAAATGTTGCACGCATATTTGCTGCTCCTGTGTTAAGATCGAGAACTCCGCTTATTGTCTCAATTTTTCCTTTGTGCTGATAGATTGTTCCATCGGCTAATTTCAATTCTACTTCCGGAATATTCTTCAGAATATTATTATTTCCCCCTTTTCTGGCATAGTCTAATATTTGTTTCTCGTTCATAGAGAAATATACGAACATATTCTCTATCTTGGATACGGTTGTGAGTGGAGTCTGCGTTGTCCTTCCAACGAGGCTTCCAATGCGGAATGGTATTGAGCCCACAATACCGTCCGACGGACTTTTTACATAACTGTAATCCAAATTTGTCTTTGCGCTTTTCAATTTAGCTTCAGCTTGTGCCAACTCTGCTTCACGTGAGACGAGGGTGTTATCGGATAATTGTTTTTCGTAATTGCTGATAATGCCTTTTTGCGCTAATTCTGTTTTATTGTCGGCGGTGAGTTTTGCGGCCTGCTTTTGTGCCTTGGCAACTTCTAAGTTTGCCTTTGCCATGTTGTAATCGGCTTCGTATATGGAGTGGTCAATCTCAAATAGTAACTCTCCTTTTTTTACAATCGCGCCTTCGTCAACATTAACCTTTACTATAAAACCGTCTACGTTGCTGTGTATCTCTATGTCTTGACTACCCCTGATTGATGCGGGAAACGAATTGTTTACGGTGGTTGATGTTGTATCTATTGTCATCACGGCGTATTCAGGTAAGCCTTGTTGCACCTGCCCTTTATTGCAATAGGTAAAAATTAGTGATAAAAATAATACTCCTGCTAATCGTATAGAGGTGTATCCTCTTTTGGAATTTCCCATTTGAATCTTGTTTTAGTAATTAATTTTTGTCTTAGAAATAGCGTTAATACACGCATCTAAAATAATTTACGTAAATCTGAAGCCACAAATTTACTGTTTTTTTTGTATATATCTCAACATTTGCTTCTGGCATTTTATGGCAGATATTGTTTTAGAGATATAATCGTAATAAAAAACGACAAAATGAACAGGAATGTAAAATAAATAAGGATTTTTTTTTGTTGTATTAGAATAAAATGACTACATTTGTGTAAAATTTTGGTGCATGATACCTGAAGACCAGAAGAACGATATTATCGAACGGTTGCGGAACGGTGTTTCCCAACTTACCGAAAAGTATCGCCGGGTGATGGCTACAAAAATTGAAGCTGAACACTTGGTATTATCTCAACGAGAGGAGATAGATTCTCTTAAAAAGAGACTTGAGGATGTCAGTGCCAGATATGATAAACTAATTACTGCCCGCAGTTTCGTCTTGTCTGACGGTGATGTGAAGAGTGCGCGATCGCGGGTAAATAAATTAGTGCGGGAAATCGATAAATGCATCTCTTTATTAAATGAATAGATGCTATGGCCGATAAATTTCAAATAACGATAGAGATTGCCGGAAGACGATTTAAAATACCGGTTAATCGTGAAAACGAGGAGGTTTACAGAAAGGCAGCCAAACTTGTAAATGAACAAGTAGCTTATTACAGTCGGAAGCCTGATGCCGAAGAGTTGGATGTTCTGGCAATGGCAGCCTTCAGAGTTGCATTGGCTTATATCTCTGCGGTGAATGAGAGCAGCAGAGATAGTGCAGCCCTTGCCGACATCTGTAAAAATATAGAAGATAGCCTGCACTCTGTCGTATAATTTTATAGATATTTATTCCGCACTACGTCAGAGAGGTTTTTTTGCCACTTTGAAGTGGTGCTTTTTTTATACTAATTTAAAATTTTAATATGATGGAAAGTATCATAATTGCAATTATCGCACTTCTTGTAGGAAGTGCAGCAGCATTATTCGTTATGCGGGTAGTACTGAAATCAAAGGCCTTGGGCATTGTTGATGATGCCAAGAAAGAGGCAGAGTCAATAAAGCGCAATAAAGTGCTTGAGGTAAAAGAAAAATGTATACAGATGAAGTCTGAGATGGAGCAGCAGATAACAGCTAGATATGCTAAAATGCAGTCTGCTGAGTCTAAAATACAGCAGCGTGAGTCGCAGATTAATCAGCAGCAGCAGGAGTTACAGCGTAAGAAAAATGAACTTGATTCTCAGCGAGTTAATCTTGATGCCCAGTTTGATGTGGTAGAGAAGAAGAAAACAGAACTGGACAAGGTGCACAAGTCGGAAATAGAGAAATTAGAGCGCATAGCCGGAATTTCAGCCGATGAAGCAAAAGAGAGGCTCGTGGATACTCTGAAAGATGAGGCTAAGACTCAGGCAGCCTCTTATATTAATGATATTATGGATGAAGCCAAACTTGCTGCTAACAAAGAGGCTAAACGTATAGTAGTTCAGACAATTCAACGTGTTGCTACTGAGACGACAATTGAAAATGCCGTAACTGTATTCCATATTGAATCAGATGAGATGAAAGGGAGAATAATCGGGCGAGAGGGACGTAACATACGCGCCCTTGAAGCTGCAACCGGAATAGAGATTATCGTTGATGATACCCCGGAGGCTATTGTCCTATCAGGATTTGATCCTGTACGACGCGAGATTGCACGTCTTGCGCTCCATCAGTTGGTAACTGATGGACGAATCCACCCGGCTCGTATAGAGGAGGTTGTTACAAAAGTAAGAAAACAGATTGAGGATGAAATAATTGAAACAGGAAAACGCACGGCAATTGACCTTGGTGTACATGGATTACACCCTGAACTTATACGCCTTGTTGGTAAGATGAAATACCGTTCTTCATATGGGCAGAACCTTTTGCAACACTCCCGTGAAACAGCAAATCTTTGCGCTGTAATGGCAAGTGAACTTGGACTTAATCCTAAAAAGGCTAAACGTGCAGGGCTTTTACATGACATAGGTAAGGTTCCTGATGATGAGCCGGAATTGCCGCATGCACTACTTGGAATGAAACTTCTTGAGAAATATAAGGAGAATCCAGAGATATGCAATGCCGTTGGTGCTCACCATGACGAAACAGAGATGACATCGTTACTTGCTCCTATTGTTCAGGTTTGTGACGCAATATCAGGAGCACGTCCCGGAGCACGTCGCGAGATAGTAGAGGCATATATAAAACGCCTTAACGATCTTGAGCAGTTAGCACTCTCTTATCCGGGTGTTACTAAAACTTATGCCATACAGGCTGGGCGCGAATTGCGCGTTGTGGTAGGTGCGGATAAGATTAATGACCTCGAAACTGAAAATCTTTCTTCTGAAATAGCAAAACGCATACAGGATGAAATGACATATCCGGGGCAGGTTAAGATAACGGTTATAAGAGAAACTCGGGCAGTAAGCTACGCTAAGTAAATATACTGTTTTAGTTTTAATAGTACCAATAATACGTTATTTGTTATCTTTTCTGAGCACATATTCTCTGTTTGCTATTTAGTATTTAGGTGCTGAGTTGACGGGTTTTTGACAAAAGAGATATATCCGAATAGGACAATATAACGTTCGGTAATTATTTACACCATTTATTATGAGTAATATTCCTGATAATAATATAGAAAATGATGCTCCTACCTCCTCTGAAAAGAGGAGGTATGGATGCAATAAACTTGAGACTTATGACTGGCTTGCTGATGTCCCATCAGTGCCCGGGCAAAACAACAATATAGTAGAGGTTCAGTTTAAGAATACGAGGAAAGGTTATTTTCTCAACTCCCTTAATCTGGATATTGTAAAAGGTGATATGGTTGCAGTGGAGAGTAATCCGGGTCATGATATAGGAGAGGTTACGATGACGGGGCCTCTTGTTGTTTGCCAGATGAAAAAGAACGGATTCAAAAATGATCCGGAGATAAAACGAGTCTACCGTAAAGCAAAAGAGGCAGATTTACAGAGAAGCCGTGATGCTAAAGCGCAGGAGCACACTACGATGTTGCGTGCCCGTAAGATAGCGGAAGATCTTAAATTGAACATGAAGATAGGCGATGTTGAGTATCAGGGTGACGGAGCTAAGGCTATATTTTATTATATAGCCGATGACAGGGTTGATTTCCGTCAACTTATCAAGGTCCTTGCCGAAACTTTCCGTGTCAGAATAGAGATGAAGCAGATTGGGGCAAGACAAGAAGCCGGGAGAATAGGGGGGATAGGTCCTTGCGGACGTCAACTTTGTTGTTCTGCATGGATGTCCAGCTTTATTTCTGTCTCTACAAGTGCTGCCCGTTATCAGGATATTTCGTTGAATCCGCAAAAACTTGCCGGTCAGTGTGCAAAGTTGAAATGTTGCATAAACTATGAGATAGATGCGTATGTGGAGGGGATAAAGAAAATGCCATCAAGGGAGGTTGTTCTGGAAACGCAAGATGGGCTATATTTCCATTTTAAGACTGATATATTTAAAGGTGAGGTAACATACTCCACAAGTAAGGATATTCCGGCGAATCTTGTTACAATACCTGCGTCACGCGTTTTTGAAATAATGACTATGAATAAACGTGGGAATAAACCATTGTCATTGGATAACAGACAGCCTGTAAAAGAGGAAAAGAAGGAATTTGAAGATGTTGTTGGACAGGATAGTCTTACACGTTTTGACAAGAATAGTCGTAAAAATAAAAATAAAATCCGCCATCGTGGGCCGAATAATTCCAGTAACGGTGGAGATAAAGGCAAAAAATGAAAAAAGCAGTATTAAGAACCTGTCTAAGCCTTATAGTCTTAAGGTTGGAGATGGTATTGTTAATATCGTTACTTGCATTTTCTGCGTGTTCTTTTAATACTGATATATTCCACACTTTTAATGATATACCTCAGCGTGGATGGGATAAACGTAATATTCAAAAATTTATTCCACGTTTAGATCTCTCTACATCAAAATGTGATATTGCCATAGAAATTAATTATAATAACGATTATAATTATCGTAACTTATACCTATTTATTACGGCAGAAGATGGGAGTCGTGGCATCTTGTTTAAGGATACGCTTAATTGCGTACTTGCCGATGAGTATGGTAAATGGCTTGGTAGTGGCTGGGGATCATCGTATCAGCAGAGCTTTAAATATAAATCTGATTATGACTTTCCATCCGATGGTACTTATTATATATATGTAACACAGGGAATGAGGGATGATGTGATAGATGGGATAGAGAGAGTAGGGGTGAAAATATCTCGGGCGGTTGTGAAGTAAATTTGCTGTGTGGATTTTATCTTAACTTTTTAGGTTGAGTGTAATAACTGTATTGTCTCGGCATAATTACACTATCTTACTTAGGTTCTCATTATGGTAATGTGTTTTTTATTTTTGCTGATATTACCCCTGCATGGCAATATTTAAAAATAGCCTTTATATTTTAGAATATTGAAACTATTTTCATTGTTGTACTTTGAAAATAGTGAAATTCACGCTGCCATATTCTCTATGGTCTATAAAGGTTGGGTGTTTTGAGAAATCATGCTCTTTTGAATGTTCGAGAATGAAGATCCCGTCCGTAGCTATTACTCCCGATGAAAATATTGCTTCCGGCACTGTTGCAAATTCAGGAAGGTTATATGGAGGGTCAGCAAAGACAATATCGAATTTATCTTTGCATGAAGATAGGTATCTGAATACATCGCCTCTTATAGGAATTATTTCGGTCGCATTCAACTCCTTTGCCACTTTGAGTATAAACCGGAACTGTACCGGGTAATTCTCTACTGAGACAACCGGACTGCACCCTCTTGAAGCTAGCTCAAAACTTACGGCACCAGTCCCTGAAAATAGGTCAAGAGCGCGTTTGTCTTCAAAATCGGTAATGTTAGACAGTACGTTGAATATGTTCTCACGGGCAAAATCTGTTGTTGGTCTTGCCTTTATATTCGTTGGTACGTCAAAGCGCCTTCTCTTATATTTTCCACTTATAATCCGCATAAATCAAATCTTTTTTCTTTGTGCTAAATTATAAAAATAAACTCATATATACTGCCTTTGCTTCTATATAAAATAAGATGATGATAAGAGATGTCTCCTCAGTGTACCATAAATAAATTATGTTCTGTATTTGATTTGCATTGTCTTTGCTAAAGATTACAAATACTTTTGCGAAAATAAGCTGCACCTCAACATAATCCAAATAAATTTGGCTTCTGTATTCGGTTTGCGTTATCTTTGCCACGTATAAGGAACTTTCCTGTATCTGCCTGAATGACAAGACACAGTAGAGAAGTAGAAAGTTGTTGGTAATGATTTGGCGACAATTATACTGCGCTGAAGTTCTGCGCTTTGCATATCATCAAACAACTCAGATTCAAAGTTATGCATAATCGGTAAAACAAACAAGATAAACAACCTATTATATTTGCTGAATCTTTTTCAATTCGGAATTTGTATTACTGCGAACAACAAAATCCACAACTATCTTCACAATATTCTTCTCCTAAAAATCATAAAGTTATTTCGGAAGGCGGATATCCGAACTTTCGCTTGTAGGCAGTGGAAAAGTGGGAAATATTCTTGAACTCGACTTCCAGATAAGCGTCGGAAGTTTTTCTTTTTTCACGCTGCAATTTATCTTGTGCAGCATTCAGCCTTTTATCCATCAACCATTTTTGCGGAGGTAGGTTGCTCAGTTGCTTGAAACTGCATTTGAAAGTAGCAAGACTCCGTGTTATAATGTGCGATGTCCTCTATTGTCAGATCGTAGGTGTAGTTGTTTTCCATGAAGTCGAGAATGTCGATTTTCCACGGATTGGTGAAATCTAACAGGTTCGGATAGAATTGTTCATCGATTGCCAGCAGGTCATAGACACCTTCGTCTGACTCTCCGGGTCGGTGAGCGGCAGGCGCATACAGCCAAATTCTAATTTCTTTACCATCTTATTTACGGCTCAAATAGAAATATGACAGCATCAATGTCATTTTACGGAATCAGACACGGTATATATTCAGCGTGTATTCACAGCCATTGATGAAACAGAGATGCTCAACATTCCGATCATAAACCAAATTTCTTTCTTTATCTAGCATAGATTAGGATGAAATGAAGAATTTAGTTGGAAAAGGGGCATATAATCATTATTTTTGTACAGAATCTAATTAATTGCTTGAGACTATTGTTAAGGTGTACAATTAATAATGAGAATTTGCTATGCTCCAAGAATAATGATGAAAAGGGAAATAACAATAAAAGACATAGCCAAAGAGTTGGGTATACACCATGCCACTGTATCAAGGGCTTTACAGGGTAGTACAAAAGTAAAAGAAGAAACTCGGAACCAGATATTACAGGAGGCTAAAAAGCTGGGCTATACGCCTAATATACTGGCGCAAAGCTTTAGAAATGGGCGAACAAATATTGTCTCATTCATTGTTCCGGATCTTAAACATCATTTCTTTTCTCGGCTTATTTCTTCTATCACCGAATTGGCACGTGAGAAAGGATTCATGATCGTCATCTTTCAATCTAATGATGATCCGGAGGTAGAAAAAGAAATTATAGATTCATTAATTAGCTTACGGATAGCAGGTGTAGCTGTCTCTGTGGGGTTAAAAACAAAATCAACCAGCCATTTCGATAAATTAAAAGAAGAGGGCATTCCTTTAGTCTTTTTTGATCGGGTGCCCATAAATACTCCATTCTCAACCATTACATTAGATAACTATAATTCGATTCGCATGGTAGTCAATGAATTGACTAAAAAACAGAAAAAAAGTATTGCCTATATTTCGTTTGACGGTTACACGAGCATATTCAAAGATCGATTGGCAGGTTATGATAAAGCGATATCAGATGCCGGTTTGTCTTATAAGAGGTGTATCAATGCGAAACAAATATTTATCAACGACGGATATGAAGCAGCCACTTTACTTTTTGACTATGAAGAAAAGCCAGATGCCATCATCTGTGTGAATGATGAAATAGCCATAGGAGTGCTGAAATTTCTAAAAGCGAAAGGATTTTCAATACCCAATGAGGTAGCTGTGGTAGGCTTTGATGATAATCCAATGGGGCTGATATGCGAACCAGAATTAACAACTTTATCATTATCTATTGAAGAGCTGGCAAAAACATTGCTCCATCTCCTCTTAAAACAAATAGAAGAGGGAACTAATATAAAAGAGGATGTCGTACTACCAATGGAATTAAAAATGAGAAACTCATTATATTAATATCAGAGCATATTCAGATACGCTCCTTTCTACACGCGAAAATGAAATATACTCAATTGAACAGCTTATTATAAAGGGAGATATGTCAAAACCCCTTTTTCAATGAAATGACCCTTGCCACAGATCGTTGTAGCGAGGGTCATTTTTAATCAATAATGGTTTTATACATCCTTATGAAGAACGTGATTATTGGGCAGTTACAATCAGCAACCAGCCTTCTTTGGCTTTCACCGGAATCAAATCTCCAGGTTTGAAATGCGTCTCTTCCTGGAATTCGGTTACAGCAGGAGCCGTGATCTTTGCCCGATCGGGCGACATGCCTAGCGCCTTCCAGTCGATGTCTAACTGCACTGTCTGATTTTTTACATCGAAGTTACCGATTGATATAAGCACTTTGTCTTCTTTTACGAAGGCAGTGGCTTTTACTAGGTCGGAATGGGTCTTGACCGGGCAATCCTCTTCCCAGTATCCCACCATACGTGCTTGCTCTATTCCGAACGATTTCCAGAGTGCCCAGATCGGAGCCGGTCGGCTCTTGATATAGGAGTGGCGCGTTGTTGCTCCATACACCATTCCCAGGAAGCGGTTCCCTCCATCCTGTAGCATTTCACCCATTTGTCCGAAAGGAACACCTGAAAATGTAACCAGCCATTCATCCGGTGTCATTTCATTGTATCGGAAACTTTCTCCAAACCAGAGTCTGTCCACGTAAGGGAAGAAATCGGTATATTGATTGGCTGGGCCTACCGAATAACCTGTATTAGAGTGTAAATCAATCAATGCACCGGGATGATACTGATTCATGATTTTACGCATACGCTTCATCACTGTGCGGTCAAATGAAACATCATCCATATAAAGTCCGTCGATCTTATAATTCTCAAACATCCAGCGCAAGCCTTCCAGATAATAGTTGATCCAGCGAGAGAAGCCGCTTAATACCAAAGCTGCGTCCGAAGTCTCACCCGGCATTTCCGAATACCAGGCAGGTCTGTAATCATCAATCAGGTGTTCGCAATGCCAAGGTAACCCATAACCTACTCCGGCGGAAAATATTTCATGATTCAGACTTTTCAGTGCATGGATTTCATGTACATAGTTCGTTAATTCCCGAATGGTATAGTATAGTTTCACTTTCCGGTTTGCCTGATGCTGATGCTCGATATATTTAATCAGTGAATCGCGTACGATAAACGGATAATTAATCACAGGATTAAGCGGTTCGGCATGATGGATATTTACAATGTTTGGACCTTCCTCAGTCGCCTTGTCGAATCCTTCGGGATGACCATGATAATATCTTTCAGAAAAATGTTTGGCCGAATTGACCTGTTTTACAGGTGTTATCAGAAGTGCAAATTCAAAGTCTTTGCTGTTTTCATCGATTGTGCAGGGACCTGTGCTTGCAATGACCTGTGTCATTTGTCCTTTGGCTCCCAAAATGGTAACCTTTCCTTTGCCCTGGTTTGACCAAACCGGAGAAGGTTCAGGCTTATAGTCATTAATCAGCGGACCGTGATAGCTTCCTCCCCTGAATTCAACATGAAGTCCGGCATCGGCTCCTCCCATCCAATAACTATCCCAGGGACCTTTCCAATCCCACGTAAACTGAACGGGGCGGTAGCCACCTTTTAAGCCTGTTCCCATACAATACTCCGATGCATACGGGGTATAAGTAGTAACCAGCTGAATGTCTTTCACCTCTATCTTCTGATCGGAAGATAGCAGGATGTTATAACGGATGTATCCGTCGTATTCCATATAGGCTTTGCAGGTGAAGCGTAGGCCATCTTGTGTGGAAGAGGCGTTCCAGCTAACCAGTCCATCTGCATCCTTGATGATTTTTACATCTTCGGCAGCATACGTAACGGTTCCTTTATTCGTTTGAACAACAAATTTTAATGGGGCAGGTAAGACGGCATGTCCGTTGATGTCCAATGCCTCTACCAAGCCGTTCGGTGCAATTGCCACCTGTTTGCCTGTAGCTGTAATTCGGTTGCCTTCTACAGCCATCGGCTGATAAAGTGATGTTGGCAAGGAGTCTGTACCAATTGTTGAATTCAGCCATCTCAGGCGGGCATGACGCCACAAATCGCCATCGCCTTTATCAGCCAGAATATCTCCTTTCACATTGATTTCAACAGCCACTTTGCGAGGGGTGATGCCATCGGCATTTACGGTTACAGTGCTTTTATAAACTCCCGTCCTTGTGTTTTCGGGAATTTGTATACCGCACCACAAAGCCTGTATCTTTTCTTTCGGGACATTCACATCAAAACTAATCGGCTTTCCATCCCAATTTATACCTTCTTGGTTAAAGCAAGTAACTGCCTCTTTCGGGATACGGATATTACCGGAGGAATGAACAAAATCATTGAACTGCAGTCTTACGTTTTTCAATTCTCCGTTTGCCGCCCACAGACCAATTTGCCAGACATAATATTCGTTCGGTCTTGCCATCCCTTTAAAGGAGTTCGACGGACCTTTCTTAATCCAACGACAAGGTAGCTGGTTGGTCAACCGGATCGGGAAAGCACGGTCTTCTGTAAAGATTATCGGATTTTCAGTATGCGAACGGCGGATTTGCTCCATCTCCTTCTCGGTTGCAATAATACCCATCTGGGTAAATGTATCAAAGCGGGAGCGGCTTTCAAATTGTTTGACAACTGCCTTCGGGTAGGTAGAGAGGTTTGCGGATATTTCTTTTACCCAACCGACATCTACTGCTTTATAATCTGGAAGCAAATAGTTGTTCCATGGTTTACCATAACGAGCATCATCATACCCTTTACGGTATTTATAGGGTAAATAATAGATGTAATAATCGCCAGGAACCGTTACCGGTTCAAATGCGACTACCCCTTTTTCGGATGTCAGTGTTTGGACATATACCTTTTGAACATTTTCTCCTGTTTTAGCATCTACTACCACTATCTTTTTTGTTTCAGGGCGTAAATCCGGCCGCCGCCAAGGTAATTCAGCCACCACTGCGGCTGCTTTGCCATTCACATGTACAACTGCCCTATGATTTCCCTGCATATCTGCTTTCCAAGCTGAATCTGCAACCAAAAAAGGAATCCCGTCAGGGGCAAAAGAGGCATACTGGCTCTCCTCGTCAGGCAAAACGGCAGAGGAGGCGTATGAAGCTAAAGATAAAAGAGAGATAAGAATAAGTGCTTTCATTGCATATTTATTTATTTATTAAAAATGTAGATATAAATGGGGATGTGCCAGCTTGACCATTACGTTATAGTAGATTTCACGTCCAATGTTTTATCTAATATACTCCTTAGTAGGGGAATACGATTACTTACTTATTTTACAATATCCATTTTCCATCCACTTCTATGACGGTTGCCAATGGCTGCATGCTGATTTGGCTCACATCTAAGATACATTGGTTGGTCTGTTGCGATACATTAATTGTTGCTCTATTGTGTAGCAAGCGTGCTTTCACTTTTCCATTTTTAAAGGAACAGGGTAATTCTATTTTCCCATCCTTGGGTTGCGTGTAAAGTAAGAGGTATAATTTATTATCGCCTTTGCGAGTCACACGTCCCCATGCAAACTCTTTGGCGAAGGGATTAGCTCGGGTACCATAGATAGCGTCACCGTTTATTTTCATCCAGTTGCCAATTGTCCGGAAAAGTTGGATACTCTCTTCAGGTATGGAGCCATCAGGCTTAGGACCAATGTTTAAAAGAAAGTTTCCTCCCCTACTTACTACATCAATCAGTTCATGAATAAGCACATCGGCTGTTTTCCACTTCTGATTACCAGATGAATACCCCCATGTTCCATTTAAAGTCTGACAAGCTTCCCAGTCGCCATCAATTCCGGTAGAGGGAATGTGATGTTCGGCTGTCGAATAATCACCTTTCCAAGTAGGGGTAACCTTTATTCCACCTTCACTGATGTGGTTGTCCGAATGATAGAGACGGTTGTTCTGAATGGCTTTCGGATTTTTATGGAATAAATCTTTCATCAACTGGGTAGCTCCCCAAGCATAATCTCCTTGAAACTTAGGCTGGCTGAAATCCCACCAAATCAAATCGACTTTATATTGGTTGATTAAATCATTAAATATATTGGATAAGTATTCTTTATATTTAGCATGATTCCCAAAATGACGCTCTCCCCGTTTCACCGCTTCATAATTTCCCTCCGGATACGAAATTCCTGAGTTTGTAGGATCATAATTGGGATGACTCCAATCTAACAGTGAAAAATAATATCCAGCTTTGATGTCCTCTTTTTTACATGCGGCTGCATATTCCTTTATGATGTCTACACCCTTGGTTTTCATTACGTTAAAATCGCTGTATTGGGTATCAAACATATTGTAACCTTCGTGGTGACGGCTTGATAATACCGTATAAGTACATCCTGCTTCTTTCGCCAACTTTACCCATTTCTCCGCCATTCCGGTTTTAGGAGTAAAACGAGGCATCGCTTCTTTTTTGTAAGTCTCAGCGTCAGCACCAGACATCATTTGAATCCACTCTACGCATCCTTCGTATGTCTTTCCTTGAAATTCGCCACCCAAACCTGAATAGAGACCGTAATGAATAAACATACCGAATTTACCATCTCTCCACCACTTCATTCTTGCATCACGTTGTTTTTGGGTTTCAAAAGGAGCACCTTCATTTTGACTACGCTCATCGGATACGAGTTCTTGCAGATGTACGGTTTTGATAAACTCGTCTACAATGTTTCCTGCTTTAGCGGACTTTAGTTCGCCTGCCATAGCCAAACGTTTTACGGCATCTTTCATATCTCTCTGTAATTTCAGAGCCTGTTCATATTCTGTTTTCAGTGTTGAAGGGCAGGTTGAATAGGTCAGTTTCAAGACGGACTGTAACGAAGGGGTATTTTGACACTCTTTCTGAAGTTTTTCAAGTGTTTGGAATGTCTTTTCCAAATCGTTGGATGAGTGTACTTCGTTTAAAGTCTGAGTAGCTGTCGTATAGATGTTACATAACTTTTGAAAACTAGTAGGATTAACATCCGTAGCCCGGCATGTCCATGCGACCAGAAGCATCAGGCTAGTATATAAAAGAATCTTTTTCATGACAATAGATATTTTGGAGTTTGTTATTTAATACCTTCTAATAGACGTAATATTCGTCAATCAGAACATCTGTTTTTACCAATATTACGGAGAAATACACACGTGTGCAATGCAAATATACGCCTTTTATATATATACATATATATATATACCAAATTTGATTGTATTTTTAGTTTCTATAGTTAACAAATTCTCTATTGCACAACAGTAAAAGGAATATATCAATGAGAATGCGTTGAATGATTGGGGCGGTTTGAAAAAGTTACCGGTATATACCAATTCATGTTTTTCTCTATGGCTCTATATCTGCGCACACACCAATCCCGTGCATACCCAGAAGCATCCAGCCGAGCAAAATCAAGTTCGGTCGCACTTGACGGTATTTCTCTACTCCCATTATTCCGTCGGAGGCAATGGTGATGGCGTAACCTTACTCTTCCAGCCCCTCCTTCAAGAAGTTGTAGATGCCCGGTTCGTCTTCCACAATCAGGATATGCGTAGATTCAGTATTAAAGAATTTGGAATGCAAAAATAAAGGTTATCCGGCATAGCTGACTTAAGATTAGCTTAAATCTATGCACTTGATTTCATTTATTCTTGTTAAAGTTGTATGTAAAATGAAGTAATATTGCTCTGTCGATGCAAACTAATATTTCCTCCACTGTTCAATGTCTTGCCCATAGAGTTTAAATGATGTCGGGAAAGATTCTCTATCAGTCCCGAAACACTCATCTTCTGACCTCCCAACCTGCGTACTATCTCATCTGTTTCCCGAAAATTCGGGTATATTTGCGAGTGAAATAGCTTAAAAAGCATGTAAATCAGCACTTTGAAAGCTTGATAAAATCCTCCTGCGAGCCAAAAGAAAGTAACGATATAGTAATGTAACTCTGGTTTTAATTGGCTTTTCCGCGGTTTTCGTTGGCTCTCTACTTTTCTAATTTGTCGCCTAACCCCCTCTATTACAACCTTCTTTCTGCGCTCTGCTCTTAGTCTCATTTTTTCTCTATCTTTGCATGTATAATGATAAATGATAATTTCCTTAAAAGTCTTTCGACCAATCTTCAGTATAATCCTACTCAGGAACAGGCTCTGCTTATGGCGAAATTGGTTAGGTTTGCTTTTGCTGTACCGGGACGTGAACTTTTCTTACTGAGAGGGTACGCCGGTACTGGAAAAAGTTCTCTTGTGGGTGCGTTGGTGAAAACATTGTCCCAGTATGGTATGCGTTGTATATTGCTTTCGCCTACGGGGAGGGCTGCTAAGGTTTTTGGCGCTTATGCCGGAGAGTCTGCATATACTATACACCGAAAGATATATAGGCAGAAACGCTTTTCAGCGGATATGTCAGGGTTCTCGCTGACCGAGAATCGTTATAAAAATACTCTTTTTATTGTGGATGAGGCATCAATGATTGCTGATGCTGCTAATGATTCTGTTGTTTGCGGTTCGGGTAGCCTTTTGGATGACTTGATAGAGTTCGTATATTCGGCGCAGGGGTGCAAGCTGATAATGATAGGAGATTCGGCGCAGCTTCCGCCTGTTGGACGGCAGGAGAGTCCGGCTTTAGATAGGGCTAAGCTTGAACGATATGATTTGTCGGTAACTGAATATGAGTTAAAAGAGGTGGTAAGGCAAGAGATGGATTCTGGTATCTTGTTTAATGCAACTGCCCTTAGGGGTAAGATGGATGAGGCCACTTTGCCTATGCCTGAGATACGGATAAAAGGTTTTAACGATATAACTCGTGTGGGCGGGGATGAACTTATTGATGCGCTTGAAACAGCCTATTCACGTGACGGGACAGAGCAAACAATAATAGTAACCCGTTCAAATAAACGGGCTAATATATTTAATGAAGGGATTAGGAATAGATTGCTTTGTCGCGAAGAAGAGCTTAGTTCGGGCGATCTTTTACTTATTGCTAAAAATAATTATTTCTGGGGCGAAGAGATTGAGGATATAGATTTTATCGCGAACGGTGATGTGGCAAGTGTAGTGCGGGTACGCGGTTATGATCAGATGTACGGTTTCAGATTTGCGGATGTTACGTTGCACTTCCCTGATTATAAAGCTGATCTTGACGCTAAGATAATTCTTGACACTCTGCATACCGAGTCACCGTCATTGACACCAGAGATGAATAATATGCTCTTTACTCGCGTAATGGATGATTATAGTGATGTTAGGCTTAAGCGTGACAAGTTTAAGCGTGTTAAATCTGATGTATGGTTTAATGCCCTTCAGGTTAAATACGCTTATGCGGTTACTTGCCATAAGGCTCAGGGTGGACAGTGGAAGAATGTGTTTTTGGATATGGGAAATATGAATATTGAAACTGTAAATGCCGAGTTTTACAGATGGCTTTATACTGCATTTACCAGAGCAACTAATAATCTTTATCTTATAAATGTCTCTGATAGTTTTATTGGTGCAGATTCTGATGCTGTCTGAGTTTACAGAACTGGGCTAAGTAAACGAGAAACGGATTCTCGTATCTTTTTTGCCAAGGGGCGTTTTTTCCAACTTCTCAACATGATGCGTCGACAGTTTTGCAGGTCACTGGTGAATTGTGAGGTATAAATTGAGTTGAAATTTGTGCTATATATAAATGCGTTGACTTCGAAATTTTGTTCAAAGCTGCGAAAGTCGAAATTTGTTGACCCTATTGTTGTAAATTTATTGTCAATTATCATAGCTTTTGCATGCATAAACCCTTTTTTGTAAAAGTAGACTTTTACACCTGAACGCAATATTTGAGATATATATGAATGCGATGCCATCTGTAATATTGGTGAATCGGAGTGTTCTGGCAGCATTATTCTCACATCAATTCCTGACAGTGCTGCGATTTGCAGCGAATTTATAAATTCACTGCTTGGTAGAAAATATGGTGTTTGTAAATATATCTTCTCTTTTGCCGTGGTGATTACTTTATGAAACAATAGTGCGATGGCTTTGTTTTCATCAAGCGGACCACTTGTGATTAATTGTATTTTGTCGTCATATTGTTGAGGATTTATTTTAGGGAAATAGGATTGTTTCGTAAGTAATTCTCGTGTCGTGAAGTTCCAGTCGACAAGAAAAATGGATTGTAACTCATGTACTGCCGGTCCTTCAATCTTTATATGTGTGTCGCGCCATATACCCCATTTTACTCCGTCAACATATCTATCAGCAACATTCATACCTCCGATATATCCCTTTGTACCGTCTATTATAGCGAGTTTGCGGTGGTTGCGAGAGTTGAGGTTATTAGCTAATAGAGGAAAGGTTACTTTAAAAAATGGTTTTGCCTGTATGCCAACTGTAAGCATGTCATCGAAAAAATGATGCCCTACCCGCCAACTCCAACACCCTACATCGTCATAGAGAATTCGTACCTCAACTCCGCTTTTTACCTTTTCTATAAGGAGGCGCTTTAACGCTAATCCAAGCTTGTCATTCTCGAATATATAATATTGAAGGTGGATAAATGATTTGGCTGTGCGGATATCTTCAAAAAGGGAGTCGAATTTATCTTTTCCTTCTGTAAAAAGGGTTATCTTATTGCCGTTTGTAAGTGATGCCCCTGTTAGATTATAGCCGAGTTTTATTTGTAATATGCTGTCGGCATCAAGGTTGTCGGTATTGGTGTCACTCATTGATGTGTTGTGCCCTATGAGTCTTTGTAGTTTACGCATCCCTTTTTTGGAGATCATCTTTTGCGACCGTTGATCTCTGCCGAAGAATAGATAAAAGATAAAACCTATCATTGGTAACAGCGTAAGAACCAGTATCCATGCCAAACTTTTTACAGGATTACGGTTTTCGGATATTATGACAATTACAAATATAAGGTTCAATATTATTATAATAGTGTATATCGAAGACGATATCCATCCCTCGAGAGTTGACCATATTAGGTAGTTAATCATTGTGGTATATAAATTAAGACCGATTATTTATTATGATAGATTCTTATTTGATTATAATTGCTTTTACAAGATGAATACCTTTGGTTAGCCAATGTGTCATAATCAGGTATTGTGATTGTTGTTTTCTGGGAGAATGGAGGATATTTAACGTATCGTTTAATGAGGATTCATTTATACCTGTTCGTTTTTTTAGATAGACATAAGAGAAAAGAATGGCTTTCTATGAATCTTCATCTGGCTGTTAATATGAGCATAAGCGCTTAGTATTATACCGAGGTTAAGCATTAATAAAATAAGAATTTTTCTCATGGTAATTTATATATGTTGGATCTGTTTTATTAGGCTTATTTATAATAATATATCAAAAACAAATATATGCGTTTTAATTATAATTATCAATTATTTTGTCTAATATTTTCATGAGAAATGAATAAGATATTTATTGTGGTAATGTGTGTTTGTGATGATATCTATTTGGTAAATTTATACTGTTCATAAGAACTTGTTTGAAATAAAATTGTTTTATTATCGTTTTAATATATGCCAAATAATTATTTAGCATAATATCAGTAATATATGATTATTAATTATAGTATATGAAAAAGATCTTATTTGTTTCGATTGTGACTGTAATTTTCTCTGTTTTTCCTCTCTGTAATGTTGATGCTCAGAAAGTGGGTGTAATGCAATTAAATGATGACAATTTTAAGGAGAGTATTAAATCAGGGTATGTATTGGTAGATTTTTGGGCACCATGGTGTGCTCCGTGTCGTAAACTTGCCCCTATACTTGATGAGTTGGCTACGGAGTTTGTAGGTAAGGTTAAGTTTGCTAAGTTAAATGTTGATGAGGAGACTATAATCGCTAAAGATTATGCTGTTCAATCACTTCCAACGCTAATACTTTTTAAGGATGGTAAAGCTAAAAAAGCATGGATGGGTTTGCGAACAAAGGAGAACTTGACGGAACTGATAAATACGGAAATTTAGAGACTGTTTTAACTCCTTTGTATTTTAATATGTAATTTATATCGCGTTGAATAAATTATGTTAAAACATTTGGTTTTATAGAAATTATATTTTATCTTTAAGGCATACAATCTTAAAAGATAAGGGTATGAAAGCATTTACATTCTCAATTGGAGAAAACGCCGGCATACTCTGGCGTATTCTCGAAAATAACACCGAGTTGTCGGTGCCGCAGATGAAAGATTTAACCGGGCTTAAAACGGCGGATATTTATGCTGCGGTAGGATGGCTTGCTAGAGAGGGGAAAATTTTCTGTCGTGAGGAGAAAGGTGATCTCTACTTTAGCAATAGATATATACACGGAGCATTCAGTTTTGGATAATGCTCCTTAAATGTTAATCAAAAAAACAGACAGATGTCGGGCATATTTTTACTCGGCATCTGTTTTTTTATTTGTATTTATATTTTTAGTTTAAAATGTAAAGGATATCATATTTGCGAGATATTAAGATTTGCGTCTATGTATACTTTGGAGATAAAAATAGCGGCAGAGTTTTAAATTCTGCCGCTATTAATTAATATGTTTGTGTTAATATTATTTATTTTGCATCGGTACCCCACTGCTCTTTGGCAAGGCGTTTGTAGTTGTTGTAACGCCAAAGTGCATTAGTCTGTGCTGCTTCAAATAATTCTGCTGCCTCGTCAGGGAATTGTTTCCAGAGTGATGAGAACCTAACCTCACCTTTAAGAAAGTCCTTGAATTTATCCCATTGTGGCTCTTTGCTGTCAAGTGTGAATGGGTTCTTCCCATCAGCTTCGAGTGTAGGGTTGTAACGCCATAGGTGCCAATATCCGCATTCAACTGCTGCGGCCTGTTCTGCCTGTGCTTTTCCCATACCACTTTTCAATCCGTGGCTTATACATGGTGAGTAAGCTATTATTATTGAAGGGCCGTTATATGCCTCTGCTTCGCGAATGGCTTTCAGTGTCTGTGCTTGGTCGGCACCCATTGCTATTTGTGCGCAATACACATACCCGTATGTTGAAGCTATAAGACCGAGATCTTTTTTGCGGATACGTTTACCTGATGCTGCAAATTTGGCAATTGCTCCTACTGGAGTGGCTTTTGATGCTTGTCCTCCGGTATTTGAGTAAACTTCGGTGTCGAGAACTAATATGTTTACATCTCTTCCGGTTGATAATACGTGGTCGAGACCTCCAAAGCCTATATCGTAAGATGCTCCATCACCGCCTATTATCCATTGTGATTTTTTAATAATAAATTTGCGAAGTGATGCAATGTCATTGCAGTAGTTGCATTTATCGGCAGCGGCTTTAACTATCGGAGTTATTTTTGCTTCAAGTTCTATTGTCTTCTCTGCATTCTCCTTGTTGTTAATCCATTCAACAAATAAATCTTTGGCTTCTTGGGGGCAATTTGGGCAACTTTGTGCTGCGTTCATAAGATCCGTCAGGCGGTTACGCATTTTGTCCACGGCATAGAACATGCCGAACCCAAATTCACAGAAGTCCTCAAACAGTGAATTTGCCCATGCCGGACCTTTACCTTCGCTGTTTGTTGTGTATGGTGTTGCTGGGATAGAACCAGAGTATATTGACGAACAACCTGTTGCATTGGCTACCATTTGGCGGTCGCCGAATAGTTGTGTTATAAGTTTTACGTATGGGGTCTCTCCGCAACCTGAACAAGCTCCTGAGAATTCAAACAGAGGTGTTGCAAACTGGGAATTTTTAACATTTGCCTTAACGTCTACAAGTGCTTGCTTTGAAGATACTTTCTCTATGCAATACTCCCAGTTTGAAGCTTGTTGTAGCTGTTTTTCAAGGGGTGACATATTCAGAGCTTTACCAGCTTTGTTTCCGGGGCATACGTCAACGCAATTGCCGCAACCTAAGCAGTCGAGAACGTCAACTTGAACGCGGAACGCCATTCCATCAAATGTTTTGCCTATTGCTTTTAAGTTGTCGGAGAAAGGTGCTGATGCCTGCTCTTCAGCGTTCAGTACGAATGGGCGTATTGATGCGTGAGGACATACATAAGCACACTTGTTACATTGTATACAGTTGGCTGAATCCCAAACCGGAACAAATGCCGAAACGCCGCGTTTTTCATATTGCGCTGTTCCTGCCGGCCATGTACCGTCTTCGTAACCTACAAATGCCGATACTGGAAGATCGTCGCCTTTCTGTGCATTGATAGGGCGTACCATTTTTTCAATAAATTCCGGAACGTTGTGATCTATCGTATCTGTATCTGTTCCTTGATTTGCCCATGCGGGATCAACATTAATTTTTACATATTCGCCTCCGCGGTCAACGGCAGCATAGTTTTTGTTGACAACATCTTCACCTTTTTTACCGTAAGATTTTACGATGAATTTCTTCATCTGTTCTATTGCAAGATCTGACGAGATTACGCCTGTAATGCGGAAGAATGCCGATTGCAATATTGTATTTGTACGATTTCCAAGACCAATCTCTTGTGCTATCTTAGTAGCATTTATGGTATAGAGTGTTATGTTCTTTTGTGCCAGTGTGCATTTTATGTTAGTCGGTAAGTTTGCTATAAGCTCTTTTTCGTCCCAGACTGTATTCAGAAGAAATGTCCCGTTTTGACGTATTCCGCGCATAACATCATACATTCTCAGATATGCTTGTACGTGGCATGCTATAAAATTAGGGGTATTTACTAAATAGGTTGAATGAATTGGACTTTCTCCAAAACGCAGGTGTGAGCAGGTAAAGCCTCCTGATTTTTTTGAGTCGTACGAGAAGTATGCCTGACAGTATTTATTTGTGTTGTCACCTATAATTTTTACCGAGTTCTTGTTTGCTCCTACTGTGCCATCTGCACCTAATCCGTAGAATTTAGCCTCAAACATCCCTTCATCACCCATTGCAATCTCTTCGCCTACGGGAAGTGATGTGAAGTTTACATCGTCAACAATCCCTATTGTAAACTGATTTTTGGGTTGTGGTAATGATAGATTTTCGTAAACTGCCAGTATTTGGGCTGGGGTTGTGTCTTTCGATGACAAACCGTAACGTCCGCCAACTATCAATGGAGCATTCTCGTTGCCATAGAAACAATCTTTAACATCGAGATATAGAGGCTCTCCGTTTGCTCCCGGTTCTTTTGTACGGTCTAAAACAGCTATGCGTTTTGCTGTTTTAGGTATTGCTGCGATGAAGTCTTTTGCTGAGAATGGACGATATAGATGTACTGATACGAGACCTACTTTTTCTCCTTTTGCGGTAAGGTAATCTATTGTTTCGCGTACAGCCTCTGTTGCTGAACCCATAGCTATAATAACGCGGTCGGCATCTTCTGCTCCGTAATATGTAAAGAGATCGTATTTGCGTCCGGTTATCTCTGACACTTTCTTCATGTAATCGCGTACTATCTCTGGAACGGATTCGTAAAACTTATTAGATGCTTCACGGTGTTGGAAGAAAGTTTCAGGATTTTCCGCCATTCCGCGCATTACAGGTGTCTCGGGGTTAAGTGAGCGTGAGCGGAAACCTGCGAGTGCTTCTTGGTCAATAAACGGTGCGAGGTCATCGTTTTCAAGAATCTCTATCTTTTGTATCTCATGCGATGTACGGAACCCGTCGAAGAAGTTAATGAACGGCACGCGCGATTTGATTGTTGCAAGGTGAGCAACGCCTGAGAGATCCATAACCTCTTGTACTGATCCTTCGGCTAACATAGCAAAACCGGTTTGACGGCATGCCATTACATCTTGATGGTCGCCAAATATTGAAAGTGCGTGCGAAGCGAGCGTACGTGCTGATACGTGGAATACGCATGGCAGTAGCTCACCTGCAATTTTGTACATATTAGGGATCATCAGTAGAAGTCCCTGCGATGCAGTATATGTTGTTGTTAGTGCGCCTCCTTGCAGAGATCCGTGTAGCGCTCCGGCTGCACCTGCCTCCGACTGCATCTCTTGAACTGATACAATTTCGCCGAATATATTCTTGCGACCGGCCGCAGCCCATTCGTCTACATACTCTGCCATAGGCGATGATGGTGTGATAGGGTAAATTGCTGCAATTTCGCTGAACATATACGATATGTGTGCAGCTGCTTGATTACCGTCACATGTTAACATTTTCTTCTGTTTCATACGATTGTTTTGTTGTTTTATTAAAGAGAATATAACTCTCTATGAACTCAAATAATCACCCTCTTATGAGTTGATATAAAGCTATTTGATTTTCATATTTGTTTTTCTCTTTGGAAAATTATTTTATGTTAATAAGTAATGATCAATATAAAAAACCGAATAACCAGAGCGGAATAACATTTCCTTCTCCTGCCTTGATATTGTCAACGGCATAAATGAACTCTTCTCTGTTGTTTCTTGGTTTACACGAGTCAACTTTAAACCGGTATTTGCCATTTACTAAAAATTGTCCCCCTTTGTCTCCTTTGTTCACTATATTGTCTTTATATAGGTTGTTATATAGAAATGTCTCTCTTACCGCTTGTTGATCTATATTTTCGGGTCCTGTGGCATACATCAAGTTTGTATTGTGCATATACACTCTTGCCGGCTTTTTAGGGAAAGATTCCCCTGCCTGATAAAGGACGTTTATAAGCCGTGCATCTGAAAGGTATTTTATGTAATTTACAATCGTGGCACGTGATGTTTGTATCTCTTTACTGAGTTTGCTTATATTTGGTACGCATGGGGCATCTTTTACAAGCATATAAAGCAACCTGCGTATCTTAGCCAGATAGGTCAACTCTATCTGTTTTATAAGAAGAATATCAACCTCCATAATCATATTCATCGTCTTTATAAGGTTCTCTGAGAAGTTGCGCTTCTCAAGAAAGAACGGGTAGAAACCATGATGTTGGTACGCTGAAAAATAGTCGTAAGGATTAATAATTTCCGTTACCTTTTTCGCTATCTCTTTATGGCTCAACAAAAGGTCTTCAAGTTTTACAAATTTGAATTTTGTCCCAGCCATAAGATTAAGATACTCCCTGAAAGAAAAGCCACGCAGATTATAAGATTTTACGATGCCTGCCAGATAAGGATTGTCGTCTTTGAGCCTCATAACAGATGATCCTGTAAAAACTATATTAAGCCCGGGTATATTATCATGACAATATCGCAACTCTTCCGACCAATTTGGATATTTGAATACCTGATCTATCAGCAGTGTACGCCCTCCTGATGCCGCAAACTCTTTGGCAAATTCAGATAATGTTCTCTCAGCAAAACATAAATGATTGAGATTTATATATAGGCATGAAGAGTCTGTTCCGAAATGCTCCTTTGCATATTGAAGAAGAAATGTGGTTTTCCCAACGCCTCTACTTCCCTTGATTCCTATCAGGCGATGACTCCAGTCAATCTCTTGCATAAGCTCTCTCTCAACCGGAGATGTTACATGCTCTACAAGATATTTATGTGTTTTATAGAATAATTCCATAAAAGAGTACTTAATTAATGCCTATTTATCCACAGGTTACCGTTGCAAAGGTATATATATTTTTTGATTTTGCAAAGTGGAGATTGCAATTATTATAATATCAGTCTGTTAAGATACTACAATTTATTTTTACTCTTTGATGTTTGGTAATTTACAAATAATGAAACTATGTAAGACGCAATTATTGGGCTAAATGCTGCGTGTGCGTTTGTTAAAAAATAACAATAATTTAGGTCGGCTCTATTTTTTATTTACCTTTGCAGCGAAAATTTTAAATATATTGAAGATGAAAAGAGATTTACGCAAGATAGTTTTGGCGGTATTATTTCCAACGATGACTATAACGGCTTTTGCGCAATATCAGTTGCCTAACTCCGGTTTTGAGGGTGCGTGGGAACCTGTTTCGCAAGGAGGTGTATCAGGAACTGAGCCTTCTGGTTGGAATTCTTTTGTAACAATGGTAACGGCCAGCTTTATTTATAACTCCGCCCGTGCAAATAAGATAGCCCCATCTGATGATTGTCGTCCGGGAAGTTCAGGAAAACAGTCAGCAAAATTATGGTCTAATAAAGCTGCATTTGGTATTATTGCTAACGGTAATCTTACGACAGGACGTATATATGGTGGGTCAACAACTCCTACTGATGCTTCAGGTAATTATAACTACTCTGACCCTAACGAGAGTGGTTTTAATCAGACTTTTACAGGAAAACCAGATTCTTTGGTTTCATGGGTTAAGTACGTACCAAGCAGTACATCTGAACAGGCTAGTATATCTGTAATAATTCATGAGTATTCACGCTATCAGGATCCTGAGGCTAGAGGATACACAAATGTAGTAGCAAAAGCTCAAAGAAGCTATTATGCTGCATCCGATAAGGGGTGGCAGAGAATCTCCATACCGTTTGCTTATGAATCAGGGAATAAAAACCCGGCATATATTTTGGCGTCGTATACCTCAAATAAAACACCCGGAAAAGGGAATAATGGTGATGCTGTTAATGTTGATGATATTGAGATGGTATATAACTCAAAAGCGTCATCGGTTAAATTCGATGGAGTTGACTTATGGGGTTTCGACAAAGACAAATATACATACGAGGGGATTAAGTATGCAACGAGTGTCCCGGGAGCTGTTGATGTGTTAGTTGATGGGGTATCTGCAATAGCAGAAAGCAACATTGAATCACAAGCTAAAAAAGTAACGGTAGTTGTAAAAGGCGGTGATATTTCGCAGAACGGATCAAATATGCACACATATACATTTACTTTCAGATCTAAATTAATAGTAACGGCGGCGACAAATAATCCCACTTTTGGTTCTGCTGAGTTTACGCATAGTGAAGGCGGAAATGACGTGTATGATGGTGAAAATGTAACTTTTACGGCAACGCCTGCGGCGAATTGCTATTTTGTTAATTGGACTGATGTTAACGGCAATGAAGTAAGTACATCGGCAGTGTATAAAAAAGATAACATAACTGCTAATATGGAGCTTAAAGCTAACTTTGTAGCGAAGGAGAACAGTGATCTCTCTTTTGAGAATAGGGCATCTTCAGTTATAGTTGGTTATGCTAGAGGCAACTCATACACAAACCCTGCCGGCTCTACCTCTTCAAAGGGTGCCATAACTTACATGTCAAGCAATTCGTCAATGACGGTAGATTCAGACGGTGTAGTAACAATGAAAGCCAAAGGGACAACAACCATAACAGCAACTCAGGCCGAGTGGGGAAAATATCTCGAAACAAGCGTTTCATATATACTTAATGCCGTAAATCCTAAAACTCCGTCTATCCGTTGGAAAGACGCAGGAGTTGTTACTAAAGACTTAGGTGATGGCTCATATACACCTGAATTGATTACTGATTCTAAAGGAGCCCTCTCTTATGAGTCTGATAACATTGGTGTGGCAACGATAGATGCAAAAGGTGTAATAACGCTTGTGAATAAAGGTTCTGCCAATATAACCGTTAATCAGGCTCGTGAAACCGGTAACGGCTGGATATATGGCAATGGTACAGCGGAATATCTGTTGCAGATTGTACCTACCGGTGTAGAAAATAACGAATTGTCTGCTGTTAAGGTATGGTTATCTGGCGACCAGCTTAATCTGTGCGGTGTGGAAGAAGGCGATATAATAAAAGTCTTTACGGCAAACGGGATGATCGTTTATGACGGCGTGGCTGTCAACGGTACTATAACTGTAGATATACATGGTCGCGGTTTAGTTATTGTAAAGATTAATGACAATGCTTTTAAAGTAGTAAAGAAATAACAATAACAGAAGTGTGTGATATAAAGATGGCGACCTGATCGGTCGCCATCTTTTGTTTTTAATAGTACAATATTTCATAGTAAGCGCTCCTAAATATATATACGGATAGGCATATCTCGTTTTTTAAATTTAAAAGGAATATTGGCTGTTTTCTCTTTTTAACCGAGATAATTGAACATTACTTCGTATCTTTATGGCATGAATTAAATATGCTGCACCATTATGGATGGCATAATAAAAAAAATCCGTACTAAATGAGTTTAAAATTTTTAAGTTTGTCGAGCGGAAGCAGTGGCAATTGTTATTACCTTGGGAATGATAAAGAGGGCTTAATTATAGATGCAGGTATTAGTGCGCGCAAAATAAGGAGGATACTTGAGGATAATAATATCGATAAAAGTACTATCCTTGGGCTGTGTATTACGCATGATCATTCTGACCATATAATTTCTGCGGGATATCTGGGAGAAAGATGGGGGATACCTATCTATGCAACTAAGGGAACCATAGATGGGATGAATCGTAATTTCAGAATGGTGGAGAAGATTTATACAGCACATAGATTTATATTAAAGGATGTTCCGTTTTTTGTGGGAGGTTTTGAGATCACTGCTTTTGAAGTGCTGCATGACGGCAGCGACAATGTTGGTTATCTTGTCCGCTACGATGGTCTTACATTTGCCTTTGCAACAGATTTGGGATGCTTAACTCCTACGGTAAAGAAGTATCTGCTGCAATCTGATTGTATGGTGATAGAGTCTAATTACGACATTAATATGTTACGTTTTGGACGTTATGCTGAATATCTTAAAAAGCGTATACAAAGCGATACCGGACATCTGTGCAATGATATTACTGCCTCATTTCTTGCCGAGGGATTTACGAATAGATTGTTGAAGATATTTCTATGCCATATAAGTGCCGAAAACAATACACCTGAACTTGCTTTTGATACCGTAAGCAAAGCATTGTCGCTGCGTGGTATAAATGTTGGCGAGGATGTAGATGTTGTGCCGTTAGCAAGGACAAAACCGT
Source organism: Bacteroidales bacterium (assembly GCA_036656055.1). GTDB lineage: Bacteria > Bacteroidota > Bacteroidia > Bacteroidales > G3-4614 > Caccoplasma_A. The sequence goes on from JAVVOY010000023.1 coordinate 28,945, forward strand.
CTCCAATGTATATTTTCGATTAAAAAAGCGATAAAAAGTTTGTTATTATGGTGAGAAAGATTTACTTTTGCACCCGCAAAGAGAATAAACACCAACAATGACTTCGTAGCTCAGTTGGTAGAGCAAATGACTCTTAATCATTGGGTCGAGGGTTCGAGCCCCTCCGAGGTCACAGAAAAAGATCGCTTTTTTAAAGCGATCTTTTTCTATTTTTGCCTATAATGGTATCTTACAAAAATTAACCCCTTTTAAAATATATGGTAAGCTATTTCTACGCTTAAACTTGATAGGTTTTCTACTTGGATATTGTACGAAAAAAAAGAGCAGTCGCTTCACAGAGACTACTCTTTTATTAACCTTAAATCTAATACTATGAAAAACAAGTTACAAATATAGCCTTTTTATTTAACTATTTCACATGTTGTATAGTTAACAATAGTAAAATAGTGAATATTTATTCTGTTTTATTAGTAAACAAGTTTTACATCATCAATCCAAAACATGCTTCCTACGCTACCTATATAAGGTCCAAAGTCACTTGAAGAGAATCGTAACATTATATGTGTAACTTCTTCGTCTTCATCACCCCAGCCTACCTCTATTACAGGAACTATTTTACCTCTACTGTTGGTTGTGTAATATGGATTTGATTGTGATATTAGCCCCATATAACTTTTGAAGAACGGGCTATTGGTTATGTCGCCGTAATATACGGGTACATTATGATTGTTTACCCACTCCGGAACATCGTGTCCATATTTTTCGTATGCTGTGCCTATGCGTTTGGCATATACATTTCCATCTCTGTCCTCCCACCTATGTAATAGGTAAAGGGCTACTTCGGCATTATCGTTTCCGGATACTTCTGAAATTTTTGTCCCTCCGGTTGCTTTATACATCTGGTGTTTCCGCTTTACTTTATAATCGAATTGTACAGCCTTAGGCCGTTTGGTGAAAGGTATTCCCTGATCTAATTTGCTCATGGGATTTTTTGTGCTTTTTATCGGCTCGTCCATGCCTCCGAGAAATATTGAACCCGGGGCTACGACTACTATATTTATTATACCTATGGCTTTGCAGTGTTCTTCTCTTACTTCGAGACGAGCACAGTATCCATTCTCGCGTCTTTCAGGAAAAACAGATACACTTGTTTTTACTATTCCGGCAGGAGATGCGTAGACGTTTGAGGTCGCCCATGGTGATTTGGAATTACGCCTGTAAGGAATCTCTCCATTAACTTTGCCAAAAGAGTTTATTGCATGCATTGTTTGCACTTTTCCACCAAGGAGACGCGACTCCTTAATTATCCTTGTCTGCCATTGTTCCATATCTCCAAATGAAATAGATTCTATATTTTGGGCAGTTATGGAATTGAATATTGCGAAGAGTGTGTATGCAAGTACCGATATGGTTTTTATATTCATTTTAATCTGTTTATTAATGGCAGGTCTTAGACCTACCTGAATTTTGTTGTTTAAGCATAAGATAAGTAGTTGGTTAAGATACTTATCCTATATGTTAATCTAACATCTAAATATAATATGATTCTGATGCCAAAATTAAACAAATATACGCTTATGGACAAATAAGAGACAGATATGATTTTATAAATAAGAAATTTTAGTTTATCTATAATGTTTTGGTCGCTTTTTTGCTCCCTGTTACTGTTTTTGTTACAATTATTGCACTGGTCTCGTATAGTATGTATAAGGGGATAAATACAGCCATCATTGTAAACGGATCAGGGGTGGGTGTTATTACGGCGGCAGCAATCAGTATTATTACTATTGCATACTTTCGGTATTTTGAGAAAAATACAGGTTTTATAATCCCTATTTTAGCCAGAAGCCATGTGAGAATTGGAAGTTCGAATGCTGCCCCCATTATGAATATAAGCGTCCAAAATAGGCTCATATATGATTGTAGTGTTATCGTATTAGGAATTTCGGCAATCTGTACTGTTGTTAAAAATCGTAAAGTAATGGGGAAGAGCAGGAAATAGCCGGTAGCTGCGCCTAAATAAAAAAGGAGAGAAGAGAACATAAAAGCTTGCTTTACACCTTTTTTCTCGCTCGAATAGAGGGCTGGTGCGAGAAAAGTCCATATTAGATATATTATATATGGAAATATTGTAAGAAGGGCAGAGAGAAGGCTTGCTCCCATTTGGATAAAAAGCGGTGCGGCGATATTTATATTTATAAGGTTAAGTTTGTAGCTTTCTGTTTCTTTGATGCTGTTAGAAAATAGCGCCTCTATAAAGTCTGATATTTTGTAAACAGGGGCATCCCCGTTTGCAGGGGAGAGAATAAAGAGGGAGAATAATTCATCGGAGTAGTAAAAATATACTATTGATATAACGGTTAATGTCAGCAACGATTTTACTATTATGCCACGCAAAGCATCCAAATGTTCGCCGAGCGTCATAACTTCATACTCTTGACGAATTTTATTATACTTTGTCATTTTTGTTAATTTCATCATCTATTTCGTGTATGCCGTCTTTAAAGCTTTTTACTCCGCGTCCAAGCCCTTTCATAAGTTCGGGAATTTTTTTTCCACCAAATAGCAGAAGGACTACTAAGGCTATCAGCATTATCTCTCCTACCCCAAGATTTAAAAATAATAAGACTGGCATTTTGTTTGAGCTTTAAATTAAGATTGATTCTGTTACTATTGATATAATACTACGCATACATATTTATGTGTAGTGCTATTTATTTAAAAAACAATTATGAGTTAAAAGAGTTGCATCATATTGCTAATTTGGTTACTTTTGCGCTCGAATAAGAAAGAGGTAGGGGAGAGAAACTCCATATTTTTTAATATTAAATACAATAGAGATGAAGGCGTATATATTTCCGGGACAGGGGTCCCAGTTCCCGGATATGGGACATGAACTTTACAATAGTAACAGTGATGCTAAAGCACTGTTTGATAAAGCCAACCAAGTGTTGGGTTTTAATATTACAGATGTAATGTTTAATGGAACAGATGAGGATCTTAAGCAGACTAAAGTTACGCAACCAGCTGTGTTTTTGTACTCTGTTGCTTTGGCTAAAAGTATGGGGGCAGATTTTAAACCCGATATGGTTGCGGGACATTCCCTTGGCGAATTTTCAGCTCTTGTATCTGCCGGAGCATTGTCTTTCGAGGAGGGGCTGAAACTTGTTGCAGCTCGTGCTTCTGCAATGCAGAAGGCTTGTGAAATAACACCCTCAACTATGGCTGCTGTACTTAAATTAGCAGATGAAACAGTGGAAGAGATATGTGCGTCAGTACATGAAGGAATTGTTGTTGCTGCAAATTACAACTGTCCGGGACAAATTGTTATTTCTGGCGAAGAGATAGCTGTGGACGCTGCTTGTGAGAAGTTAATTGCTGCCGGGGCAAAACGTGCGGCACGCCTTAAAGTCGGGGGGGCTTTTCATTCACCACTTATGGAACCGGCACGTGTGGAACTTGCCGCAGCAATAGAGAATACTGATTTTAAAAAGCCTAAATGTCCCGTTTATCAGAATGTGACGGCGCAGGGTGAGACAGATCCTAATATTATAAAAGCTAATCTTGTCGCTCAGTTAACGGCGCCCGTAAGGTGGACACAGACTATAATGAATATGATAACCGATGGTGCAGACTCTTTCACGGAAGTTGGTCCGGGCAATGCGCTGCAAGGAATGGTTAAGAGAATAAATGAAACAGTAGAGGTAGACGGAGTAAAATAATATTTATTTCGGTACTGAATGTGGCATTAAATAATTCCGCCCGCATTATTCAAATAAGAAGAATGCGGGCGGAATTTATTTATATTGTTATTGTCTATTTGAGTATATTGTTTATCTGAGTAGTAATATCTGCTTTAGACATTCCTCCTACAATTTTAATAGGAGCTCCGGTCATAGGGATGAATATGAATGTCGGGATACTTTGCACCTTGAAAACCGAGGCTAACTCTGATTCGTTATCTACATTAACTTTGTACACATCTATTTTGCCTTGAAACTCTTTTGCAGCTTCTTCAATAATAGGAGCCATGCTTCGGCATGGTCCGCACCAATCGGCGTAAAAATCTATTACCGCAGGTTTGTCGCCAAGGTATTTCCATTCCGTTCCATCTGTCTCGTAGTTGGCTACTTTTTTTAAAAATTCTGCTTTTGTTAAAGAAATTGCCCCCATAGTTGTCTGTTTTATGTTTGTATTACTGTCTGAATTTTCATTAGTCTTACGGCAGCCGACCAATATCATTATAACCGTAAGTGATAGGATATATATATTAGCAATTCTCATAGTGTAACGTTTTATTTATTTGTAAACAAACAAAATGACTTTTGGTTGATGTACGGTAAAAAAACAATCTGTTTTTATCAGAAAGGGAGGTCGTCGGTTTCGGACTGGGGTTCAAAAGTAGGAGATGGGGCTGCATAAGTATCTGAAGCCATTGATATCCCTTTTTCAAGTTTCCATACATTAACGTTAGTATACCAGCGTCCGTTGTATTCACGGCTCTCTACATCAAAGTTTACGGTAATGTCATCACCTTCAGCTACCGGATATTGGTCTACTCGGTCGCCAAAAAGATGCATACATATCTTTTTGGGATATTGCTCCTGCGTCTCAACTATAAACTCTTGTTTTTTCCACTCTTTCCCACTCTGGCTTGTTCCGCTCTGGAGTGGCAACAAATGTACTATTTTACCTTTTGTCTCCATCTTTTATAATATAGTTTTTCAGTTGCGAAGGTAGTGTAAAGTGTGCTGAATACAAAATTTATTTTGTACATTCGCAGAACAAATTATAAACATACAGCAACGGTGATAAATACAGATGAAGTTTATTATGATGCGATATCTCTTCTTAAAAAGTTGATATCTACACCTTCTCATAGCCGCGAAGAGTGTGGCGCATCGCGGGTAGTGGCAGAGTTTCTCGCCGATACTGTTTCAGAATGTAAGATATGTTCTCTAAACAATAATATATGGGTTACAGCACCTGGGTTCGAGGCCTCCCGTCCTACGCTAATGCTCAATTCACATATTGATACCGTAAAACCTGTTTCAGGCTGGAGTATGCCACCTTATGAACCTGTTGAGGTG
>JAVVOY010000024.1:0-33260 GCA_036656055.1 Bacteroidales bacterium
ACAATATGCCACGTATAGATATTGACGGACGTCTTTACTCTCCGCAGGAGATTTCGGCAATGATACTTCAGAAAATGAAGAAGACAGCAGAGGATTATCTGGGACAAGAGATAACCGATGCAGTTATAACGGTTCCTGCATACTTTAACGATTCACAACGGCAGGCAACAAAAGAGGCAGGAGAAATAGCAGGGCTTAATGTTCGTCGTATTGTTAACGAACCTACGGCAGCTGCTTTAGCATACGGTCTTGACAAGTCTGATAAAGACATGAAGATAGCAGTATTTGATCTTGGTGGAGGAACATTTGATATCTCTATCCTTGAGCTCGGAGACGGCGTATTTGAAGTAAAATCCACCAACGGAGATACACATCTGGGTGGAGATGATTTCGACCACGTAATTATAGACTGGTTGGCAGATCAATTTAAGTCAGATGAAGGTGTGGATTTGCGTATGGATCCTATGGCATTGCAACGCCTGAAAGAGGCTGCAGAAAAAGCAAAGATAGAACTTTCGAGTGCTACCTCAACAGAGATAAACCTCCCTTATATAATGCCTGTAAACGGTATTCCAAAGCACCTCGTAAAAACACTTACAAGGGCTAAATTCGAGCAGCTTGCCGATACTCTTATACAGGCTACGATGGAACCTTGCAGACAAGCACTTAAGGATGCAGGAGTTTCAGTATCTGATATAAACGAGGTAATTCTTGTAGGTGGATCTACACGTATTCCGGCAATACAGGCTGTTGTAGAAAAATTCTTCAACCGTGCACCATCAAAAGGAGTGAATCCTGATGAGGTAGTTGCAGTAGGAGCAGCAATACAGGGAGCCGTACTTACAGGAGACGTAAAGGATGTCCTTTTATTGGATGTAACGCCACTTTCGCTCGGAATAGAGACACTCGGTGGGGTAATGACAAAACTGATAGAGTCAAATACAACGATACCTACCCGCAAATCTGAGACCTTCTCCACGGCAGCAGATAATCAGCCATCGGTAGAGATACATGTATTACAGGGCGAGCGGTCATTGGCTAGGGATAATAAGACGATCGGACGTTTTCACCTCGACGGGATACCATCAGCAATGCGCGGAGTACCACAGATCGAAGTTACTTTCGATATCGATGCCAACGGGATTCTTAATGTCTCGGCAAAAGACAAAGGTACCGGTAAAGAGCAGAGTATCAGGATTGAAGCATCAAGTGGACTCTCCGATGCAGAGATAAAACGGATGAAGGACGAAGCTGCCGCAAATGCTGACTCAGATTTAAAAGAGAAAGAGCGTATTGATAAACTTAATCATGCCGATACCTTAATATTCCAGACTGAGAAACAGATCAGTGAATTAGGAGACAAGATCCCAGCTGACAAAAAATCAGTAATTGAAGCTGCTTTAGCAAAACTTAAAGATGCACATAAAGCTCAAGACGTTGCTGCTATTGATTCAGCTACCGCAGAACTAAATACGGCGTTGCAATCAGCATCGCAGGACATATATAACGCGCAGTCGCAACAGCAACAGCCACAACAGCCACAAGATGCAGGACAGCAGCAGCAGAGCCAGTCGGGAGCAGATGCAGGAAACGGCAACGGTGATGGAGGTGATCGTGTTACAGATGTAGATTTTGAAGAGGTAAAATAGAGATAATAACTGCATAAAAAGGAATTTATGATGTTATAAATACGCATCATAGAGTATCATATGCAGATAGAATTCTCAGAATAGACGCAAGGTAGTATGCTGTTTGCATACTACCTTGTATTTTAGCCATATTACAACAGATAGCGGGGTGTGAGAAATTTTCTCACACCCCGCTATCTGTTGTTGATATATCTGTATGTATATTATTTTTTAATCTTTTAGTTCTTTTTCGAGATGATTTTTTACAACGTAATTTTTAACCTCCTTAAGTAGATTAGATGCAAATACGAAATCATTTAGGGGTTCATTACTGGAGGTGAATATTTCTTCTCTTGTACCGTGCCAACAAAGTTCTCCTTTGTTTAGGAATACTATATTTTCTCCTATTCCCATAACAGAATTCATGTCATGAGTATTTATTATGGTTGTCATATTATATTCGTGGGTGATATCGCTTACAAGTTCGTCTATTACAAGCGATGTGCGTGGATCAATTCCGGAGTTTGGCTCATCGCAGAATAGATATTTGGGGTTAAGTGCAATTGCCCTAGCAATTGCTGCACGTTTCTGCATTCCGCCACTTAATTCTGAAGGGAGAAGTTTATCAAAGCCCTTAAGGTTTACTCGTTCGAGACAGAACTGGGCACGCTCTTTACGTTGTGCCGTAGTTTGTTTTGTAAACATCAGCAGTGGAAACATAACGTTTTCAATTACAGACATAGAATCAAACAACGCCGAACCCTGAAACAGCATTCCTATCTCAGAACGCAGGCATCTTAGCTCCTCACCGCCAAACTTCATAAAGTCGCGTCCATCGTAAAGAATTTCTCCTGAATCAGGGCGCAGTAATCCTACCAATGATTTCATAAGTACTGTTTTCCCTGAGCCGCTTTGACCTATAATAAGATTGGTTTTACCCTCATAAAACGTTGTAGAAATATCGTGAAGAATAACGTTTCCGTCAAACGATTTTATAATATTTTTCACCTCTATCATTGCAGTAGTAGTTTTGTAAGTAACACGTCTAACAGTAGTATTGATACGCTACTGACGACCACTGCATCTGTACTTGCTTTTCCTACTTCGGCTGCACCTCCTTTTACGCTGTACCCGTAGTATGAAGCGACACTGCTTATTACAAAACCGAAGAATAAGGATTTTATTATTGAGTACCAGACGTAGAACTCCTGAAAATATGTTTGCAAACCGTATGTGTAACGCGAAACAGGAAATATATCCATAAATACCCCAACCAGATATCCTCCTGTAAGCCCTGTAAACATGCTTATTATTACAAGAATAGGAATAAACGTAACTAATGCTGTTATTTTGGGAAGAATCAGATAATTTGCAGAATTAACCCCCATTATGTCAAGAGCATCTATCTGTTCAGTAACCCTCATTGTCCCTATTTCGGATGATATGCTTGAACCAACCTTTCCGGCAAGGATAAGTGCCATAATTGTGGAGGAAAATTCCAACAGTATAGTCTCTCTCGTTAGAAGCCCCACAGTATAAGAGGGTATAAACGGGGATGTTATATTCATTTGAGTTTGGATAGAAATAACAGCACCAATAAATAGAGAGATAGTTATTACTATTGCAACCGAGTCTATTCCAAGTTTATAGATCTCATCTATATAACGCCTGAAAAATTCGCTCCACCTATCAGGCCGAGAAAATGTCTTGTAAAGAAGGAAAATGTAATCTCCAAATTTTGTCAGATTATTGAATATTAGTATGTTGAGTAGTCTTGTCACAGTAGTTTATAATAATGTATCGACAACAAAATTAGTAAAAAATATTGCAATCGCCTTATTTTAGTATACTTAAAATAATTATCCGGCTCATACTATAACAGATAAACAGATAAAACGGTTAAAAAAGCAGGTTTCTTTACATCCTGTGTTTTATATAAATCTTATTTTATGTAACTTCGCAACCATTATATATATTCTAAACAAATGCCAGACGATAATAGCAATTTGCAGCAATCTGCACCGGACGTAAAAAATGAGCTTATGGTGTTAAGAACTGAGGGGCTTGTTAAAAAGTATGGGCAGCGTACGGTTGCAAATCATGTATCCATAAATGTAAAACAAGGAGAAATAGTGGGGCTTTTAGGACCTAATGGTGCAGGCAAAACTACTACTTTCTATATGGCAACCGGGCTTGTGACACCAAATGAAGGAAAAATATTTCTTGATGACCTTGATATAACTACATTTCCTGTTTATAAGCGTGCACAACACGGGATAGGTTATTTGGCACAGGAGGCTTCGGTTTTTCGTAAAATGACAGTCGAAGATAATATATTCTCTATTTTGCAGATGGCGGAACCGGACAAAGAGCAACAGATACTGAAATTAGAGAATCTTATAGCAGAGTTTCACTTAGAAAAAGTCAGGCTTAACCTCGGCGACCAGCTTTCAGGTGGTGAACGCCGACGGACGGAGATTGCCCGTTGTCTGGCCATAAGCCCTAAGTTCATAATGCTTGATGAGCCTTTTGCAGGTGTTGACCCTATCGCTGTTGAGGATATACAATATATAGTCTACAAACTTAAAGAAAAAAATATAGGAATTCTTATTACAGACCATAATGCACCGGAGACGTTAAGCATTACTGACAGAGCTTATTTGTTGTTTGAAGGTAAGATTCTTTTTCAAGGGACATCAGAGGAACTTGCTGTAAACCCGATAGTAAGAGAGAAGTATCTCGGTCGCAATTTTGTCTTCCATCGTAAGAATTTTATCTGATCTATTCTAATTTTTACAGATTAAGTCTCTCTTGAACTAAAAATCTGTAATCAGAGTGAAACATCTGCCATTTTATTTGTTATAACTGTAACAAATATAATATGGTAATATGCAACAGACAGCAAAACTTTATTCATACTCCTATCGAGAGTATAAGACGTATCTGTTTTCGGTATTTTTTATTGGCGGAAACATAATTTTACCGCAACTATGCCATTTGATCCCAAATGGAGGTTTGATATTTCTACCTATATATTTTTTTACGCTCATTGCCGCATATAAATACGGAATTACCGTAGGTGTGCTTACTGCCGTGGCTTCTCCTCTTGCAAATTCATTGCTTTTCGGAATGCCACCGGTAGCAGCTTTACCGGTAATAATTTTAAAATCTTTTGTTCTTGCTTTAGTAGCTTCTATCGTGGCAGGACGCGTCCGTAAGGTATCTATTATTGCGCTTGCCATTGTTGTTGCCTTGTATCAACTTGCCGGAGGGGTTGCCGAGTGGGGGATAACAGGTAGTGTTAATGTCGCTTTACAAGATTTTAACATTGGTCTTCCGGGGATGATCTTACAGGTATTAGGTGGGTATATTGTATTGAAAACTCTTGAAAAGAGATAACTATGAGCTTACTTTAATAATTAAATTGACAATAAAATGAATTCATTTCTGTTTTTGGGTGGTATTGGATTACCGGAGATCCTTATAATAGCACTGATTCTATTGCTGCTTTTCGGTGGCAAAAAGATACCTGAGCTTATGAAAGGAATAGGGAAAGGGGTTAAAAGTTTCAAAGAAGGAATTAGCGGAAAAGAAGACGATTTTTCTCGCGACCGATAAGAAATAGCGGTAAAGGTAATATTTGCATTACTCCTCCTCTGTAAGTCTATCTTTAGTCATCCGTTCAATATATTGTTGTATAATAGCCTTGCAGCGCTCTGTCATTGCATCCTGCTCAGCTGTTTCATTAAGTATGTTTTCTTTCAGCAGTGGGTCGTTAACATAATCATAAACAGCAAAAGGTTTTGTCCCATCAAATTGCAGTAAGTAATTATTGTCGAAATATTGGTACGAACCGTTGTTGTAATTTATTGCCCAATTGCCACTGGTATTATCAAGTAAATCCTTCCCGAAAGCAATATATGGTTTGTTGTAGTTTAAATAGCTTAATACTGTTGGCATTATGTCTGTTTGCTGAGCAATTTTGTCAGGACACCCCTTAATATCTCCTCCCGGATAGTAGAACATAATAGGGACACGATATATGCCTGCATCTGTAATAAACTCTTCGTGGAGGGTAGCATTTGTATGGTCGCCTGTTATAATGAACAGCGTATTTTTATACCACTCAGACCCTTTAGCTTTCTCGAAAAATTGTTGCAAAGCATAGTCAGTGTACCTTACACACTTTAATATAGGGTGATCGCCCTCTTCTTTGAAGCGGTTTATGTATTTATTTGGTACTTTAAATGGGTGGTGCGATGATGCCGTAAATATTGTTGAAGCAAAAGGTTCTTTAAATTCATTTAGTTTCTTGGCAAAGAACTGCATAAATGGTTCATCCCAGATAGCCCACATCCCATCGAAGTCAGAGTCGTTATTGTATTCTGTCATGCCATAATATTCGTCCCATCCTGTTGTTCTTGAAAATGCCTGAAAACCCATTGATCCGTTTGGTGCTCCGTGAAAGAAAGAGGTATTATATCCCATTTTTTTCAACTCTCCGGCAATACTCGATACATTGTTTGTTGCATAATGGGTTACAAAGTATGGCTCTATAAACATGGGTATTCCGCTAAGGACTGACGGCATGGCATCAATTGATTTACGACCGTTGCTGAAGGAGTATTTAAACCATAGGCTCTTCTCACGTAGAGATTTAATAAATGGAGCATAACCGTAATCAATATACTCCTGACCAAAACTCTCAAGAATAATAACGACTACGTTCAGTGGCTTAAATTCTGCTGTGGTATGCGTTTTGTGTACGGGTGTATAGATTCTCTCCAGCTCCTTGAGTGATTGAAAATAGTGTGGATCTTTATATACTTTTTTCCCTATTGTGCGAATAATAGAGAACGGAGTGTTAAGAACTACTGCCGTCTCAATGGGTTTATTTACGTATTGATTCGCATTTCCTATGGTGATAGGTCTTGTGGAGTGGGCAAATCCTCCGCGTATGCCGGCGATACACAAAATAATGGCTCCGGCAAAGATTATAATTGCTGTGAGGTATTTAAGAAACAGATGCTTCCCATTTATTCTTATTCTTTTATGTTTGATATAAGGGTTACAGTATAGTATCCAGAGTGCTGCGATCATTAATATTATAGAAATAAGCAGAATGTAGTGTTGTGATGCTTCTTCACCGATTATTTTAAAAATATTGTTCTCACTTCCGAATTCAGAGAAGATTGATGCTGTTGTTCTCCTATTTGTGTAGCGAAAATATACCGTATCAATGATGTTAGCAATGATTGTGGCGGAATTAAATAGTACAAATATCCATTTCGAGGTTATTTGCCATCTTTTTCCTTCGCGCCAAGGCAGGGGGATCAACATAAGAAAAACATATAGAATGTTTACATATATTATTCCGGCTGTATCAAAAACGAGTGCGCCAGAAAGTATGTCAGGGAGTTCGCTCCATCCCAGATTGGGGAAGTACTCTGAGTTAGCTATATAAAATATTATACGGCAGGCCATGAATATAACATATATGATAGCTATATTTATAACCGTAGCCGTCAGAAATCTCAGAGGTGTATATAATTTGTCTATTGTCTTCATCGTAGAGTAAAAAGTGTCTTTAAGACAGTATATAGTTTATTGCTATCTACAACCTGATCCTATTGTGTCTTTATTTGTCTCCCTTCAGACTCTCAGGTTAATAGGGGCTTAAATGCAGTGGTGCTAATTAAATGTCTACCACCCGAATTTACTTATCTTAGATAGTTTGTCATCGTCAATAATCTTAATATACCGCCCGCTTACCTTTATAAGATTCTCTTTAGAAAAAGAGGAGAGTGTACGGATTGCATTTGATGTTGTCATATTCGACATATTTGCAAGGTCTTCGCGTGATAAATGTGCATCTAAGCATCCGTCCGAATCTGTTCCGAAAAAATCTCGTAATGTGAATAGTGCCTCAGCTAACCTCCCTCTTATATGTTTTTGTGTAAGAGAGACCATGTTGCTGTCTGATCTCATAAGATCTGATGTTGTCTCTTTTACAAAAAAGCATGCAAGTTTGCTGTTTTTTAACATGTATCGTTCTAATATTCCAAGCGGAAGAAATGCAATATGTGAAGGCTCAAAGGCAATAGCATTGCCTATGTGCGGAATGCCAGCAAAATATGCCTGATAGCCGAAGTATTGCAATGGTCTTATAAGGCGTATTATCTGATATCTTCCACCGACACCTTCTTTTGCTATTTTAACCTTACCGTGAATAAGACACATAAGATGAGATGATATTTCGCCTTCAGTATATATTATGCTATTTTTTTTGAATGATCTGACTTCAAAATGCTCTATCATTTCATCTTTTTCCGTGGCAGAAAAGAGATCCCATATTTCGGCCATTTCGCCTTTAATAACGCTTCGGATAATAGATTGACGTGCCATTATTATTATTGTGCTTTTTAAAAGTCGTTGTCTGTCAGATATTTCTCTGCATCTATTGCTGCCTTGCATCCAGTTGCAGCGGCAGTGATTGCCTGCTGATAGTGAGGATCGGCAACATCTCCTGCTGCAAATACTCCGGGTATATTTGTTTCGGTCGTATTGTCTTTCGTTACAATGTAGCCGTTTTCATTAAGTTTCAATAGCGGTTTGAAAATTTCGGTATTAGGTATATGTCCTATGGCTAAGAAAAAGCCGTCAATTAATATGTCGAATAACTTCTCTTTGTCTGTCCCCTTATTCATTATAAGATGCGCTCCCTCAAGAGCGTCTTCTCCGAAAAGCCCTTTTGTTTCCGTATTATACAACACTTCAATATTCTCACTATCGTTAACTCGTTTCTGCATAATTTGTGAGGCACGTAGATAATCTTTACGTACAATCATAAAAACTTTGCTTGCAAGTTTAGAAAGATATATTGCTTCCTCACAAGCCGTATCACCGCCACCGACTACTGCGACACATTTTTTGCGGTAAAAGAAGCCGTCGCAGGTAGCGCATGCAGAGACACCAAGACCGGCATATTTTTTCTCGTCTGGTAATCCTAGGTATTTTGCTGATGCACCGGTTGCTATTATAAGTGTATCGGCAGTAATCTCCTTTTCGCCGTTAACGGTTATTTTATAAGGTGCTTTCGATAAATCTGTGGCTGTAACTATTCCATAACGTATATCTGTCCCAAAGCGCAATGCCTGACGTTTGAGATCTTCCATCATCTCTTGACCTGATATCCCTTCAGGATAACCGGGGAAATTTTCTATATCTGTTGTTGTTGTCAACTGTCCTCCTGGTTGCATACCTTCATACATAACAGTGGCTAAATTAGCTCTACCCGCATATATAGCCGCTGTATAACCGGCTGGTCCGGAACCTATTATTAAAATTTTTACATGTTCCATAAAATTCTATCTTAAATCAATAATTTCAATATTGGGATATCGCTTTTTGTCGAAAACAAACGTGGAGTTATCGAAATTCATTTCCGATCGGTAATTTGTTATAATAACAATACTCTTTAGCCCCTCGCGGTTAACAACCTCAATGCGGGTAGGGTAGAGATGCTTTCCGTTTATTGTTATTTTGGCACTCTTTATTTCATCGCCTTCATTAATAGGTTTTAGGATGACAGTTTCAAGATTCTCTTGTTTTCCTCCGTAAGAACATACAAACCTTTTTTTATAATCTCTCAGGAGTATATACGGATTTATCTTTGTTATTTCATCCTCATCTGGTTGGGTAATATTTACTTCATTGTTACTTTTCAAATAGCTCCAACTATTTTTGCCGTTATACCAACTCTCTATTTCAGGAGTGGAGATGGCAAATTTATCACCTTTCAACTTTATGTTTCCTGCCGTCCGGCTTATTGTTTTGTCTGCTGATTTGGTTGTGATAGTAAAGTTTATAGATATTCCATCTGATTTATTGTACCTTTCTGCTACATTCTTCATAAGTGTATTGCAGCGTCCGGTTTGTCCAAAAGCGGTCATAGCAGTAAGTATCCAAGTGAGTATGAGCATAATCTCTCTTTTATGTCCGGTTTTAAATGTTGTCGGAATTTCTGCGACCGCAGATGGGAAACTATTATAGTTATTATTTTTCATACTATTATATTAGACTTTATTTAAAGTTAATTCAAAATTTATCAGAGAAAAAGAGGGTATTACTATTCTTTTCTGCTAATATTATCAAGCATGTTTTCAAGTTGCATAAGGTCCATTATAAGTACTTTCCGTGGCTTACTGCCTTCGCTCGGACCTACTATCCCAACGGCCTCAAGTTGATCCATTATTCGTCCTGAACGGTTGTATCCAAGTGAGAACTTACGTTGCAGTAGAGAGGTAGAACCCTGTTGCTCTGATACTACAAGCCTAGCAGCATCTTCAAATAATTCATCGCGATCCTTGAGATTTACTTCACCTATGTTGCTTTCACTCCCTTCATCAGAGTATTCAGGTAGTTCATAAGCATTTGGATATCCTTGTTGTCCGTTAATATATTCGCATATCTTCTCAACTTCTGGTGTATCCACAAATGCGCATTGCACGCGTATCAGATCGCTTCCCTGAGAGAAGAGCATATCGCCACGACCTATCAGTTGGTTAGCTCCCGGGCAGTCCAGAATAGTTCTTGAATCCACCATTGCAGAAACTTTGAATGCTATTCGTGCAGGGAAGTTGGCTTTTATTATACCGGTTATAATATTTGTAGATGGTCTCTGTGTGGCTATGATCATATGTATGCCTACGGCACGTGCAAGTTGTGCTATTCTTGCAATAGGAAGTTCAACTTCTTTTCCGGCAGTCATTATAAGGTCACCAAATTCATCAACCACAACAACTATATATGGCATATAGTAGTGCCCGTTGTTAGGGGAGAGCTGGCGGGATATGAATTTTGCGTTATACTCTTTTATATTACGGGCATGGGCCTTTTGTAGTAACAGATATCTGTTATCCATCTCTTTAGTAACCGACTTCAGCGTCTGCACTATTTTAGGAATATCTGTAACGATAGCATCTTCATGGTCAGGTAATTTGGCAAGAAAATGTTTCTCTATATTGGAGTATATATTAAATTCTACTTTTTTAGGGTCGATAAGGACAAACTTAAGTTGGGCAGGATGCTTTTTATATAGCAATGAGGCTATTATTGCATTAAGACCTACTGATTTGCCTTGCCCGGTAGCTCCGGCTACCAATACGTGTGGCATCTTTACTAAGTCTATCATAAATACCTCGTTTGATATTGTGCGTCCAAGACCTACGGGGAGATCGTATTTGCTCTCTTGAAATTTGCGAGAGGCAATAACTGAATACATTGATACTATCCGTGCATCTTTGTTCGGAACCTCTATTCCGATAGTTCCTTTTCCGGGTATCGGAGCTATTATTCGTATTCCGAGAGCAGAAAGGCTCAAAGCTATGTCGTCCTCAAGGTTTCTTATTTTTGCAATTCTCACTCCGGCTTCCGGAACTATTTCATAGAGTGTTACGGTTGGTCCTACGGTTGCTTTTATTGATGAGATACGTATTCCGTAATTGCCGAGTGTCTCAATAATACGTTGTTTGTTGGCGTTTTGTTCTTCGTTGTCTACCGTAACCTCATTACCTTCCTGATTGTTTAGTAGATCGAATGTAGGTGTTTTGTAGTGCGACAGATCTAATTTAGGGTCATATTCGCCGAGGTCTCCACGGTTTTTCTTTTCAAGAGTCTCTTTTTCTACTGTATTTACAGTGAAAGCAACATCTTCGCCGTTTTTCTCTTCTTTATTTACAACCTCTTTTTCACGGAATGTTTGTCCTTCATCTTCATCACTATTTTCCTCTTGTATATTATCTGCATTTTCAGTTTCATTGTCAGCGCTCATATCTATCTCTATCTTTTCTGCATCGCCGTATGAATAACCCTTGTCGTACGGATGGTCGTTTTTATAATCCAACAGAGGAGAGAGAGTTTCGCATTCATTGGTTTTAATACCTTTTTTCACAATCTCCATTGAGAATATTTTCCTTAAGAATGAAGTTGCGCTATTGAATGCTATTATTATCAATATTAGTGAGGCGACAATTATAAGCAGTAATGTTCCGCTCCATCCAATGTTGGCTTCAAGCAGTTCTGTTGCATAATATCCGTGCATTCCGCCGAGGAATATAAAAGAGTCCTTATAGTCATTTACAAAGAAAAATCCGCATATCAGGGAGATTAGAATCATTATGGCGCATGTGTATGAGAGCAACTTTGTCGCAGAGATTTTGTGTATTCTCATAAATGATAGTCCCAATAGCATTAAAAAGGGGCATAGCAGAAATGATGAAATACCTATCCACCGGTTTATCAGCAGATTGGAGAGATGTGCACCCATAAGACCTCCCCAGTTATGTATTCCATTATTTACACCAGAGATTATCCCTATTTGCGAATGCACGGAACTTTGGTCGGAGGCACCATTTATAAAAAACGATACAAAACATACCAATAAGTATAGTGATAAAAATACAATAATTAGACCTATTGTAAATTGCACACGTTCCTGTTTTATATATGCCTTAATATCGCCCGAAAAGGAGTTTTTATCCGGTAAATCTTTTTTTCTTGTCATAAACTGAATATCAAGTTAATCGCATTACAAATGTACAAAAAAATGTAAAACTCACATCGGTTTGGAATACTATTTTTTCCAAAAATATGGGGAGAATAAAATTAACACTGTAAATATTTCAAGACGCCCTACAAGCATGTCGAAAATAAGTACCCATTTGCCAATAGGGTGCAGCATAATGAAAGTACTATCTGGATTCATGCGTCCAAAACCAAATCCGCAGTTTCCTATTCCTGAAAGAGATGCCCCAATGGCCTCTTCGGCTGATAAACCGAGTAATGCAAGTATCATTGTGCTGCAACCTGTTACGATGATGTAAACAACAATGAATGCCAAAACTTTAAATACAAGGTCGTATGATATTACTTTGCCGTTTAGTCTTACCGGTTTAATTGCGTTTGGATGTAGTTGTCTGAAAAACTCGTTGGCAGTGTTTTTTAACAGCACTACAAGTCGTATTATCTTGGCACCTCCGGCAGTAGAACCGGCACATCCACCTATAAACATACAGAGGCAGATTATAATGAATGCGAATGTACCCCAGTTGCAGAAATTTTCCGTTGCAAAACCTGTGCTTGTCAAAGCCGAAACAACTGTAAAGAGCGATCCGCGTACACTCTTTTCAATATCGTCTCCGTAAAAACTACTCATGATAAGTGTGACTGAAATAAGTAATGTTGCTGTTATAGTCGTTATCAAGTACCATTTAAGTTCTTCATCGTGAAATAGATTTTTATAGCCCCTGAAAGCCGACCGGTATATCAGGGCGAAATTCATTCCTGATATAAACATGAATGCCGTAACTACATAATCCACATAAGCTGAGTTCCATGATGCAATGCTTGCTTGTCTTGTTGAATATCCACCTGTGGATGTTGCCGAGAAAGCCGTACATATGGCATCAAATACAGACATTGGTCCGGCAATGAGCATGATTATCATTATCAAGGTTATAGCGACATAAATCCCCCATAATTTTTTTGAAGTCTGGCTTATTCTGGGACCTAATTTATCGAAAGCAATGCCGGTTGCTTCGGCACTAAAAAGTTGTATTCCACCTCCGGAATTCAGCATCGGCAGTATGGCGAGAGTGAATAAGATTATACCCATTCCGCCCATCCATTGCATAAGGCTTCGCCACAACAGTATTCCGTGTGTTGTAGAGTCTATATTGTCGAGAATTGTCATTCCGGTAGTAGTAAAACCCGACATGGCTTCAAAATAAGCATCCGTATAGTTGTCCACATTGCCGTTAAGCAGTAGTGGTAATGCGCCTGCGGCTGATATGGATATCCAACTCAGCGAAACTATCAAGAACCCCTCGCGTTTGCCTATGCGCCCGTTATTTTCTCTGGGAATGTATACCATAATACCTCCGGCACAAATGGTTATTGCAAATGTTTGCAGGAACGGCATCATATCGCTTTCACCGTATATCATTGCGGTAAATAGAGGTATAAGCATAAATATAGACTCTATGCAGAGAAGTGCACCTATTACCCTTGTAATGGATTTGTAGTTGATTCCGTAATACATTGTTTGGTTGCTCTGATAGATTTTTAGTTGAAAAGTTTTTCTATTTTGTGTAGTACGTCGTTAACGCAGAATAGCAAAACATGATCGTTAGCTTCTATTTGTGTGTTCCCGTTTATTATTTCACCTTTACCATTACGTACAAGTCCTCCCAACGTTAACCCTTTTGGTATATCCAGACTTTTGATATTTGCCCGTGTTATTTTTGCCCCCTCTTTTACTGTAAGTTCAACAACTTCGGCATCTGCTGTTGCAAGACAACGCGCATCGCTTATATCTGTATCTAAAAGTATTTGGTATATGCGGCTTGCGGCTATTATCTTTTTATTTATGATTGAACCTATGTCAAGTCCTTCTGCTGTTGAAATGAATGGTATGTTTTCAACTTCGGCTACTGTCTTTTTTACCCCTAACTTTTTGGCGGCAAGGCATGAAAGTATATTTGTCTCTGAACTGTCAGTAAGAGCAATAAATGCATCGGCGCTCTCAATTCCCTCTTCAAGAAGAAGATCTATGTCTCTGGCATCACCATTTATTATATCTGTATTTGGCATTTTTTCTGCCATGGCGATGCTCTTTTCGTGGTTTATTTCAATAAGTTTCATCGATATAGAACTTGGTAGAAGATGTCCTAACAGTATGGCAATGCGACTTCCGCCCATAACAAAAACCCTATTTACGTTCACATCGTTTTTTCCGGTAAGTTTACGCAGATCTTGCACGTGATCAGGCGTTGTTGTAAAATATACAATGTCATTTGCAAGCAATTGATCGTTTCCTCGTGGAATTATTGTTTCGTCTTTACGTTTTATTGCTGCTATATGATAAAAGTTGTGCTCGCTTGTCAGTTCTGATAGTTTCCGGTTTATTAATTGTGCATTTTCCCTGATTTTAGTGCTTATCAGTATAAGTTTCCCATCGCATAATGAGAACCATTTGCGTGCCCATGTTATTTTGAGAGCGCTTAGTATCTCTTTTGTAGCAAGCAACTCCGGATATATAAGTTCGTCAACTCCCATCTCTTTGAAAAAAGCCATGTTTGCCGGTTGTATATATTCGTAATTATCAACGCGGGCAACGCTTTTTTTAGCACCTAATTTAGAGGCGAGGATGCAGGCTGTTATATTTTTATCGTCCGATGGTGTTACGGCAATAAATAGGTCGGCATTGTGTACGCCTGCTTTTTTAAGAGTTGCAAAAGATGTGGGAGATCCTGTAACAGTCATTAAGTTGTAATTGGAGTCTATCCATTGTAATTTCTCCTCTTTTGTATCAAGTAATATGATATCCTGTTTTTCTTTTGACAATAATTTAGCCAGATGTGTTCCAACCTCTCCGGCTCCGGCAATGACTATTTTCATATTGTTTCAATTATTTTTTTGAGTGCTGTGTTAACAATATAGGCACTTACCATTCACTTATGAGAGTTTTATATATGCTATTTATGTCCATTTTACAAATCTCGTATAATTCCGATGGTTTCCCGTGGGTAATGAAAGAGTCGGGGATTCCGATACGTTTAACCTTTGCCGAATATCCTTCTCCTGACAGAAACTCTGTAACGGCGCTACCCAGACCACCTATTATTGATCCGTCTTCAACTGTTACTATTCGTTTGAAGTTTTTCCCAACATAGTGTAGAATCTCTTCGTCAATAGGTTTGAGGAAGATCATATCATATACTGCGGCATTTACTCCGACAGTTTTTGCCATTTCTGCAGCTTTAATTGCCATATTTCCAATCGCTCCTATACTTAGCACGGCAATATCATTTCCGTCACAGAGTTGGCGTCCTTTGCCTATTTCGAGTTTTTTAGGTGTACACCGCCAATCTTTGAGGCACCCGTTCCCTCTTGGATACCTTATTGTAAACGGTCCAAGGGTTTCGTCCTGTGCCGTGAACATTAGGTGGCGCAGATAATGTTCGTTTATCGGTGCTGAGACTGTCATATTAGGGATGCAGCGCATATATGCAAGATCTAAACTACCGTGGTGTGTCATTCCGTCTTCTCCAACCAATCCTGAACGGTCGAGGCAGAAAACCACATGTAGATTTTGTGTTGCCACATCGTGTATAACTTCATCGAATGCACGTTGCATAAAACTTGAATAAATATTGCAGTATGGGAGTAGTCCCTCTTTTGCTAGACCTCCTGAGAATGTAACAGCATGCTCCTCTGCAATCCCTACGTCAAATGTACGCGACGGAAAACGTTCAGCCATCCTTATCATTGAACATCCGGTTGGCATTGCTGGAGTTATTCCTATTATTTTATCGTTTTTTTCTGCAAGTTCTACAAGAGTTTCGCCAAAAACATCTTGGTAACGTGATGTGTTTACGTCTGTACTAAAGGACAACCTTTCTCCTGTATCTTTGTTGAATTTTCCCGGAGCATGCCAAACGACAGCATTGTCTTCTGCCGGTTTGTATCCTTTTCCCTTTAATGTTTTAAGATGAAGCAATTTAGGTCCTTTCATCTCTTTTATATCACGTAACACGCGTATCATGAGAGTTGTATCGTGACCGTCTATTGGACCGAAATACCTTATATTTAGCCCCTCGAAAATATTTTGCTGACGACTTACCAGTGATTTTATGCTGTTTCCCAATCTTAATATTCTTCCGCGGTTCGCCTCGCTGATCATATTGTGTTTGCGCATATATGTATAAAGGTCGTACCGTAACTTGTTGTATCGCGGAGAAGTAGTTATATGTACAAGATACTGGTTAAGAGATCCTACGTTATGGTCTATCGCCATATCGTTGTCGTTAAGTATAATAAGGAGGTCGTTAGGGTTTGTAGCAGCATTGTTAAGACCTTCAAAGGCAAGCCCTCCGGATATTGCTCCATCACCGATTACTGCAACCACTTTACGGCTTTCATTTTTGAGGTTTGCCGCCACAGACATTCCCAAGGCTGCGGAAATAGAATTTGAGGCGTGCCCTGAAATAAATGCATCGTATTTACTCTCTGCCGGAGACGGGAAGCCACTTAGCCCACCAAGTTTCCTCAGTGTGCCAAAACGTTCACGCCGTTCGGTAAGTATCTTGTGTACATAAGCCTGATGCCCTACGTCCCATACTATGCGGTCGTAAGGTGTATTAAATACATAGTGCAGCGCAACGGTCAATTCCACTACGCCAAGGCTCGATGCCAGATGTCCCGGATTATGTGATAACTCATCTACCATAAACTCCCTCAATTCGCGACAGAGTTGTGGTAGTTCGTCTATTTCTAAACTTTTAAGATCATCTGGGTTGTATATCTTAAACAGCAAATTTTCGTTTCCTGCATTCATTACAATAAAAACAGAATTTTGTGATACAAATATACTTTATATTCTTTAATAAAGTAGTTTTAAAGTCTGTCTAAAATTTATATAAGAAATATAGAAAATAATTATGTGTATTATTTATCTCTCTTTGCGATATTTCTTGTATATCGGTACAAATACAATAATTCCCGAAGTTATTATAATAAAAGCACCTTTTATGGTCAGTCCGCCGTAACCCTTAATAAGCATATAGCATAAAAATAGCCACAGAAGCGTTATGCAGCAGATATTGAACGTCGTTAGTTTACGCATATATAATATATTTATAAATTGTTTATAATAGATTATTTTAGTTCCACTACGGTAACACCGGCTCCTCCAAGTTGTATATCCTCATCTCTGAAACTCTTTACGGCAGAAATTGTTTTGAGGTATTTGCGGATAAGTTGTTGTAATATTCCATTACCTGTTCCGTGCAGTATCCTCAGGCTTGAGTAACCGGATAGTATGGCTGTATCAAGAAATGCCGCGACAGCCTCTATTGCCTCCTCGCCACGTAAACCACGGACGTCCGTTTCACTTTTGAAATTAAGTTGTTTTTGTCGCACATCATTTGTTGTTGTTGCACTTAGAAAAACACTCTTAGACTCTTGCTTTTTTAGAACGCTGCGGCTTACTCGTTCAAGTTTGTCTATTTTTACAGTAGATTTTATTAAACCAAAAGCCACCATTGTGTTTTTCCCTTCAATACTAAGTATCTCTCCAATAATATTTTCTCCTTTTAGCCTGACGGCATCTCCTCTTCCAAGTGGAGCATTTGTGGCTGCACTTACTGTTACGGTCGCTTTTTTATCCTTCTTACGTTCGTTTATCTTCTCTATTTTACGTGTTATGCGATCTGTGTCGGCATTTTCAGTTGCTATGCCTTCTTTGAATTTTCGCATCTCTTCACGTAGGGTTTTGGTATGCTCCTTGTCGGCTTGCCGTTCACGTATTTCACGTATTGTATTCTCTATTTTAGCGTTTGCCTGTTCGAGTAATATTCCTGCATCGTTTTTTGCGTTGCGGAGTATCTCCTTGCGCTCCTTATCAATACTCTTTATATCCGTTTCGTATCGTTCCGTAAGTTCTTCAAGTCGTTTTTCCATTAACCTGACACTTTGACGTTTGTTTTCCCAGTACTGTTTATCTCGTACTATATCCTGAAGATATTTATCCATAGACACGTATTCCTGTCCTACAATATCCGAAGCTTCGGATATTACATCTTCCGGCAGACCTATTTTGCGTGCTATCTCTATTGCAAAAGAACTTCCCGGATTGCCTATTGAGAGTTTGAATAACGGTTGCATCAGATGGCGATCGTAAAGCATAGCACCATTTATTATTCCCACATGGTCTTCGGCAAACTGTTTAAGGTTCTGATAGTGCGTTGTAATAACTCCAAAAGCCTCTTTTTTATTGAATCTATCTAAAGTTGCTTCAGCTATGGCACCTCCTATACGGGGTTCTGTCCCGCCGCCGAATTCATCTATCAGCAGCAACGATCTGTTGCTGCAACCCTTTATGAATTGCTTCATATTAAGCAGATGTGAACTATATGTGCTTAGATCGTCCTCAATTGACTGTTCGTCACCGATGTCAATAAAAATATCTTCAAAAATTCCTGCCCGAGAATTATCGTTCATCGGGATAGGAATACCACATTGGAGCATATATTGCAATAATCCCACTGTTTTGAGGCAGACCGACTTTCCGCCGGCATTAGGACCGGATATCAGCAGAATTCTCTCTTTTTCGTCCAACCTTATATCAAGGGGTACAACCTGTTTGCCGTGGCGTTTTAGTGAGAGGAAAAGCAATGGATGCACGGCTTTAAACCAATCCACTTGTCTGCAATCGTCCACTTTAGGTACTTTGGCATTTATACTTATTGAAAAAAGTGCTTTTGCACGAATAAAATCAATAACTCCAAGAAATGTATAAGAGTCGGTTATTTCACTCGCTATTGGGCGCAGCGTATCAGTAAAAGCAGTAAGAATGCGTATTATTTCGCGTTTTTCTTCACTTTCAAGCTCTCTTATCCGGTTATTAGCTTCAACAACTTCGGCTGGTTCAATGAAGACTGTCTTTCCGCTTGCCGATTCATCATGCACTATCCCTTTTATCTTTCGTTTATGAGCCGGTACAACAGGAATAACAAGCCTTCCATCGCGCATTGCAGGAGTTATATCCTTGTCTACGAACCCATCTTCACGGGCACGTCTGATTATGTTTGCAAGGCTACGCGAAATACCATTCATCGTAGAGTTTATTTCGCGACGTATATCGTTAAGTAAAGGTGATGCGTTATCCCTTATATTCCCGAATTTATCTATTATTGAATCAGCCCTCTTCAGTATCTCCGGAAACACGGTAACACCTTCTGTCTGCGATTTCAGCCTTGGATATAAAACATCATTTTCATCATCTCCTACTTTAAAGAACCCTATTACGTTTATTATAGTGTTCATTGAGCGGCGAAGATCAAAAAGCTCCTGAGCCTCCATGTAAGTTCCTTCAATTCTTATACGTTTAAGAGCAGGTCTTACATCGTAAAAATTATCGCACGGAAAATCTACATCGCTTTGAAGTATGCGGCAAAATTCGTCACACTCTTCAAGCATACGCACCACTTCCCCGTGATTGAGAGAGAACCCCATCATATCGGCACATTCAACACCTAAAGGTGAGAGACAGTGCTCAGAGATCAAAATTCGTATTTTATCGAAGCCAACTTTTGCTTCAAAATTATCAGGATAAATCAATTTCTGAGAATTTATTATTGTATTGTCTTATCCCCGATGATCATCAGATCAATTATTAGGAATCTCCAACGCATTATATGCGACGCGAAGATAATAAATTTATTCATAACCATGAGTAACTACCGTAAGTTGAATCTACAAGAGCCATCACTTTTCATCTGATTCTCGTTATTTAGAAAAAATTGTCTAACTTCGCACTCTTAAAAGCAATAAAAAACTATATATAACAATGAGTATTGAAGAGGCAGCAGAAGATAAAGGCAAAAGTCTTAATTTCATAGAGTTGGCTGTGACGGAAGATTTAGCGGCAGGTAAGAATGGGGGACGTTTAAGTACTCGTTTTCCGCCAGAACCAAACGGTTATCTGCATATAGGGCATGCCAAAGCCATTTGCATGGATTTTGGAATTGCTGAAAAATTCGGCGGAACATGTAATCTCCGCTTTGATGATACAAATCCTGTTAAAGAGGATGTAGAATACGTTGATGCTATAAAAGAGGATATACATTGGCTCGGTTTTGATTGGGACGATCGCCTTTATTACGCCTCTGATTATTTTCAGAAGTTGTGGGATCTTGCCGTACGCCTTATAAAAGAGGGATATGCTTATGTCGATGAACAGACATCAGAGCAGATAGCCCAACAGAAAGGAACACCTACACAATCTGGTACTGCTTCGCCATTTCGTGATCGTCCGATTGCGGAAAACCTTGACCTTTTTGAACGCATGAACCGAGGAGAATTTTCAGAAGGAAGCATGGTTTTGAGAGCAAAAATAGATATGGCGTCATCTAATATGCACTTTCGGGATCCTATAATGTACCGCATAATAAAACATCCGCATCATCGAACCGGAACAAAATGGAACGTTTACCCCATGTATGATTATGCGCATGGGCAATCCGATTTTTTTGAAGGGGTAACACACTCCATCTGTACGCTTGAATTTGAAGTGCATCGTCCGCTTTATAATTGGTTTATAGATCTTATAGCCGACAAGTCATATCGCCCGCGTCAGATGGAATTTAATCGTCTAAATCTTACATATACGGTAATGAGCAAGAGAAAGCTTCTGCAACTTGTTCAAGAAGGGCTTGTAACAGGATGGGACGATCCGCGTATGCCTACAATCTGCGGGCTGCGCCGCCGTGGTTATACACCAGAGTCGATACGTAGTTTTGTAGACAAGATAGGTTATACTAAATATGACGGACAGATAAGTGTTTCATTGTTGGAACACAGTATCCGTGAAGATCTTAATAAAAATGCCAATCGTGTCTCAGCCGTCATAAACCCGGTGAAATTAATAATAACCAATTATCCGGAAGATAAGATAGAAGATATGGTAATGGAGAATAATCCGGAGAATTCAGGCGCAGGGACACACATAATACCTTTCACAAGAGAACTTTATATTGAAAGGGAGGACTTTATGGAAGATGCCCCCAAGAAATTTTTCAGAATGACACCCGGATGTGATGTCCGGCTAAAATCGGCATATATTGTTAAATGTACAGGTTGTAAGCATGCTTCAGACGGAAGTGTAAACGAGATATATTGCGAATATTATCCTGAAACCCGTAGCGGAATGCCTGAAAGTTCACGCAAAGTGAAAGGGACTCTTCATTGGGTTTCAGCCAAGTGCAATGCAGAGGTTGAGATACGGCTTTATGACCGCCTTTTTGATGTCGAGAATCCGGCAGAAGAGAAAGATCGTGATTTTAGAGAATTACTGAATCCTGAATCATTGAGGGTAGTAAAAGGTTTTGTTGAGCCGTATTTAGCAGATACAGCCAAACCCGAAGAGAGATATCAGTTTCAGCGTATAGGTTATTTCTGCGTAGATAAAGAATCTGTTTCAGGAAAATTAGTTTTTAACCGTACTGTATCATTAAAGGATAGCTATAAAGTGCAGTAATAAACACTTTATTTCAGAACTATTATTTTATGAAATTTAATCACTCTCGGAGTTAGTTATGAGTAAAAAAACAGAGTTGCTACTTCGGTATGAAAAGATGCTGAAAGGTGAAATAGGGTGCTATTTCGACACTGATGAGTTTGATGAGATAGCTTTTGAATATGAGATGTTATCAACCCCTGAAGATGCTTTGCAGGCAATAGAACAAGGGTTGAAGTTTCATCCCGACTCACAAACACTTATGACGCGGCGTGCCTATTATCTTCTTATGCTTGGTCGTACTGACGAAGCCAGAGATGTCATTGGAAATGTTGAAGCTAAAACCGAAGATTCCATGTCGGTAAAGGCAGAGATATATCTCATAGATGGTAAAAAGCAAGAGGCCGAGAAGATAATGTCTAAATTATTGACAGCCAAAGATATGACTGCTGATATATGTCTTAATATGGCAGATTTATGCTCAGAGTATGACCTTTTTGATAATCTATTGCCTAATATACTAAAAGCCGCCATAGTATTACCTGCTGCGCCACGCCTTTCGTTGCTTCGTGAGCTTGTAAATATGCTAGACGAACATGGCGAAGACATGGGACAACCGGAGGTATACGAAATGATTCTTGATATTGACCCATACTCTTCGTCAGATTGGATCTCTGCAGCTAGGGCATATATGTGTGCCCAAAAACCCGATAAGGCTATTGAAGCTGCTGATTTTGCTGCAACAATAAATGAAGACGACCCGCTGCCACTGTTTTTTAAGGCATATTGCCATTATGAACAGGGACATTTTGCCGATGCATCTGCAATAGTGGCAGAGATATTGCCGAGAATGAACGATAAAGAGACTCCATATTCCCTGCTTTCAGAATGCTATACTAATATGGGGTTATATGCCGAGTCAGATAAAATACTTAAAGCAGCTGTTAAAGAGTTTCCTGAAAACTCACGCTACTATTTTCTCAAGGCAAAGAATGCTTTTTTATCAGAACACAACGCCCAAAAGAGTATCCGAATACTTAAAAAAGCACTTCAGATTTCGCCAGAAGATACTGAGATTTCACTATTTATGGCAGATATATATTTTGATCAGGAAAAGTATTCCGAAACCCGTAAAATATTGCTCCGCCTTGCCGATATGGATGTCTTTGACAGACGAGTATATTCATTGCTTGGAGATGTAGAGATGAAAAGTGGTTTTTTTGATATAGCAGTGGGATATTATAAAAAAGTTTTTGCCGAAAACAGTTATGATGTAGATATATGTTTTAAGCTGATATATGCTTATTCCGAGTTAGAAGATGTCAGAAATATGAAGAAGACTATAAAGCATGTAGAGAAGATTATTTCAGAACCTGAAATGCAGAAAAACCTCTCTGATATAGCACGTGCCGGAATAAATAATATAAGTTCAACAATAGAGAAATTAAAGAAGATACTACGTGACAATATTGATGGAAAGATATAAGAAATAAAGTACAAAAACAGATCATTATGCGGACATTAAAAGAATATGCAGTATTGGTACTGAAGGGGATGGGAATGGGAGCAGCCGATGTTGTTCCGGGAGTTTCAGGTGGTACGATTGCGCTGATAGTAGGAATATACGAAGAGCTTATAAACTCAATTAAAAGTATTGACTTTAAAACACTTAAACTGCTGTTTACATTTAAAATTGCAGAATTTTGGCGAGCCATTAATGCTTCATTTCTATTATCGGTTGTAGGAGGGATACTTATAAGCATATATTCGTTAGCAAAGTTAGTAACCTATCTTTTGGAGTATCATCCGGTAATGATATGGGCGTTCTTCTTTGGTCTTGTATTATCTTCGGTGTATTATGTGGCAAAAAAGATCTCGATATGGAATCTTACAAACACTATATTGTTTATAGCCGGAGCCGTGTTTGCGTATTACATAACTGTAGCCACGCCTACCACCACTCCCGATTCACTTTGGTTTATATTTCTCTCCGGCGCAATAGCCATTTGTGCAATGATATTGCCTGGAATTTCAGGAAGTTTTATACTTCTGCTTATGGGCAAGTATCATTATGTTATGACGGCAGTAAAAGAGTTGGATTTTTCGATAATAATAGTATTTGCCAGTGGAGCAATAATAGGTATAATTTTATTTTCCCGTTTTTTATCATACCTTTTGAATAACTTTTATAATGTAACAATAGCAGTCCTTTCAGGATTCATGTTAGGTTCTTTAAATAAAGTCTGGCCGTGGAAAGAGCTTACCAGATCGCTTACAGACAGTGCAGTTATTGCTGAGCGCAATATTTTACCACATACATACGTTTTTGAAGGGATAGGTTTAATTATGGCAGGTATTGCAGTTGTAGTAATATTAGAGAGCGTATCTGCCAGTTACGAAAAAAAATAGATTTTGAATGATAAAATTTATCTCTGTTGTATTTATATTTATTTTTGGATTGCAATTCGCACTTCCGGCTTTTTCTGCAAAAAAACAGAAAAGAGATAACAACAAACAGTCAATAGAGACTACGTTTATAGAAAAAAACTTTTCCGAAAAAAAAGCGAGAGAATGGGAGAGTGGGAGAGAGTTTATATGCGTGACACATGAGTTGCCTATATTTCTGGCTATAAACGATAATATGTTATCAGATAATAGGGATTTTAAAGGAAGTATCTTTAGGTATAAAATATTAGAAGAGGAGAGCAGTTGGCAAGGGAAAGAGAGCAGTTTTGTATTCACATGCGGTGAAGATACATACAGGTATAAAATAAAGAAGAGTGCAGCAGATATTCTTAATGGAGATTTCAAACCATTACTGCCGGAGTTGGTCCCGTTGGATTATATATCACTTGCAGATTCGCTTCTTAAAGGGCGTAATCTTTATATAAAGACTCCACGGTGGTTAGATTCGATGCTGATTGATATAAGTGGACGCAAGTTTGTCCCGGTAACGATAACCGCAGTAGAGGCCGGAGACAAGATATTGCCACTGAGAGTCGTTTTCCGTGACGAGTTTGGTATGACTGCATCCGTACTCACTACAATGTACGTCAATTCCATTTCGGCACAATATACAACTTTCGACAGATTGTTTTCATTCACTGACCCGAAAAACAAATACCCTAATATAAAAGACGATATATGGCAATTGATAACATCCTGTAAAGTAACAAAAGGGATGACAAAGGACGAATGCCGTCTCTCAGTAGGGAATCCAGATGATGTAAGACAGATTCCGGGTTATTCAGGTCTTTGTGAACAGTGGTTTTACAATACCGGGACCTATCTTGTGTTTCAAGATGGGTTGTTAGTTAGCTATCGCTTGTAAAAATAGTCATATAATTTGATTGATAGTCTATAAAATGGTAAATATAAAAGAGAATATATCGCTTAAGCCATATCATACATTTCATATAAATGTTCGTGCAAACTATTTTGCCGAGTATGATACTGTTGAGGAGCTTAAATCGCTTCTGACCTTACCGTTGTTAAAAGATAACAGATATTTGCATATAGGTGGCGGTAGCAATCTGCTGTTTACCAAAGACTTTGAAGGTGTTATAATTCATTCACGGATGAAGGAGATAAATCTGCTTTCAGAGGATGACAAATCTGTCCTTATAAATGTGCAGTCAGGAATGGTATGGGACGACTTTGTCTCCTATTGCGTATCAAAAGGGTGGGGAGGAGTTGAAAACATGTCGCATATTCCCGGAGAGGTGGGCGCCTCTGCTGTGCAGAATGTAGGAGCGTACGGAGTGGAGGCTAAGGATGTTATTCACAGTGTGCAAGTTTTAGATGTTAAAACGTTTGACGAACACACGTTTACAAATGCAGAATGCCATTACTCATACCGTAAAAGCATCTTCAAAGAAGCCCTAAAAGGACTTTACATAATAACATCAGTAACATTCCGTCTGCAAAAAGAGCCGGTTTTTAGGCTCGATTACGGAAATCTTATCTCCCAAACAGGAGAAAATCCAACACTTGCAACTGTCAGAGAAGCCGTTATAAATATCCGCCGTCTTAAACTTCCAGATCCGGAAGAGATAGGTAGTGCCGGAAGTTTCTTCATAAACCCAATCGTAGACGAAGAGTCCTACAAAGTATTAAAAACAGAATATTCGCAAATGCCTTCATATCCGTTGCAAGGAGGAAAGATAAAATTATCCGCCGCATGGCTTATTGATCATGCCGGATGGCATGGAAAGAGTATCGGCGGAGCCTCAGTTTATCCCAAACAGTGTCTTGTAATTGTAAATAACAATAATGCAACAGCAGGAGATGTTACAGCTCTTGCAGAGGCTATCCGAAAATCAGTGTATGAAAAATACCGAGTAGATATAACCCCTGAGGTAAATTATATATAATAAATAGTTTTCTTAAAACATTACATGAAGATTCGTTTTTTGGGAACAGGAACATCCACAGGAATACCACAAATAGGTTGTAGATGTCGAGTATGTCAATCTGAAGATCCGCACGACAAACGTTTGCGCACCTCAGCATTATTTACTGTATCGGGGAAAAATATACTTATAGATTGTGGACCTGATTTTCGCCAGCAGATGCTTGCCGCCGGAGTAGATAAAATTGATGCCGTATTACTTACACACAAGCATTACGACCATATTGCAGCACTTGATGAATTGCGCTTGTTCTCTGACAACAGAGGTATTCCGTTATACATCGAAAAAGGTGTTGCAGAAGTTGTTCGCACACATTTTTCATACTGTTTCGCAGAAAATCCGTACCCCGGAGTTGCACATTTCGATATTCATGAGATAGATGAAAATCCATTTACTATATCCGAAATTACCGTAATACCCATCCGCGTAATTCATTATAATCTGCCTATATTAGGGTTCAGAATAGGCACTGCGGCGTATATAACAGATATGCTAACAATCTCAGAAGATGAGTATAAAAAACTGTATGGGTTGGATATTCTTGTTGTAAATGCGTTATGTCACACCAAACACATATCCCATCAAACACTGTCCGAAGCCTTACGTTTGATAAAGATACTAAAGCCTAAACGCACATACCTTATTCACATGAGCCACAGTATGGGACTGCATTCTGAAGAGTCTTTGAAGTTGCCGGAAGGGGTGGAGTTTGCCTATGATGGGTTGGAAGTCGTTATATTATAATTTGGATTCCACTTATAATAACTGTTCTAAACATGCAAATAGATATTTATGCTAAGGCAAGGTAAACATCTCATTTAATCCAAATAGCGTAGTACCTCATTTTGCTTACCTTGCTTTTGCCATTTTAATCCCTGAACTTTATCTCGGCGTGAGTACCGTCGCAAAACGGCTTGTTAGCAGATTGTCCACATCTGCAAAGTGTTACGCGGTTGCGTATTTCATAACTGCTACCATCTGCACTCTCAATCCTAATTCCTCCCTTTACCCATATAGGACCTGAAATTTCTATTCCGGGATCTTCAATTATTCCTATCGATGGAGGAAACGGAGGTTCGAATACCTGTTCTGTTTCGTTGTCCCACACTACTAACCTCCCTGATGGACAAAGCCCTGTCTCGTGCTTAACAAGATCAATCTCTTCATCGGAATACGCATGTTTCACCAAATCCCATATTTTGCCGTAGGTGTCACAGAAGCGGGCAAAAGCGCAATACTTTTCATTATCCGCTATCGTTAAGCGAGGACCTTTGTAAATATCTGCATTTTCGAGCAGCGGATCATGATCAGCTGTTTCCGTCGGATCCCAATCGGCATGATGATGTGATCCGTCGCAAAATGGTTTATGTTTTGATTCTCCGCAACGGCACAACGCTATGGGGGCAGTAGGTTGTGTGTTTTGAGCCTCATAATGTTTCCCTCTTTTGTAACTCCACGGTAGACCATCTCCGTTATATGTAATTATCTCCTGATCAATAGGAGGATTTCCATATAGCAAGTATGGGCCATCTTTGGTTATCTTAATATAAAAAGTCTCCGGGGCAGTTTTAGTTCCCGGCTCAACACCTGATTGCGTTTTTTCCATAGGATAGTTGTTTTTTTATAAAACAAGAAAACAGGTTAATTAGTTTACCCTTTTATGTAATGTAGGAGTATTGTCACTTAATACCGTACAGTGTTTCATTGTAGCTTATGTACCCTTCGTCTGTAAGGAATCGCAGCACTTCTATTACCTTTTCTTTGTTATGGGAGAGAGATTCTGTAATTACGTTTACAGGCAAGGGAGTGGTTGCGATTAACTCTTTTATTGCATGAGATATTTCGGCAAAATCAAGGTCATTCACGTTCGTGTCTTCGCGTTTAAGACAGTTATCGCACATGCCGCATGGATTTTTTGATATTTCCCCAAAATACGCCAGAAGCATCTCTTGTCGACATTTTTTGTCGTGAGTTGCGTACTCTATCATACTCTCAATACGCTTTGTAAAGCGGTCGCGTCTCTCTTCGTAAACGCTTTTGGGAATGCTTATATGGCGTGTCTCTTCCCGAGGTGCGGTAAAGTATATATATGGCGTCACTTTGCGCGGGATATAATGTATGATGCACTGTTTCGACATCGACACTAATGCCGCATAAACATCCTCTGCTACCGTTCCGGCGCGTCGGGCAATAATGTCTTCCTGTATAAAAGCATATTCAGTGAAAAGCCCGCTGTATGACCGCATTGCACATTCAAGTATAGTCTCTTCTGTTTGATTTTGTGGAGTCCATCTGTAAAGTTCATTGCGATCTACTGTAATCATCATGCGCGCCATAGTGTTAACATCCTCTACATACTCCATATATCCGCTTAATTCAATGATTTTAATCGCATTAAATGTCTGTAATATTGGCTGTTTAAATATTTCGCAAAATTCATTTATATTAAAATCCCGCACTGTTCCATCACCGAAACCTACTGCAATTTGAAGATAATTGCATACGGCATCGTATGTTTTTATAATAAACTCTTTTTCAGGAAAAGAGTCCGAGACACGTTTTTTAAGTTTTGCTTTGTCGTGTGGTGTGTATAATAGAACGGCGTAAGCCTTTTTCCCGTCACGTCCGGCACGTCCGGCTTCCTGAAAATACTCTTCTGGTGAATTTGGCAGGTCAATATGTACAACAGTGCGCACATCCGGTTTGTCTATCCCCATGCCGAAAGCATTTGTCGCAACTATAATCCTGCATGCCCCATTTTTCCATAATTGTTGTTTCAGCGTTTTTTCTTGACTTGCTATTCCGGCGTGAAAATAGTCTGCTGTAAATCCTGATTTTTGCAGTTCTATGGCGATCTCTTTTGTCCGCTTGCGGTTACGCACATATACTATTGCCGTTCCTGGCACACGGTTAAATATTCGAATAAGTTCAGCAACTTTGTTCTCGGTATTACGGACAACATAGGCTAAGTTATGACGTGCGAAACTTTTTAAAAATAGATTCTTTTCTTTAAATAGCAGTTTTTCCTGTATGTCTTTTACAACTTCTGGCGTGGCAGTTGCTGTAAGTGCAAGGATAGGAGCCTTAGGTAAAAGTTTTCGCACCTCAGCAATATGTATATATGCCGGACGAAAATCGTATCCCCATTGCGAAATACAATGTGCTTCGTCGACAACAATCATAGAGATATTCATAAGCCGTAACTTTTCGATGAAAAGCTCGCTTGACAGCCTCTCTGGAGAGACATAGAGAAATTTATATTTGCCGTAAGTGCTGTTTTCGAGAGCGATTGTAATTTCGCGTCTTGTCATACCTGAGTGTATGTGTGTCGCCTTTATATCTAAAGCCCTGAGATTGTCAACCTGATCTTTCATGAGAGATATAAGGGGTGTTATCACAAGGCAGATACCATCTTTTACCAGTGCCGGGACTTGGAAAGTTATTGATTTCCCCCCTCCGGTAGGCATCAAACCTAACGTGTCACGCCCTTCGAGGATTGAATTTATTATATCCTCTTGTAGCGGACGGAAAGAATCATATCCCCAATACCGTCTAAGAATTTCGTGAATGTCATCCTCTTTTTCCATATCCTTTTTGCAATAGCAAAGATAATATATTTCAGACAATCTTATCTATCGTCCAACAATGGTTATATTTATTGCAATCTTGTCAGTTATGGTAGTTTTGTTGCTGTCGTTTTGGCAGATTCTTAGATTATATTCTGTTTGGCACAAAATTAGCAGTATCCAATACAACTGCACATTAGGCAATGCCTAATGCTTGCTTATGTGCGGAAGGAGATAAAATTACTAACCTAAAATAATTTAAAGGAGATGAACATTAAACCATTAGCAGACAGAGTACTGATAAAACCAGCACCTGCCGAAGAGAAAACAGTAGGAGGAATTATTATTCCCGATTCAGCAAAAGAAAAACCGCTTCAAGGGGAAGTTGCTGCAACCGGAAACGGAACAAAAGATGAAGAGATGATCGTTAAAGCCGGCGATAATGTGCTTTACGGTAAATATTCCGGTACAGAAGTTGAATTTGACGGTATAAAATATATCATAATGCGTCAATCTGATATTTTAGCTATTATAAAATAAATAACAGTATAAAAAATTAAGCTATCATGGCAAAAGAGATTAAATTTAATATTGAAGCTCGCGAAGAGTTAAAAAAGGGCGTTGACGCATTGGCTGACGCAGTTAAAGTAACCTTAGGTCCTAAAGGACGTAATGTTATTATCGAGAAGAAATTTGGTGCGCCGCACATAACCAAAGATGGAGTAACTGTTGCCAAAGAGATTGAACTTGAGGATAAGTTCCAGAATATTGGTGCACAATTAGTAAAAGAGGTTGCCTCAAAGACAGGCGATGATGCCGGTGACGGTACAACAACCGCTACTGTACTTGCCCAGTCTATAATAAACGTTGGGCTTAAGAATGTAACAGCCGGAGCAAATCCTATGGATTTAAAACGCGGAATAGATAAAGCTGTTGCTAAGGTGGTTGAGAGCATAAAGGCTCAGTCGCAAGAAGTAGGTAACGACTTCAATAAAATAGAATCTGTGGCACGCATATCTGCAAACAATGATGAAGAGATAGGAAGACTCATTGCAGAAGCCATGAAGAAAGTTAAGAAAGAAGGAGTAATAACCGTTGAAGAGGCAAAAGGGACAGATACAACTGTTGAAATTGTTGAAGGGATGCAGTTCGACCGCGGTTATATCTCTCCATATTTTGTAACCAATACAGAGGATATGGAGTGCGAAATGGAGCGTCCATATATCCTTATTTTTGATAAAAAAATATCTTCGCTAAAAGATATGCTTCCTATTCTTGAAGCAACTGCACAATCTGGGCGTCCTCTGTTGATGATAGCAGAAGATGTAGATAGTGAGGCACTTGCAACATTGGTTGTAAACCGTCTTCGCGGATCATTGAAAGTATGTGCTGTAAAAGCTCCTGGTTTCGGTGATCGTCGTAAGGAGATGCTCGAAGATATCGCCGTACTTACCGGTGGAGTAGTAATTTCAGAAGAGAAAGGTTTGCAGTTAGAAAAAGCCACTGTTGATATGCTGGGAACAGCAGAGAAAGTCACCGTTAACAAAGACAATACAACTATTGTAAACGGAGCCGCTCGCGTAGCACAGATAAAGGTACAGATAGATAAGACCACATCGGATTACGACCGTGAGAAGTTGCAGGAGCGTCTTGCAAAACTAGCAGGCGGAGTTGCAGTCCTTTATATTGGAGCCCCATCGGAAATTGAGATGAAAGAGAAAAAAGATCGTGTAGACGATGCTCTTAGCGCAACACGTGCCGCAATAGCAGAAGGTATTGTTCCGGGCGGAGGCGTAGCATATATTCGCGCAATCTCCTCGTTAGACAACCTCAAGGGAGACAATGAAGACGAACTGACAGGTATAGAGATAATTAAACGTGCAATTGAAGAACCACTCCGTCAGATTGTAGCTAATGCAGGACTCGAAGGAGCTGTTATTGTGCAGAAAGTAAAAGATGGCAAAGAAGATTTCGGTTATAATGCACGTACAGGCGTATATGAAAATTTCTTTAATGCAGGAGTTATTGATCCGGCAAAAGTAGCCCGTGTGGCTCTTGAAAATGCTGCATCTATTACAGGCATGTTCCTTACTACGGAGTGTGTAATAGCAGAAAAGAAAGAGGAGAACGCAGCTCCTATGGGTGCTCCAGGAATGGGCGGCATGGGTGGCATGGGCGGTATGATGTAATTAAAACCGTCTAAAGGCGCAATCGTTGCGTTATATAACAAAAGTCTGCTCCATTGTTTACTTATGTAAATAATGGAGCATATTTTTATAACCATTGTTTTGTAGTTAAAAACAGCTTGTCTTTCTGTATGGCTAGCTGTTTTTTTTGTATATTAGCGGACAAATAAATAAATCGACAATATGACAGAAGAAGAGAAGATGCTTGCAGGTATGCCTTATGACACGACATCTCCGGAACTTTTGACTAAACTCGCATTAAATAAAGACCGTATCTGGGAATATAATAATATTAAACCTTCGGATAAGGGCGCGCATAAGAAGTTGCTGAAAACAATACTTGGGGCAAGCGGTGAGAGATTTATTATAATACCTCCGTTTTATTGCGATTTCGGTTTTAATATTGAGGTAGGCGAAGATTTTATTGCAAACTTCAATTTTACAGTACTCGATGAGGCTAAAGTCAGGATAGGCAAGAATGTGTTTATAGGTCCTAACGTTGGAATATATACAGCGTGTCATCCGTTAGAACCTGTTGAACGCAATAAATTCACAGAATGGAGTATGGCAGTAACAATAGGCGATAATGTATGGATAGGAGGCGGTGTTACAATATGTCCGGGAGTGACAATAGGCAATAATGTTACAATAGGAGCAGGGAGTGTTGTCGTTAAAGATATTGCTGATAATTGTGTAGCTGTCGGTAATCCTGCACGTGAGATAAAGAGGCTTGAATTATAAGTAATAGGTAAATAGTAGAATGAAAAGGATAGGATTATTGTCCGATACCCATGGGTACTGGGATGAACGTTACGTAAAATATTTCTCAGATTGTGATGAAATATGGCACTCAGGAGATATTGGCTCTATGGATGTGATAGAGAAATTACAGGCCATTAAACCTTTGCGAGCCGTTTATGGAAATATCGACGGACATGATATACGCGGTACCTATCCCAAACATCAGCACTTTGAGTTGGAGGGTGCAAAGATATGGATGACACATATCGGTGGTTATCCGGGGCACTATTCTCCTGAAGTCACACCCGAAATTTACCATCGACCGCCAAATCTTTTTGTTTCAGGACATTCGCATATATTAAAAGTTCAGTACGATAAAACTCTTAATCTTCTACATATAAATCCGGGTGCTGCCGGAATTTCCGGATTCCATCAGGTAAGGACGCTTATCCGTTTCTGTATTAATGCAGGAGAGTTCAAGGATATGGAAGTTATAGAGTTGTCAGAAAAACGATAGCACAAAATATATTATATTCAATGTTTGTGTGAGATCTTTGTGTAAGTAAGAGCATTGAAATTAATATCATACCCCAGACTATTTTTAATATCCAACGGGATGTTATTGAAAATATCTTCCATAACCCGTAATA
>JAVVOY010000025.1:0-31126 GCA_036656055.1 Bacteroidales bacterium
TATAATCAACCCAAATATATCCGTGCATCCACTCTCCGTGCCAATTTACAGTAGGAGTTATTGTAGCACCTGCTGAGACAGTAAGTACCGAGACCGTTTTATCAAAATAACACGACCCACGCGAAGTGTTTGTCTGCAATCCGGTAACCGATACAGTATTTGTTCCATCTCCCATTGTAAACGAGGACAAGTACCTGTCTCCAGTGGTGCGAGTTGTTGTTTGTGCTGTTTTGCAATATTCTGCAAAAGCGTTCTGACCGGTAAATAATGCCGCAAACACAAGCGTTACCGTAAAAAGAAATTGTTTTTTCATAAAATGACATATTAAAAACAGGAAACAATATACAAATTGCACTTCCTTGATTTATAAAAAATTTTAAAATAATTTTACAAGTATACTCAAAAAAAACGACATCAGACAAAAATGAGTATAAATTAACTCTATTTTAACACTCAAAGAGCAGCACAAAATGGCAAGGACAAACAAAGAAAGAGTTTTTACAAAAAAAATTTTGCATATTCAAAAAAGAGACGTATATTTGCACCGCATTTTGAGAAAACCTCTGTGGAGACGTAAAAATTAAATTGCGAAGAATGGCCCTTTAGTCTATCGGTTAGGACGCAAGATTCTCATTCTTGAAAGAGGGGTTCGATTCCCCTAAGGGCTACAACAATAAATGATTAAAAAAAATAAAAGGAGATTGATTGAATGGCAAATCATAGTTCATCTATAAAAAGGATTCGCGAGACAGAAACTCGTCGTTTACAAAACAGGTATTACGCAAAAACCATGCGTAATGCAGTACGCAAATTACGTGCAACAACCGAAAAAGGTGAAGCTTCAGAGCTTCTCATAAAAGTAACATCAATGCTCGACAAACTGGCAAAGAAGAATGTTATACACAAAAACAAAGCCGCAAACTTGAAATCAAAATTGGCTATAAAGATAAACAAACTTTAAGACAAAATAAGGAAGAGAGGATACAACAACTCCTCCTCCGGCAAGGCCCATTCGTCTATCGGTTAGGACGCAAGATTTTCATTCTTGAAAGAGGGGTTCGACTCCCCTATGGGCTACAAAATATAAGAAGCGGATACTGTTTTTACAGTATCCGCTTCTTTATTATATCAAGTACAAAAGACTCACTAAAAAGCAGATCCAAATACATTTGCTATTTCTACAAAAAAAAATCCGTCCAACTTCCAAAGGATTAATTATCCGAGCAAAGTTAAAACCACAAATACTATCACCAAACAGCACTAACGCAGAAGATGTTCAATCCCCAAAAAATGGAACAAACAATAACTACATTTTAAAACCACATAAAAGGAGAAGAGGGGATATTCACATATTCCCTCTTCCTTGTGCAGTCTAATAACTGCACTTTGTGTGCTAATTCTCAGTTAATATTTTTATTTCTTGATTATCATCAGCAAATACCATTAAGTACACCTATATCATAAACCGGAAACAGCCAATAAAAGCAATAACATAAAGAGCAGTTACTATAACAAAAGTCAAAGTCACAAA
This sequence comes from Bacteroidales bacterium, assembly GCA_036656055.1. Lineage (GTDB taxonomy): Bacteria > Bacteroidota > Bacteroidia > Bacteroidales > G3-4614 > Caccoplasma_A. Next base: position 1,532 of record JAVVOY010000025.1, read on the forward strand.
TCCTTCACACTATAAACCAAAAAACAATTCAGCATAAGCTTTATGTATTACCTTATATGATGGAACAAAGATAATACAATATCATGTAGTAATGTTCTTTTATTAACTATTATTTACTAAAAAACGCAAGTTCCCAATTTTAGATTTATATTAGGGTTACCAAGTAAGAGTATGCTTAAATATGCATAGATTCAGCCCTCCGGCTTACCCCATAACAGCTACAACAAATATTTCAACTATGGATAAATATATATCTTTTACAGAGAATCGTTAAAGCTACATATTTTAACACAAAATACATTTACGCTAACACACATAAGGACATCTATACACCAAACTAACACATCAGCACACTAAACACAATATAACACCTCATAGTACTAATTCAGTAGCACAATGCAGGCACAAAAAAAATGGGCGTACGCGCAACAATAGCACATACGCCCATTTAAATATAATAATATATTATTTCTTCGAAGCCTCCAATGTTATGAGCTCCTTACGTTCCTTACGGTTAAGCATTTCAAATGCAATAGGCACAGCAGCAAACAGGGTTGATAAAGTACCCACAACCACTCCCATCAACATTGCAAAAGTAAAACTACGTATAGTGTCACCTCCAAGAATAAATATACAAACCAACACAATAAACGTAGATAACGAAGTATTTACCGTCCTCGAAAGAGTACTATTAAGAGCATCGTTTATAATAAGATACTTTTTACGCTTAGGATACAGATGATTAATTTCACGCACACGATCAAAAACAACCACCTTATCATTAACCGAATAACCTATCACCGTAAGAATTGCAGCAATAAACGACTGATCTATCTCCATTGAGAACGGCAACAAACCGTAGAACAACGAGTAGAAAGCTATTATCACAATTGTATCAAGCGATAGCGCAACTAAAGTTCCGACACTAAAGGCCAAATCACGAAAACGCAGCAATATATACAATGCAATAGCTATAAGTGACAGAACGACAGCCCAGATAGCCCCACGGGTAATATCCTCAGCAATACTCGGTCCAACCTTCTGCACGCTCTGAATATTCTCTACGCTAAACTTATCAAGCGATTTCCCGCCTAATTTACTCTGCAAACCAGTATAAAGTTTACCTATTATCTCATTATCTATCGACTCATCGGCATCCTTAATACGGTAATTTGTAGATACCCTTACCTGATTATCACCACCAATAGTAATAACAGAAACTGCGGCATTATCAAAATGCGGGCGAAGCAAATCGCCAAGTTCCTGTGTATTTATAGGCGCATCAAATCTAATTACGTAGTTACGTCCACCCGAAAAATCAATACCCTTCTCAAGACCCTTCGTTGCAAACGAAGCGATCCCAATCAATATTATCGCCCCCGATATAATATAAGCAATCTTACGCAATCCAAGAAAGTTTATAGATGGATTAGTCATAAAGTTCTTAAAAGGTTTTGTAGTAAAAGTCAAGTTCGAGAACCAGTTTTTAGCCAAACCCTTTTCATAGAACAAACGGGTAAGAAAGACAGCCGTAAAGAACGACATTATTATACCGATAATAAGAGTAGTTGCAAAACCCTTTATCGGTCCAGTCCCAAATATAAACAATATGACACCCGTTATAATTGAAGTAATATTAGAGTCAAAAATAGCAGAAAACGCATTTTTGTAACCATCCGTAACAGCAGCCTGCAAGTTCTTACCAGCACGCAACTCCTCTTTTGTCCTCTCATATATAAGAACGTTAGCATCCACAGCTATCCCAAGCGACAGCACCAAACCCGCAATTCCAGACAAGGTAAGTACCGCCTGAAAAGAAGCAAGCACACCCATAGTAAAGAACAAGTTAAGAATAAGTGCACTGTTTGCCACCAAACCAGGAACCACGCCATAAACCGATATCATAAAAATCATAAGCAGTACAATCGCAAATATAAACGACACAATACCACTACGTATAGCCTCATTCCCAAGAGACGGTCCAATAACATCCTCTTGAACAATCTTCACCGAAGCCGCCATCTTTCCAGATTTAAGCACATTAGAAAGGTCCTTCGCCTCCTCGGGAGAGAAGTTTCCTGATATCTGCGAGTTTCCACCTGTAATTTCAGTATTTACAACAGGGAAAGAATACACCTGCTCATCAAGCACAATAGCAACACAACGACCAATATTTTCACGAGTCAGTTGCGCCCATATCTTAGCACCCTCAGTATTCATACTCATGCTCACTACCGCCTGATTTGTAGTACGATCAAAATCATCCTTAGCATCAGTAATCACATCACCCTCTAATGGCGGACGACCACCATTAGTAGCCTTAAGGGCAACTAACTGGTAAAATTTATTTTTTTCATCAATAGCCTTTACCGACCATTTAAATACAACATTTGCAGGAAGCATCTCACGAATCTGAGGCATAGCAAGCATCTTGTTAACCTCAGCCGTATCACTTATATTAGCAACACCCACACCAGGACCACTTCCAACGGCGCCATTCTGACCAACATTTGGCATAAGACGCGAAAATAGCGGATTTAGCTTACGCTGTTGGGCCATTTGTACATTAGAATTAGTCTTATCAGTACCTGCGGCAGCAGCAGACTTAAGACTATCCTGCAACCCCTTAAGCACATCATTGGCAACAGCAGAGCTGTCTACCTTTTCAGTAACCGCAACAGCGGCAGTATCAGCAACAACCTTCACAGAATCCTCAGCCCCCATACGACCCAACATCTCATTAGCCGCAGACAACTGCGAAAATATCTCATTTAGATTATATGTTTCCCAGAATTCAAGATTAGCACTACCCTGAAGCAATTTACGTACACGTTCAGGCTCTTTTACACCCGGAAGTTCAACCAATATACGTCCCGTCTTCTCAAGGCGCTGCAAGTTTGGTGCAACCACCCCAAAGCGGTCAATACGCGTACGCAACACATTAAATGTATTATCCACCGCACTACTTATCTCACCATTAAGAACAGAAATAACCTGAGAATTTGATGCCGTAGGCGGAATCTTATCCTTCAACTTATAAGTACTAAATATAGAGGCTAGCTGAATATTCGGATCAATCTTCTTATACTCATTTACAAATGTAGCAAGAAAATCGTTATTATCAGCCTGATTAGCTGCGGCATTCCCGAGAGCTTTATTAAAATTAACATCAGGGTTGTTATCCGCAAGAGATCTAAGAACATCCTCAACAGACACCTGCAAAGTTACATTCATACCCCCTTTAAGGTCGAGACCAAGACCAACTTCCATCTCACGGCACTGCTTCAACGTATACCAAAGATAAACCTTCTCACTTGAGAGAGAGTCAAGATACTGTCTACTTTTCAGTGCATTGCCTCCAGAAAATTCCTCCGCTTTTTTACTGTAACGTGTGGTAACTATCGAAAACGATAGATAAAAAAGACACACCAACGTCAATAGCACAGCAAAAACTCTAATAAATCCTTTGTTTTGCATTTTATATTATGTTTTAGTTTCCTATCAGACTATCTTAAGGTAAATGGAAAACAATCACCTTCCACCCCTTAATACAAAACAACACCACTCCTCGGCGTTGCAAAAATACTTGGGAAATAAGGCATAAAAACCGTTTTTCCAATATCGCGCAAAGATAGACTTTTTTTCTTTTACAACAATAAAATAAGAGGCATAAAATGCGATAAGAGATTAACATCCTGCTTTATTTACAAAAAGTCTCGTCAAAAACCGTACTTTATTCTTAACTTTACACCCTCTTAAAACTACAAACCATTATAATGCAGGGAAAAAACTCACTACTTTTTCTTATACACGCAGTTATTCTGACAGCAATACTGTCTGTAATAGCATCATGCGCCAGCATCGGAACACCAAATGGAGGTCCTCGAGATTTCAATCCTCCCGTCTGCAAAAAAAGTATTCCGGCAAACAATCAGACCGAAGTAAAAAGCAATAAAATAGAGATTGAGTTCGACGAAATAATACAATTAGACAACGCCTCCGAAAAAGTAGTAATATCACCGCCACAAAACGAAATGCCAAAGATAAAGGCCACAGGAAAAAAAATATACATCGAACTCGAAGACTCCCTTCTCCCTAATACCACCTACGCAATAGACTTCAGTGATGCAATAAAAGACAACAACGAAGGCAATATCCTCAATGGCTTTTCACTTGCATTCTCAACCGGATCAAGCATTGACTCAATGCAAATATCCGGCACAATTCTCAATGCCGAAAACCTCGAACCCTTAACCGGCATGATAATCGGCGTACACACCAACCTCGAAGACTCAGCATTCACCACAATCCCTTTCAGACGGATCTCTCGCAGCGATGCATACGGGAAATTCACAATACGCAATCTCGCCCGCGGCAACTACCGAATATTCGGGTTAAAAGATGCCGATAGGAACTACACATTCAACAACCCATCAGAAGAGATAGCCTTCTATCCACAAATAATAACCCCGTCAGTTACCGAAGAAAGCATAAGCGATACCATAAAAACAGCCATCACTAAAAAAGATTCTATTACAATAAAAAAACAGCTGCATTACACTCCCGACACACTAATATTACTCTCATTCAGCGAAGGGTACAAACCTCAATACCTCAGTAAAATAGACCGTACCTACCGCAACAGATTTACAATAACCTTTGCCACCCGGTCAGACAAGTTACCGGTACTAAAACCACTTAACTTCACACCCACCACTGAAGACTGGAACATCTTAGAACGTTCCATCAAAAACGACACCCTCACCTATTGGATAAAAGATTCACTCATCTACAACAAAGACACACTTAAATTCGCAGCCGAATACAATATTACAGATTCACTTCTAAACACAGTACAACATAACGATACCCTCTCCTTCGTTTTTCGCGCGCCCAAAGTCCCCAAAAAGAGCAAAAAAGAGATCGACAGCATACAAGTAAAGTACATGACAATCACTCCCAAGATAGGAAACCCTATGGAAGTCTACTCCACACCCACATTAGTATTTAGCGAGCCCGTAGCAAGGCTTAAACGCTATGCCGTAAAACTACAAGAAAAAAAGGACAGCATCTGGGTTGACGAAAAAGACTTCACATTCACACCAGACACCCTATCACCACGCACATACATACTCAAATACAAATGGAGTTGCGCAAAAGAATATAAATTCACAATAGACTCATTAGGTGCAACCAGCATATACGGCGATAATATAACAGGAATAGAAGAAAAAATACGAATCAGAAAGAGCGAAGAATATTCCAATCTATACATAGAAACAGTAGGAATAACAAGCGGAGCATTCGTAGAATTATTAGACAAAAGCGACAAGCCGGTACGATTTGCAACTATTCATGATGGCGGAGCCGAATTTGTCTACGTACGTCCCGGAACATACTACGCAAGACTGACAATAGACAAAGAAAATAAACGAGTATTCACAACCGGCAAGTACAACGAACAAAAACAACCCGAAAGAGTATATTATTACCCAAAAACAATAGAGTTAAAACCAAATTGGGACGTTGAGCAGACATGGGACGTATTCGCCACACCGGTAAACCAGCAAAAGCCCAGAGCAATAACAAAAAACAAGCCCGTTGACCATAAAAACGATTCAGAAGCCGACATAAAAGACAAAGAGAACAACCCTATTTACACCAATCGTCCAACCACCAAACTCAAATATTAAACAACCCAAATATAAAAAGAGACTGTTTAAATAAAATCCTTACAAAAAATCAATAAACACAATGGAATATAATTTCAGAGAGATAGAAAAACAGTGGCAAAAATACTGGCAAGAAAACGATACTTACAAAGTAAAAGAAGACCCATCAAAACAAAAATATTACGTTCTCGACATGTTTCCTTACCCCTCAGGAGCAGGGCTTCACGTAGGGCATCCGCTCGGATATATAGCATCCGATATATTTGCACGGTACAAACGGCTAAAAGGTTTTAACGTACTCCACCCTATGGGATACGATGCCTATGGTCTCCCTGCCGAGCAATATGCAATACAGACAGGCCAGCACCCATCCGTAACTACCCAGAAAAACATAGAGCGCTATCGCAGCCAATTAGACAAGATAGGGTTCTCATTTGATTGGAGTCGCGAAGTGCGCACCTGCAACCCCGACTATTACCGATGGACACAATGGGCTTTTGGACAGATGTTCAACACTTACTACGATACAAAAGCAGACAAAGCCCTCCCCATAACATCCCTCATTTCTCACTTCGAGAAAGACGGGACCTGCGGAATCAGTGCCACAGCAAGCGAAGAACTCACCTTTACTGCCACAGAATGGAACGCCATGAGCGAAAAAGAGCAGCAAAAAACGCTGCTGAACTACCGCATCGCATACCTTGGCGACACAATGGTCAACTGGTGTCCAAAATTAGGGACCGTCCTCGCCAATGACGAAGTCAGCGAAGGAGTTTCAATCCGTGGCGGATTCCCCGTAGAACAGAAAATCATGAGACAATGGTGTCTGAGAGTCTCAGCCTACGCACAAAGACTTCTTGCAGGACTCGAAAAAATAGATTGGAGCGATTCACTCAAAGAGACACAAAGAAACTGGATAGGACGCAGCCAAGGAGCCGAAATGCAGTTTAACGTTGCCGATTCAGACGTTGTATTCACCATATTCACAACACGAGCCGACACAATATTTGGAGTAACATTCATGGTACTTGCACCAGAGAGTGATTACGTCAACCAAGTAGTAATCCCAAAGCAAAAAGAGGCTGTAAACAAATATATAGAAAGCATAAAACACCGCACAGAGCGCGAAAGAATTATGGACCGTACAGTCTCAGGAGTCTTTACAGGAGCATACGCCATAAATCCACTTAACAACAAAAAGATACCAATATATATAAGCGACTACGTACTTTCAGGCTACGGAACAGGAGCAATAATGGCAGTCCCCGCACACGACAGCCGCGACTACGCCTTTGCAAAAGTTTTCAACCTTCCCATAATCCCCCTTATACAAGGGTGCGACATATCTCAAGAAAGTTTCGATGCCAAAGAAGGGACAATGATCAACTCCCAAGGAAACGGGCTTAACCTCAACGGACTCTCTGTAAAAGAAGCAATTGCACGCACAAAAGATTTCATAAAAGAGAAACAGATAGGTCGTGTAAAAACAAACTATCGCTTGCGCGATGCCATTTTCAGCCGCCAACGTTATTGGGGTGAACCCTTCCCGGTATATTACAAAGAAGGAATTCCATATATGCTACCCGATGAAAAACTACCACTACATCTCCCCGAAGTAGATAAATACCTACCTACCAATAACGGAGAACCACCATTAGGACGAGCAAAAAACTGGGAGACAGCAGAGCACTATCCATTAGAACTTTGTACAATGCCGGGGTTTGCCGGCTCTTCAGCATACTATCTTCGATACATGGACCCCAACAACCCAGACACACTCGTATCACATCAAGCAAACGACTATTGGCGCAACGTCGACCTCTATATAGGAGGGACAGAGCACGCTACCGGACACTTGATATACAGCCGTTTTTGGAATAAATTTCTATACGATCTCGGGATAGTCTGCGAAGACGAACCATTCAAAAAGCTCGTAAATCAGGGAATGATACAAGGAAGGTCAAACTTTGTTTACCGCATAAAAGATACAAACAAATTTGTATCATACAATCTTAAAGCAGAGTACGACACCACTGAAATACACGTAGATGTCAACATCGTAAACAACGACCACCTCGACATAGAAGCCTTTCGCCAATGGAGTCCCGATTACAAAAATGCCGAATTCATCCTTGAAAACGGAGAATATATCTGCGGATACACAGTAGAAAAGATGTCCAAATCAATGTACAACGTCGTAAACCCTGACGATATAGTAGAGCGTTACGGAGCCGACACGCTCCGTCTGTACGAGATGTTCCTCGGACCTATTGAACAGAGCAAGCCATGGGACACCAACGGCATTGACGGAGTACACCGCTTCCTAAAAAAACTGTGGAATCTCTTCTATGACAAAGATACATTAGCCTTAACCGATCACGAGCCCACAAAAGAAGAGTTAAAATCCTTACATAAACTCATCCGCAAAGTAGGCAGCGACATAGAGACCTTCTCATTCAACACATCAGTAAGTGCGTTTATGATATGTATCAACGAACTTACATCAATCAAATGTCACAAGAGAGCCATATTAAAAGAGATAATAATACTGCTCGCTCCATTTGCCCCACATATAAGCGAAGAACTCTGGAGTATACTAGGCTTCCAACCATCCGTCTGTGATGCAACGTGGCCCCAATATAATCCAGAACACACAAAAGAGAGCAACATCAACTACGCTGTCTCTTTCAACGGAAAAGTGCGCTTTAACATAGAATTCCCAGCAGAAACAGATAGCAAAGAGATAGAAAAAACCGTATTGGCAGATCCAGCATCCACAAAATGGTTAGACGGCAAAACACCAAAAAAGGTTATAGTAGTCCCCGGCAAACTAATCAATATTGTAATATAACAAAATAGCTATTGACAAAAAAAAGGTTAGACTAACTTTATAACAGTTAGACTAACCTTTTTAATATTTATCATAAAAGAAAATAGGAAAGTTATGATAATCTTAAGGCATAATAAACCTATCCCTTTCGCCCAAGCACCTCAATACAGCGATCCATATCAGTAGGTCGTATCACTATATTAGCCGCATCACCGCACGCAAAAGCATACATATACTCAATAAAAATATTCTCAGCCGAAAGAGAATCCAAAATTCCAGCAAGCGAACCCGGTTCATTAGGACACACAAGGCGGACAACATCCGACTCCTTAACAGCAAAGTGCGCATCTTTCAACACCTTAACTGCAAGCACCGTATCCGAAACAAGAAGCCTCAATATTCCAAAATCAGTACTTTCAGCAAGACTGAAAGCAATCATATTCACCCCATTTTTACCAAGAGTCTTTGCCACCTCGTTAATTCTCCCCGTTTTGTTCTCCAGAAATATAGACAATTGTTTAACCTTCATATCAGTATAATTTTATTATTCCAGAACACGTCTATCAATTACTCTTTTCGATTTGCCTACACTACGTTCAAGCGTATTCGGCTCCACAATCTTAACCTCAGCCGAAATTCCAAGAACACTCTGCAACTGACGCGCAAGTTTACTACGCATAGCAACCATCTTGTTTATTTCGTCAGAATAAAACTCCTCACGCAACTCCACCTGGACCTCAAGATTATCACGATTATTATCCCTCGTAACAACCAACATATACTGTGGTTCAAACTCAGGAAACTGCAATATTACACTCTCCACCTGCGACGGAAATACATTTATTCCACGTATAATCAACATATCATCGCAACGCCCCACAATACGCGACATCCTGACACTTGTCCTTCCGCAGTCGCAAGGTTTATAAATAAGCGAACAAAGATCCTTAGTCCTATATCTGATAAGTGGCATACCCTCCTTAGTAAGAGTTGTAAAAACAAGTTCACCCTGCTCCCCTTCAGAAAGATTAGCACAAGTTACAGAATCAATTATTTCCGGGAAAAAGTGATCCTCAATTATATGCGATCCATTCTTACATTGGCACTCGTGCGACACCCCCGGACCTGTTATTTCACTCAATCCATATATGTTATACGCATTAATATTAAGTTTCTCCTCAATACTCCGGCGCATATTCTCTGTCCACGGCTCACCACCAAAGACGCCTATCCTCAACTTTATACTCTCCTTTGTTATCCCCTGCTTTGCCATTGTCTCGGCAAGATGTAACACATAAGACGGAGTACAAGCGATCCCCGTAATACCAAGATCACGAATAAGATGTATATGTTTATCTGTATTACCGCTCGACATAGGGACAACTGCCGCCCCAAGATGTTCAACTCCATAATGAAGCCCCAACCCACCGGTAAACAAACCATAACCATAAGCAACAGAAAAAATATCGTTACGCGTACCACCGAATGCCGTGAGACAACGTGCAACGGCCTCCTGCCATACCGCAAGGTCGCGACGCGTATAACCAACAACAGTAGGATTCCCCGTCGTTCCCGAAGATGCATGTATGCGGACAATATCTGACTGAGGTACAGCCATAAGCCCGAACGGATAATTATCACGTAAATCTTGCTTTGTGGTAAACGGCAGCAGCTTTATATCATCAATCGTTTGTATGTCGTCTGGAATCATCCCTAACAGTTGCATCTTTTCGCGATAAAACGGGACATTATGATAAACGCGGTCAATCAGTTTTCGCAAGCGTGCTCCCTGAAGTTCCCGCATCTCATCACGCCCCATAGACTCTTTTGTCTTATTCCAAATCATCTCCTTTTATTTTTAGTACCTATTTATCTAAACTATTAAACGTAAAACAGATAACGCGCATCAATTCATTTTCTCACAAACAGGAAATTTTACGACCTCCTAGCTATGGTCTATATTAAAATTTTGCATTCTCTCCTCAAGTATAGGATATAAAACCTCACGCATTCGCGATGAACAAGCTCGTACCCCCTGTTCATCACTGCCGGTAGTAGCAAGAGAAATAGAGCTAACTCCGTAATAAAGCAACTCCTTTAATAACTCACCGCTACTCATACCCTCATACCCAATCGTAAAGAAAAATCCATCTCCAACATTCTGAGTAACATCACGGTCATACACTATATTAAAACCATTATCAGTAAATATCTTCTTCATCCTGTTTGCGCGACGGGCATATTCGCTCGTCTCCTTAACAAAATCAAATCTACCATCAGTTGCTGCACGCAACATTTCGGTATAACCGTACTGAGTAGTATGTGTAACCCCAGATGTTATCATATACATTATTGATGCCGTAAATGTAACCCCAAAAAGCCCCGTTCCACCATAGCGTGTAACAAAACCGGGAAAAGACCTGTCATACAATCTCTCCGAAACACATGCCACAGCCATACGCTGTCCTGCATAACTGAATATCTTCGATGAAGAGAGCATTAATATATAATTATCCGTATAACGTCCAACAGTCGGAACATATGGAGGCTCCCACGGTTTACCTAAATAATGGCGAAAATCCATACCGAAATATGCCAAATCTTCAAGCACTATTACATCATGCTTTGTTGCAAGTTCACCTATTATTTTAAGTTCAGATTCCTCAAGGCATATCCATGCCGGATTATTAGGGTTAGAATATATAATCGCAGCAATATCGCCACGCATCAAAAAAGACTCCAATTTATCACGCAATGCCTCCCCGCGAAAGCCATAAATATCAACCTGTAAATAATCTATTCCAAGAATATTAAGTTGCGACCGTTGTATCGGAAATCCGGGATCAATAAAAAGCACCTTATTCTTTTCTGGATTACACTGAGTAACAGCAATAAACGATCCAAAAGATCCAGCCACAGAACCTGTTGTAGCAACACAACAACGAGGAGGAACATCAATATCAATAAACGCCTTAACAAAACGGGAGACTTCTTTCCTCAAGACATCAATCCCAGCAGCCGGAGGATATTGCGATGCAACACCACTATCCAAAGCATCTTTTTCAGCCTGAAGCCCAACTTCACACGCCGGCAATCCGGGCGATCCCTGATCCATACGGATAAACGGAATCCCCGTCCGCCGCTCAAGTTCAGAAGACAATAACAACACTTCGCCTATCGTAGACGTTTGCAAATCAGCAATCTTAAGCTCTTTCGCCACTTCGGCAACAAACTTTTCAGAAAATATTCTGTGATCAGGCATTTTTACACTCTTTTTTTGCCTCATAACCGAGACGAAGCGCCCTTACATTTTGTTCAATCACAGCATCTCCTTTAGGCGCAAATATACGGCGGACACTATTCTCTATCACATTATACGGTATCCCAATTGCATCCACAGCTCCACCTAAAAGAATAACATTGCCCGATTTAGCCATGTTATTCTCCTTTGCAAGAACATCAATATCAAACATAACAACATTCTTCAACTTTGCAAGCTCAGCTTCAATATCTACAATATCAGGATAATTAGGAATATTAATAACCGGTTTTGACGACGTTATAACCCACCCCTCAGGTGCAAGATACGGCAAATAACGCAACGCCTCCATCGGTTCCAGCGATATTATAGCATCAGCAGATGCCAATGGTATCAGATCCGAATTTATAGGTTTAGACGATATTCTCAGATTCGACTGCACGTCACCACCCCTCTGGCTCATTCCGTGCACCTCCGCCTGTTTTATCAGTAAACCTTCACAAAGAGCAGCATCACCTATAATTGTAGCAATAGACAAAATTCCTTGTCCACCCACACCCGAAAGCACAATATCTGTTTTCATACGATTAATTTATTTCCAAAAGAGCCTATTTAAGTAAAACAAGGCCTCTTTCAGACTTTTTGTTTCTTTGCCTTACGACTCAGTGTCTGAATACATTCGCGGCAAGGTATTATTACCGAAACGCCATTATAATCCATCTCCTCCCTTATCACTTTTGCAATATCATCGTGATTTTGAGGCAATGGAACAACCATTCTCAGATGCTCCTTCATAACACCCAATCCCAAGCAAATAGCCTCAAGACGGTTAGTTCCGGAAGAATCCTGCCCACCAGTCATAGCCGTAGTAAGGTTATCTGAAATTATCACCGTTATCGGCGAATTTCCATTGACCGCATCCAACAATCCTGTCATCCCAGAATGAGTAAAAGTAGAGTCTCCTATTACAGCAACAGCATGGCGTAGCCCCGCGTCAGCAGCACCCTTAGCCATCGTTATTGATGCCCCCATATCCACACAACTATCTATGGCTCTAAGAGGAGGCAATGCCCCAAGCGTATAACACCCTATATCACTAAATACCCTAGCATTAGGATACTCCTTTATAACGCAATTAAGAATCTCGTAAACATCCCTATGTCCACATCCTTGACACAAAGCCGGCGGACGCGGAGTAACAATCTGCGGTTTTGCAATACCCTCACGCAATGGCAACGACATTGCCACCCTTACATTATCAGGAGTAAGCTCTCCGGCTCGCGGTAATTCACCACTTAAACGACCTTTAACAACAACCCCCGAAGGGATAACGCCACGTATTTGCTCCTCAACAAATGGCTGACCATCCTCAACTATCAGGAGCTCTGAAGAGTTCTCCGCCAACCTGTTAACAGCATTCTTAGGCAAAGGATATTGCGATATTTTAAGTATATTCATATCATTACAATCATCGCAATTCTCCATCACATAATTATAACCTATGCCACATACTACAACACCCCTGTTACCATTACCTCTTATTATAAGGTTGTTATATTTAGAATCTTCAGATAACTTGTTCAATTCCGCCTGCATTGCTATAAGTCCATCATAACGACGGCGCGCATTTACAGGCAACAAGACCCAATCCGCACTATTTACAGGCAGGTTCAAAACATTCTCCATTACAGCCTCACCAACCTTAACCACAGCACGCGAATGCGCCAAACGAGTCACCATACGTACAAGTACAGGCAAACCCACACGCTCTGATAACTCATAAGCATCGCTCATCATATCATAAGCCTCCTGCTGCGATGACGGCTCAAAAAGCGGGACAAGTGCAAACTTACCGTAAAAGCGAGTATCCTGTTCATTCTGTGACGAATGCATCGAAGGATCATCAGCAACCAACACAACAATTCCACCATTAACCCCCGTTATAGCAGAGTTAACAAATGCGTCTGCCGCCACATTCAGTCCCACATGTTTCATGCAGACCAAAGCCCTCTTTCCCGCATAAGACATACCAAGAGCAGCCTCCATGGCAGTTTTTTCGTTCGTACACCATTTTGAATGTATCCCACGCACTTTAGCCAGCGGATACTCCTGTATATACTCCGTTATCTCAGTAGAGGGTGTTCCGGGATATGCATAAACACCGGAAAGCCCGGCATTTATCGCACCCAAAGCAATAGCCTGATCACCAAGCAGAAGTAGTTTCATATCATTATTTTCCATCTCTCTGTTTCAATATAAAGTCATCGGCATCATAAAGTACCGGGAATTTTTTTCGGAAATTTTCCAACATAACCATATCAATATCACCTGTTACATGACCGGCAACATACTTCTCACATTCAACCACACCCTTTCCACAAGGGTCAATCAATTGTGTATCACCAGAATATTCGCCCCACATATCACTCCCAGCCCTATTAACGGCAGCAACATAACACTGGTTCTCAATCGCACGCGCCACAGTCAGAACACGCCATGGATCACGACGCACACAAGGCCAATTAGCAACACACAGTATCATATCATAATCGCCTCTATTGCGAATAAAAACCGGAAAGCGCAAATCATAACAGATTATAGGCAATATCCTAATCCCCATATACTCTATTATAATACGTTCTATTCCATGTGTATACAATTTATCTTCCCCACTATAAGAGAATAGATGAAACTTATCATACTTTATAAAAGTACCATCGGGATAAAAGAAATACAACCGATTGTAATACTTACCATCATCCACAACAGCAATACTGCCAGCTATGGCACTTCCGGTAGCAAGAGCCGTCCGTTTCATCCATCCAAACCCAAATCCGCCGTCAGGTTCGGCAATCTCCGAAGGCGACATACAAAATCCGGTTGTAAACATCTCCGGAAAGACATAAAGATCACTTTTCGGTGCACTACCGATCATCTCTTCCGCTATTCTGACATTATCCTCTGGCGAACACCACACGATATCAGTCTGCAACAAAGTTATTTTCATTTTAATCAATTTTTCTGAAACTAACCATAAAACGAGTATCACCTAAAACAACACATGGTCACTTAACTAAACCCGTCATCTAAAGGCAGACAACTTACAGCAAAGATAACACAACCCAAATACATAAGCCAAATTTATTTAGGTTATGTTTAAGTGCCGTCTATCCTAGTCTTAATTTATCTGAAGCAAAGATACAAAATATCTTTTCAAGGCAGTCTAATCCATTAATAAAATTAGACAGATTACAATAACAATTACCAAAACTACATTAAAAACAGAGAGGTGAACAGGAAATCCCGTCCACCTCTCTATTTGTCAAATGCAATATTATGCAGAGTCTCTATTAAAGTTTCGGACCGGCAGTAACAAGAGCCTTACCAGCTTCATTCCCAGTAAACTTAGAGAAGTTCTTTATGAAACGTTCAGAAAGATCCTTAGCCTTTACATCCCACTCTTCAGGTTTGGCATATGTGTTGCGCGGATCAAGAATATTAGTATCAACACCCGGCAATGCAACCGGAACTTCAAAGTTAAAGAACGGGATTTTTTTAGTTGCAACCTTGTCTATCGAACCGTCAAGTATAGCATCTATAATACCGCGAGTATCCTTAATTGAAATACGTTTACCGGTACCATTCCATCCAGTATTCACAAGATATGCCTTTGCGCCTGATTTCTCCATCTTCTTAACTAACTCCTCAGCATACTTTGTCGGGTGCAATGAAAGAAATGCAGCACCAAAACAAGCAGAGAAAGTAGGGGTAGGTTCAGTAATACCACGCTCCGTACCAGCTAATTTAGCAGTAAACCCAGAAAGGAAATAATATTTTGTCTGTTCCGGAGTAAGTATCGATACCGGAGGCAATACGCCGAATGCGTCAGCCGAGAGGAATATAACCTGCTGTGCAGCCGGTCCTTTAGATATGGGTTTTACAATATTCACGATATGATCAATAGGATAAGACACACGGGTGTTCTCAGTAACACTCTTATCATTGAAATCAATTTTGCCATCCTTATCAACCGTTACATTCTCAAGAAGAGCATCACGACGTATAGCTTTATAGATATCAGGCTCAGCCTCTTTTGAAAGATTTATAACCTTTGCATAGCAACCACCCTCAAAGTTAAACACGCCATCATTATCCCAGCCGTGCTCATCATCACCGATAAGCAGACGTTTCGGGTCAGTCGACAAGGTTGTTTTTCCCGTACCTGACAAGCCGAAGAATATAGCAGTATTCTTACCATTAAGATCAGTATTTGCTGAACAGTGCATAGAAGCAATACCACGAAGAGGAAGCAAGTAATTCATATAAGAGAACATACCCTTCTTCATCTCACCGCCATACCATGAATTGAGGATAACCTGAATCTTCTCAGTAAGGTTAAATACCACAGCCGTTTCAGAGTTAAGACCAAGTTCTTTAAAATTATCAACTTTAGATTTGGAAGCGTTCATAATAATGAAATCAGGCTCTCCAAAGTTAGCCAACTCCTCAGCCGTAGGACGGATGAACATATTAGTAACAAAATGTGCCTGCCATGCAACCTCCATAATGAAGCGAAGTTTCAGACGAGAATTCTCATTAGCACCGCAGAAAGCATCTACGACAAACAGTTTTTTGTCTGATAGCTCCTTCGTAGCAAGGTCCTTAACAACTTTCCATGTATTCTCAGAAACAGGTTTATTGTCATTCTTATACTCATCAGAAGTCCACCATACTGTATTCTCGCTGGTTTTATCCTTTACGAAAAATTTATCTTTAGGCGAACGTCCTGTATAAACACCCGTCATAACGTTTACAGCACCAAGTTCAGTTACCTGACCTTTTTCAAAGCCCTCAAGACCCAGTTTTGTCTCCTCTTCAAAAAGTTTGTCGAAAGACGGGTTGTGAAAGACCTCCTTCACACCGGTTATCCCATACTTGCTTAAATCTAATGTTGCCATCTGTTTGTTGATTAAATTGTTATTTATCTCTATTAAAATCTTGCTTATTTTTTAACCAGCACAAAGGTAATATATTTTTTACAAAACATACATTCGATTAAGGAAATTTTTCGTCAATAGCATAAAAATCATCTTGCTTTACAATTTTAACATGGTATATATCACTTTTTAACGCCCACGATACTATCTTTGTAAAAATTAGCATAACTAAAAGTAGCTTGTATTTACAAGCAATACAGACAAATTAATATTATTTATTCACCCGATGCAAAATCTATATTGTCTTTACAAAACTACGAATAAAAGCATGAAGACTTGTGCGTCAAGCCTTTACAGACAATTTGCCATAAATAAAAACCATTCGGGGAAATAACCAAATCATAAAATAACAAACAAAACAAACCGAAGAAGATGTCCGTAAATATCAAAGTCATTTCAACCAGAAATGAGTTCAAGAACTATGTGCATTTCAGGATAAATCTATATAAAGATTGCCCATACGCAATTCCACCTCTGGTATTAGACGAAATATCCACATTAGACCCCCTTAAAAATCCAGCTTACGACTTTTGCGAGTCCATAAGCCTAATGGCGTACAAAAAAGGGCACCCAGTTGGGAGAATAACAGGTATCATAAACAATACCGTAAACAAAAAAACAGGAAGAAAAATAGCCCGTTTCGGATGGGTAGACTTCGTTGACGACTTTGAAGTAAGCAATGCCCTCATGGAGTGGATAGAAAATTGGGCATCTCGCAACGGCATGAACGAAGTCGTCGGACCGCTAGGATTTTCAGATATGGATCCCGAGGGATGCCTCATCGAAGGATTCGACCAATTAGGCACTATGGAGACCATATATAACTACCCCTATTATGAAGACCACTTCACCCGTTTAGGATACAAAAAAGAAAAAGATTGGGTAGAATTCAAAATTCCAGTACCAGATGCCCTACCCGAAAAACATATTAGAATAGCTAAAATAGTAAAAGAACGTTACAATCTTAATATTGTAGAGTGCAAAAGCATACACATCTTAGCAAAACGATACGGACAACAGTTATTCCAACTTATAAACGAGTCCTACTCAGAGCTCTACGGTTACTCCACCCTTACCAAGCGACAAATAGACCACTATGTAAAAATGTACCTTCCGATGTTACATAATGACGAAGTTGCAGTAGTGGAAAATGACCAACACGAAGTAATAGGTGTTGGGATAGCAATTCCATCACTTGCCAAAGCACTACAAAAAGCAAAAGGAAAAATATTCCCATTCGGATGGTTTCACCTCCTGAAAGCCCTTAAAGCAAAAAATGACATTGCAGACCTACTACTTATAGCCGTACGACCTGATTATCAAAACAAAGGAGTCAACGCTCTATTTTTCGAAAAAATATTTGAATCATTCTCCCGTCGCGGATATAAAATGGTAGAGACAAATCCGGAACTCGAAGACAACAACAAAATACACCAACAGTGGCAATACTTCAATCCGATACAACACAAACGCCGTCGTGCATTTATGAAACAGATTTAAGCGCCACAAAAATAACACACAAAAGTACTGTTAAAGGGTGGTTAATAATTTAGCCATCCTTTGATAATTAAAAATAGGACCACAAATCCTATTAACATTGCTATTTAAAAAAAAACAACTCCAATGAAATTCAATTCGATAGATTTCAAACCGGCACTATTTACAGCCATACAAACATATAACAAAAAGAAATTCTTCTCCGACCTCATGGCAGGCATTATTGTTGGCATCATTGCCATGCCTTTAGCAATAGCCTTCGGGATAGCATCCGGAGTAACACCACAACAAGGGTTAATAACCGCTATAATAGGAGGCTTCATAGTATCATTCCTCGGAGGTAGCTCCGTGCAAATAGGCGGTCCCACCGGAGCATTTATAATAATAGTATACGGCATAATACAGACATACGGCCTCGAAGGATTAGCCATAGCCACAGCTATGGCCGGCATAATACTACTTATTATGGGGTTTTTACGCCTTGGAGCAGTAATTCGTTTCATCCCCTACCCAATAGTAATAGGATTTACCGGCGGAATAGCAATCACCATATTCACAACACAAATCAAAGACTTCCTAGGAATGAACATAGAAAACCTTCCAGCCGACTTCTTTTCAAAATGGCAACTCTACATCACCCATATAGCCGACATAAATCCAGCCGCATTACTGACAGGTATCATCACCTTGGCAATAATAACAACAATGCCCAAAATAGCGCCACGCCTACCGGGATCACTCGTAGCGATAGTTCTCGTTACAATAGGCGTTTACGTACTACACAACACATTCGGGATAACAGGGATAGAAACGATAGGCGACCGATTCACAATCACATCCGAGATAAAAGCCCCAGAATGGCCCTCCATTAATATGGACATAATAAAAACACTTCTACCCCCAGCATTCACTATCGCAATGTTAGGAGCCATAGAGTCATTACTCTCCGCAACCGTTGCCGATGGCGTAACCGGAATGCGCCACAACTCCAACACCGAACTCATTGCACAAGGAGCCGCCAACATCATATCACCGTTATTTGGTGGAATCCCCGTAACAGGAGCGATAGCCCGTACAATGACCAACATAAACAGCGGAGGCAAGACACCTATCGCCGGAATAATACACGCCATTGTTCTTCTGCTTATCCTCCTTCTACTCGCACCTCTTGCCATACACATCCCCATGCCATGCTTAGCCGCAATACTCATAATAGTAGCCTACAACATGAGTGGGTGGAGAACTATCCGCTCCATATCAAGCAACCGCAACGCAGAAGTAGCAGTCCTTTGGGTGACACTGCTCCTTACCGTAATATTCGACCTTAACATTGCAATAGAGATAGGCATGCTGATGGCCGTCATCCTCTTCATCCGTCGTGTAACAGAGAACGTTCACGTATCCGTATTCCGCAAAGAACTCGACATAGAAGGCAAAGAGCGCCAAGTTACAACACTCACTCAAGAGCGACTCACACTTAACAGCGGCGTAGAAGTTTACGAAATAGACGGGCCATTCTTCTTCGGAGTAGCAAATAAGTTCGACGAACAAATGCGTATCCTCGGAGAAAAATCAATCGTCCGGATTCTCAGGATGCGAAACGTCCCCTTCATTGACACCACCGGTCTCCACAACTTAAAGATATTCATCAAAACTTCACACAAAGAAGGGATCGATGTCATCCTCTCAGGAGTAAATCCCGAAGTTTACAAAACCCTTGAAACAAGTGGCATAACAGAATATATAAAGAAAGACAACATCTATAATAATATCCGTGATGCCGTAGCACGAGCAAATACCTTAGCAACAGCAAAAACAAAACAAGACCAATAAAACAGCAAACAATAATCCAATTCATATATACAGCATTTTCTATGCAACCCGCGCAATTTCCCGCCGTTTTTTCAGTTATATAAATAATGCAGATATATAAAATAATACCAGCACTAATACTCTGCGGAGCCTTCATACAAGCCCACGCGCAATACGACGCCCAATTAAGCCAATACTGGGCACTTCCCGCGTACTACAACCCGGCAGCAGCAGGAAGCACCCCCATGCTCAACATTCGGGCAGCAACACGCCAGCAGTGGGTAGGAATGCCCGGAGCCCCCAAAACATTTCTTGTAATGGGCGACATGCCATTCAAACTCTTCAAACAACGACACGGCGCAGGGCTGCAAATCTCTACCGAAAAAATAGGGCTCTATTCAAATACATCACTAGCACTCCAATACTCATTCAAAATAAAACTATTAGGAGGAGAACTAGGATTAGGACTTCAGTTAGGGCTTATAAACCAGTTATTCGATGGTACAGGAGTATATATCCCCGAAAGCGAATATCACAGCAAAACAGACGACGCTATCCCCACTAACGAAGTCAAAGGCATGGCATTCGACATAGGCACAGGTATATACTACACACACAAGTACTTCTACGCCGGCATATCAGCCACCCACCTTACATCGCCGACCATAACTTTCGATGACAAATACGAAACATACATCATCCCCTCATATTATTTTATAGCAGGAGGCAATATTCCATTTAAAAATGCGTTATATCAGTTGCAACCATCAATGTTGGTAAAAACAACTTTCCAGACCACCCAAGTAGAGTTTGGAGCTACACTGAAATACAATAAATTCATCTGGGGCGGAATATCATACAGGCTAAACGATGCCATCATATTTATGATAGGAGGAGAGTGGAAAAACATAATGTTAGGATACGCCTATGACTACTCGTTGTCCGATATAGTAAAAGCCAACAGTGGCAGTCACGAGATATTCATAGGGTACAGCATGAAAATAGATTTCGGAAAAAAGAATAAAAACAAACATAAAAGTATTCGTATACTATGACGATTATGAAAAGAGTGATTTTTATAGCAATAATAGCGGCAGTAATAACCTCCTGCGCGCCATCATCCTCATCCTCAAACGGAGGAGAACTTATCGGCGTAAAAGGGACTGCGTGGGGCGAACCCGCCCCTTACGGTATGGTTCTGATAGGTCGTGGCTCATTTTCAGTAGGCAGTGCCAAAGCAGACTCACTGTGGGGAACTCCCAAAAATGACAATCCAATATCCGTAGATGCTTTTTGGATGGACGAAACAGAAATAACCAACGGCAAATACAAACAATTCATATATTGGGTAAGAGACTCCATAATACGCGAGCGTCTGGCCGATCCAGCTTTCGGAGGCAACGAAACATTCAAAATAGAAGAAGACCGCCTTGGCAATCCAATAAAGCCACATCTTAATTGGACAAAAGCAATTCCATGGAAAAACCCCACAGAAGACGAAGCGCGCGCAATAGAGAGCATCTACCGAGTCAATCCAATAACAGGTCAAAAAGAGCTCGATCCCAATCAGATGAACTATCGCTACCAAGTCTATAACCACACTGAAGCCGCAAAACGGCGCAATCGGTTAGACCCCACCCGTCGCGTACTCAATACAGACATAAAAACCGATCCGGGAGCAGAAATAGTAATATCAAAAGACACCTCCTTCATTGATGACGACGGGCGCATCATAAGCCAGACAATAACACGCACATTAAGCAGCGAATTTGATTTTCTAAACACATACATCGTTAACATATACCCCGACACAACAGCATGGATAAACGATTTTGACAACGCATACAACGAACCCTACATGCGCCTCTACTTTGCACATCCCGGATACAATGACTACCCCGTAGTAGGCGTCTCATGGGAACAAGCAACCGCTTTTTGCGTCTGGCGCACCGATTACCTTCTGGCAGCCACCCGCACCCCATTCATAGAACCCTACCGTCTGCCCACCGAAGCCGAGTGGGAATACGCAGCACGCACAGGTCAAAACGAAAACAAATTTCCTTGGGCAGGAGAGCACCCAATGGCAGACAAAGGGTGCTTCTATGCCAACTTCAAGCCACAGCAAGGTAATTACGTCAAAGACGGAAACCTCATATCATCCCGCGTTGCAACATATCCGCCCAACGACTTTGGACTATACGACATGGCAGGTAACGTATCAGAATGGACAGCAACGGCATACAGCGAAGGAGGGATGGAATACACAAGCGACATGAACCCGGACTACCGATACAACGCAGCCAAAGAAGACCCATACGACATGAAACGCAAAATTGTTCGAGGAGGCTCATGGAAAGACGTTTCCAACTTCATCCGTTCCGATGTTCGCATGTGGGAATACCAGAACGAACAACGCTCATACATAGGATTCCGTTGCGTCCGCTCACAAGTTGGATTTGCAAAAGGGCGTAAAAACTAAAAAGCGACCAGACATTTAATATAACAAAAGACAAAAAACAAACGGCTTTCAAACAAGACGGAAATGAACAAAGGAAAATTCAAAGAATACAGATTTCGCTTCTACGCATTCGTATCCAGCGAAAAAGGGAAACGCTTCTTCAACTTTGCATACAGCATAGGTGCAGCAGTAGTAATACTCGGAGCCCTATTCAAGATACTACACCTTGCCGGTGGTAACTTCATGCTCTCCCTCGGTATGGGAATAGAAGTAATAATGTTCCTAATGACCGCATTCGACAACCCACCCAAAGAGTACAAATGGGACGAAGTCTTTCCCGTACTCAAAACATCTGCACCCGAAGACCGTCCCCAGTTTAACGGAGGCAGTCAAGGCGGAGGCTCCGTAATAATAGGCGCCACCACATCAGTGAACACACCCGTAGGAAGTGGATCAGGAGGAGTAGAAGGCACACAAGGTCCGATAATAATCGGAGGAGGTGGCTTTAGCTTTGGCTCTAACGCCCCCTACGTATCCCCCGAAAATGCAAAACGCACAGCAGGAATCCCCTCCGACATACAATTAGACGAGGCAGACACACAATCACTCTCCCAAAGCATACAAAAGCTATCCACAGCAGCCGATCAGCTATCCAAGATGGCAGAGTTAACCTCCGCAACACAAAACTACTTAGAGCAGCTCTCCTCAATATCAAACCAGATGGAGCAGTTCAAATATGCGACCGAATCTCTGACACAAGTATCAAACGTGCTATTAGACTCATACCGCAGCATAAGCGATAACTCCGGCAGCATCACAACACACTCCCAAGGATACGTCACACAGATGGAAGATCTCAACCGCAATCTATCCGGGCTCAACACCATATACGAAATACAGCTCAAGAGCATAAGCTCACAATTAGACAACATAGATCGCGTCAACATAGGGCTCCGTACCATACGCGACATGTACGAAAACTCTATGGACGATAGCACACGCTACTGCCAAGAGACAGAGCGCATGACAGGCTACATGGCCCAACTCAACGCCGTTTACGAAAACATGCTTGCCGCAATGACCGTAAACATGTACAATAATCCAATGGCAACAATGAACCGAAGCAATCAGGCAAAAACAGCCCAAAACAAAGACACACAAGCCTTGGACGATACAACTCAAGACAAAGAGTAACCAAATCAAGCGTTTGCAAAAGAACAATAAAAACAACTATGGCAGGATCAAACAGCTATTCAACCCTATCGCCGCGACAAAAGATGATAAATCTTATGTACATCGTACTTACGGCAATGTTGGCACTAAACGTGTCGACAGACGTGTTGAACGGTTTTAAACAAGTAGACGACAGCCTTGCCCGTTCAACAGACAACGCATCAGTACGAAACCGCGCATTATACGGAGAACTCTCTGCATACAACCAAACCAACCCCGAAAAATCAGGAGCATGGTACGGAAAAGCTACCGATGTAAGAAAACGGACAGAACAATTAGTCACATATATCGACTCGCTTAAACTCCTCATCGTCCAGCAAGCCGATGGAAAAAGCGGCGACATCAATAATATCCGTCGCATGGACGACCTCGAAGCAGCATCACACGTTATGCTCTCGCCGGCAGCCGGAGAAGGGTCACACCTGAGAGAATCCCTATCCTCCTATGCCAATTTCGTAACACCGATGATAACCGATTCCCTAAAGCACAAAATCATCAGCGACTACCTCTATCCACGCGTGCCCAAGCACCGCCTCGGTGAAAAAAAGAAGTGGGAAGAGTTAATGTTTGAGAACATGCCAGTAGCAGCAGCCATAACCATACTAACCAAGCTACAAAGCGATCTCAGATACGCCGAAAGTGAAATATTACACATCCTCCAAAACAACATCGACGAAGGAGATGTTCGCGTAAATCGCATGGATGCGTTCGTAATACCAGCCTCAAAAACAGTAATGCGCGGAGGGAAATACACAGCCAACATTGTTCTCGCAGCAGTAGACACAACACAAGCCCCAAGCATATTCATCGGTGGGAAACAGCTACCAGCAGAAGCCAACGGGCTCTACGAATTTGTATGCAGCAAAACCGGAGTATTCGATATTAACGGTTATCTCGAAGTTGCCGCCGGTGACGGGTCAATACAAAGGCATGACTTCAAGACAGCATACACCGTAATAGAACCCACAGCAACAGTTTCAGCCACAATGATGAACGTACTCTACGCCGGAATAAGCAATCCCATAAGCATTTCCGTCCCAGGAATACCAAACAATGCAATAACAGCCACAATGACAAACGGCACGTTAAAACGCTCAGGTAACGAGTGGACAGCCCACCCCCAAAGCGTAGGCAAAGACGTTACAATATCAGTAAATGCAACAATGGAAGGAAGAACACAAACAGTAAGCAACATGGTCTTCCGCGTACGACAGTTACCAGATCCAATGCCGTTCATCGCCTACAAAGACGACAAAGGCAATTCACAACGCTACCGTGGCAGCAGACCATTCGGAAAAAGGATGCTGTTAGAAGCCGCCGGAATAGAGGCCGCCATTGACGATGGACTACTAAACATATCATTCCGAGTACTATCATTCGAGACCGTTATATTCGATTCAATGGGTAACGCCATTCCCGAAGTCTCCAATGGAGCAGATTTTTCACAACGCCAGAAAGACGCCCTACGACGTCTCTCCCGCGGAAAACGCTTCTATATTTCACGTGTAAAAGCCATAGGTCCAGACGGGATAGAACGTACACTCTCCCCAATAGAAGTAATAGTAAACTAAAGACAAAACGTAAACATTCAAGATATGCAAAGCAGGATAAAATTTATTGCAGCACTTTTAGCGGTATTATTCATTACCACAGAACTGCAAGCCCAAAGCAGCGCAACCATACAAACTAGCAGCTCCAAGAAAAAAGAAGCAGCGCAGAATTCACTTTCCGTAAGAGCACAATCACTCTACGACAAAGAAGAGACCTCCCCGGCCGATATGCCGTGGATGCGAGTGATCTACCGTTCACTCGACCTCAAAAAGGCAAAGAACTTGCCACTATACTTTCCCGAAGAGAGTACCGAAGACCAAGAAAATCTCTTCAGGCTTATAATACGTCTGTTAGCAGAAAATAAGATTGCAGCATACGAATATTTAGACGGGCGCGAAATCTTCACCGACCAATACAAGATGAAAGTAAAAGAGATGCTCGACAAATTTCATGTCCTATATAAAGAAAACGACGGAACAGGCAGCAAAGAGAGCAAATTCATAATCGATCCAAGCGATGTCCCCGCCAACGAAGTTCTCACCTATTACCTACGTGAAAAATGGATGTTCGATCAACGCAACTCCGAAGTAACATGCGAAATAGAAGCAATATGCCCTATCCTCTCCCGCGAAGGAGACTTCGGCGGAGAAGCCGTAAAATATCCAATGTTCTGGATCAAATACACCGATCTGCGACCTTATATAGCACAACAGTACATACTTACCAGCAATGAGAACAACGTAAAGAACTACACCTTAGACGATTACTTCAAGATGCGAATGTACGACGGCGAAATATACAAGACAATGAACCTTCGCAACATGTCCCTTATGCAGCTCTATCCTGAAACAGCCGCACAAGACAGTGCCCGCACCGCGATAGAAAATCAACTTAAAAGTTTCAAAAACAACCTCTGGGTAAAAAACTCAGAAGAGACAGTCATAACAGATAAAAAAGCACCAGAAAACAATCCCGATACCAAAGCAGAAAAAGGTAAAAACACGGTACAATCCACCCGTTCATCCAGAGCAACAGACCAATCCGTATCATCAACCAAAAGCACAAAGAGCAAATCAGGCAAAGTAAAACAACCAAGACCGGCAAGATCACAAGCACCAGTGCGTTCCGTACGAAGCACCAAATAGTGACCCATATATAAATCCATATAAAATTGGACGTTATCAACATTTCAAATAACGTCCGGTTTTTTTCATTAAAAATAAAAAAACGTAATTTTGTCACGACAACAGATGTATTAGCTAAAATAAAAATGCTGTCGGTATTTCCAACACGTAACTAAAAATCAGTTTTAAGGATGAACATTCTTCATAGAATCGGTTGTTAAATATAATACATTTAAAAACAAACAACCACTAAACAATTTAAAGCTGATGTATAAATTACTCATCATAATCCTCACACTACTGATATTAGCACCACCGACATATATAAAAGCCCAACAGGACGAGAATTACATAATACCCATTAAGCCCGAAATAACAGCATTCAAGAAAAAAGAAAAAAAGAATTTAAGGTTCAGCATCCTCGGAGGTCCCGGCTACAGTCCCGACTACGGCTTTGTTATAGGAGGAGCAGCACTCCTCACATTCAGCATTGACAAAAAAGACACCACACTACAACGCAGCGTACTACCGATAAACTTTGGGCTTACATTTTCAAGCCCCATTGGATTTGTCCTTTCAATCAAGCCACAAATATTCTTCAAGAAAGATAAGATAAGACTATTAGGCCTTTACGAATACAAAAACACCAACGACAACTACTACGGAGTCGGTTATGAAACAAACCACAACACCCTCCGTGGAAGATATACAACAGGATTCACCTCCAACACCGTACACCTTAACCCGATATTAATGTTCCAGCTACGCGGAAGCAAATCCTATCTCGGACCCACAATAGACTACATCTACGAAAAGATGACCACACCGGGCGAGGAGATAATAAACGATCCCGTATACATAGCACAAGGAGGAGACAGCACAGGTCTCAAGACAAATAACCTCGGTGTCGGGATTGTATTCACATACGACACACGCGATGTTGCAGCAAACGCCTATCACGGAATATTATTTGAAGCCAGCCTGCAATATTATAGCAAATATTTAGGTGGAGATTACAATTTCGGTTCACTGAATATCGATTATCGGCAATACATAAAACTCTCAAAAAAACACCGTCGCATACTAGCATGGAACATACTCGCAAAAAGCACCTTCCAAGATGTTCCTCTCTCACAATATGCTCTCATAGGAAATCCGTACTCCCTACGCGGATACTACCAAGGGCAGTATCGAGACAAAAGCACTATAATGGCACTACTTGAATACAGGCAGATGTGGGATCTTGGCGATCAGACAAAAGCGAGGAGATTATTCAGTCGATTAGGATATGCAGCATGGGGTGGATGCGGTTTTATGGGGCCCAATCCAGTCTGCTACAACTCCGTTTTCCCCAACATCGGATTAGGTCTCCGCGTCGAAGTCCAACCAAGAATGAACTTCCGTTTCGACGCCGGTTACAGTTTTATCGACAAACAGACCCTTTTTTATTTCAATATGACAGAAGCTTTCTGATCTAAATTACCATTACAAATTCAGAACAAGCCATAAAAAACGTAAGGCATACTACTTAAAGTACGCCTTACAATTTAAATAATACAACTATTCTTAAACTACTCTTATCTCTTTTCAGCCAGAGCCTCCTCCAAATCAAGACCCAAAGCCTTAGCAACACCCTCACCATACATAGCATCAGCCTTATAACAATTACGGATATGGCGTTGTTTAATAAAAGTCTGACAGTTACCCATCGCACGCGCAGTATTTTCAAAAAGCGTCTTCTTCTGCATAGGAGACATCAAATTAAACAAAGCGCGAGGCTGAGTATAATAATCATCATCATAAAGACGTTCATCATAATTAAAAATATCCCCCATTGGTTTTATAGGTGGCTCTTTCAATTCAGGAGAATCTTTCCATTCACCAAAACTATTAGGTTCATAACCCTTTGCCGCACCATAATTACCATCAACACGCATAGCACCGTCACGATGATAAGCATGAAAAGGGCAACGCGGTTTATTAACCGGAATCTGTTCCAGATTAACCCCAACGCGGTAACGTTGAGCATCACCATAAGAGAACAACCTTCCCTGCAACATTTTATCAGGTGAAAAGCCTATCCCATCAACAACATTAATAGGATTAAACGCCGACTGCTCCACCTCAGCAAAATAATTCTCAGGATTACGGTTCAGTTCCAATATACCAACATCAATCAAAGGAAAATCCTTATGATACCACACCTTAGTAAGATCAAACGGATTAAATTTATAAGTTTTAGCCTGCTCCTCCGTCATTAACTGTATCTGGAATTTCCATTTAGGAAAATCGCCCTTCTCTATACTCTCAAAAAGATCCCTCTGATGCGACTCCCTATCCTTTGCAACAATAGCCTCAGCCTCCTGATCAGTCAAATTTTTTATCCCCTGCATCGTTTTAAGATGAAACTTAACCCATATCCTTTCATTATCAGCATTGATAAAACTATAAGCATGGCTGCCAAAACCATCCATATGACGGTACGAATAAGGGATACCACGATCACTCATCGTTATCGTTACCTGATGCAAAGCCTCGGGAAGTAAAGTCCAGAAGTCCCAATTATTATCCGCACTACGCATATTCGTCTTAGGATCACGCTTAACCGCATGATTAAGATCAGGAAATTTAAGTGGATCGCGCAAGAAAAACACAGGAGTATTATTTCCCACCAAATCCCAATTTCCCTCCTCGGTATAAAATTTAATTGCAAATCCGCGTATATCCCTTTCAGCATCAGCAGCTCCGCGCTCACCGGCAACCGTTGAAAAACGTACAAAACAATCAGTTTTTTTACCAATCTCACAAAATATAGCAGCCTTAGTCCACTTTGTAATATCATCAGTAACCGTAAAAGTTCCATAAGCACCAGACCCCTTAGCATGCATCCGACGCTCCGGTATAACCTCTCGGTCAAAGTGAGCCAATTTCTCCATAAACCATGGATCCTGCAAAGTTACCTGTCCTCTTACACCAACAGTCTGAATATTCTGGTTATCAGCCACAGGACGACCACTAGCCGTTGTCAATTTTTTTTCTTTCATACAATTATAATTTTAAATTAACCAATTTAGAAACCGTATTCAAAAACAAAATATATTTTAAGTCTACTTTTAGCCCATACCTACAAAATTTCAAATAATACCTCCAACAACATCACAA
>JAVVOY010000026.1:0-28712 GCA_036656055.1 Bacteroidales bacterium
CTATGTACACTGCAAGATATAGGCATCCATTCGCGCTCGCAAGCAAGAATATTATCGGGATTAAAATCATTTTACCGCTTTCTTAAAATAGAGGATTATATAAAAAATGATCCACTTGCAAATATAGAATCGCCACAGATAGGTCGTCACCTACCGGAGATACTCACCATAGAAGAGGTGGACTCCATGATAAACTCTTTTGATCTGTCGCTCCCCGAAAGCCGCCGTAACCGCACTATAATTGAAGTAATGTACAGTTGTGGTTTACGTGTTTCAGAATTAGTTAACCTTAAAATATCCTCTATTTATGCCAAAGAAGGATTCATAGTTGTTGAGGGCAAAGGCGACAAACAGAGAATAGTCCCTATTTCAGAGTCGGCACTACATGAGATATCTTTATATAAAGAAGAGAGACAGCATGTGGAAATAAAAAAAGGAGACGAAGACATACTGTTTCTCAACCGTAGAGGAGGAAGGCTTTCGCGCGTTATGATATTTTATATCATCAAAAGGCAGTGTGCGGCATGCAATATAAAAAAAGAGATAAGCCCCCATACACTAAGGCACACATTTGCCACACACCTACTTGAGGGAGGGGCCAACTTACGCGCAATACAGCAGATGCTCGGACACGAAAGCATAACAACAACCGAAATATATGTGCATCTCGATCACGAATTTTTGCGAAATGAAATTCTTACACACCATCCGCGAAACATAAAATGGAAATAATTGTTGTATATTTGTTATATTTCAATGCAATTAATAACATTGTTTGATTTTACACAAAAATCATAATTATGAGTACACAATAAAGGCGTTTAAAAATAATAATATAAATAATAAATTTTATTCATATTCTTAATAATATTTGATGTGAAAAGAATAAAAAATTTAGGTATTATGCTGCTAATTTATAAAAAGGAGTTATATTTGCGCCTTATATAAACCTTGTTACTATAAAAATGCAATTTTTTGTTATTGTGCACATATTCTGATGTAAAATAAACAGTATTTTTGCAAAACAAAAAAACTAACATACTAACAACCCAAAAATAATTCGATTATGAACAAAAAAGTTTATTTACCAATATTGCTCGCATTAATAGTAGCAATAACAGGATGTAAAAAAATGGGGCCGTTGTCTTCCGACAATTTCTCTGTTAACCCTAATCCGCTTGAAGTTATAGCAGGAAAGATCAACGCAACAATAACTGGTGTATTCCCTGAAAAATACTTTAAGAAGAAAGTAACAGTAAAAGTCACACCGTATTTAGTTTATGCAAACGGAGAGACTGCCGGTACGCCGTACGTATATCAAGGAGAAAAGATTGTAGGTAACGATCAGTCCATCTCTTACAAAATGGGAGGAACAATATCGATGCCGATATCATTCAATTACACTCCTGATATGAAAAAATCAGAGCTTTATTTGGCATTTACAGTAACAAATGCAAAAGGTACAAAGAGCTATGATCTTCCAAGGGTTAAAGTTGCAAACGGAGTCATAGCAACATCAGAGCTTGCAGATGCAAACAAAATAACACCTGCCGTTGCTGAAGACGCTTTTCAACGTGTTATAAGTGAGACACGTGATGCAGACATTATGTTTATCATTATGCAGGCAAATATCCGCGCAGACCAACTTAAGAGTGAGCAAATGGAAGCCTTGAACAAAGACATTAAAGGGACAAAAAATAACTCAAAACAAGCACTCAAAGGTATTGAAATATCATCATTCGCATCTCCAGACGGTGGATATGAACTCAACAACAAGTTAGCAGGAAACCGTGAGACAAGCACAAAGGAATATTTGAATAAACAGCTTAGCAAAGATGCTATCAAAACAGATCTTACCGGCAAATTCACCGCACAAGATTGGGACGGTTTGAAAACATTAGTTTCAAAATCAAATATTCAGGACAAAGAACTTATCCTCCGTGTACTTTCTATGTACAGCGATCCTGACCAGCGCATGAAAGAGCTAAAAAACATGTCAAGCACATTTAAAGTTTTAGCAGAAGAGATACTTCCTAAACTCCGCTATTCAAGAATTACAGCAAGCATAGACCTGATAGGAAAATCAGACGAAGAGATAACCAAATTTGTCTCAACAACTCCCGATTCTCTTAATGTAGAAGAGATGCTTTACGCTGCAACTCTTACCGAGGACAAAGGAAAACAACTTATGATTTACACAAAAACCGTAGAGCTTTATCCTAACGACTACCGCGCATATAACAATGCAGGTATGGTTCTCTACGAACAAGGTAAATTCAGCGATGCAGCAAATTGGTTCAACAAAGCCTCTAAGATCAATGCAAACGTAGCACAAGTTCAGATGAACCAAGGTTTGATTGCACTTCAGGAGAACAATCAGGCTAAAGCAGCACAGTACTTCGGAAATGCAGCTTCACTTAACGAAACAAAAGAGGCTAACGGAGTTCTTTACCTAAAACAGGGCGAATATCAGAAAGCAGTCAGGGCATTCGGCGACGTTAAGAGCGACAATGCAGCACTTGCACAGATACTTGTTAAGGACTACGCAAAAGCAAAGAGCACTCTTGACAACATAAAGAATCCGGACGCAACAACCTCCTACCTTAAGGCAATAGTTGCAGCACGCACTAATAACGGTGCAGGCGTTACAAGCAACCTGAATCAGGCTGTTAAGATGGACAACACGATGAAGAGTGCAGCCGCAAATGACATTGAATTTGCAAACTACGACATCAAAGAGATAGTAAAATAACTCAGTAGTAAAAACATAAAAAAGCGCATTCGTTTACGGTGCGCTTTTTTTATGCACTACAAACAGATATGTTATACAGTCATTATTTGTCTGTTATAATTTTTATTATTAACTTGCACACAAATAAAAACTAATATAAAATGGATAAACTTACAGATACGATATCCAATTTTGTGATATCAGGCAAAGTCAAAGAGATAAAGCCTTTGGGAAACGGTTTGATTAACGACACATTCGCCGTAATTACTGAAAACGGGGATGAAAATTACGTTCTGCAACGCATTAACCATGATATCTTCTGTAACGTAGAGCTATTACAGAATAATGTAGAGGCGATCACCAACCATATACGCCATAAACTTTCAGAAAAAGGAGAACAGGATATTGATCGTAAGACTTTACAACTTGTAAAGACTAAAGACGGCAAACTCTTCTACTGTGACGGAGAAAACTATTGGCGAGTAACAAAAATGATACCTAACTCCAAAACATTTGAAGAGGTTACTCCAGAACTATCATACTACACAGGGAGAGCTTTCGGTGAGTTCCAATCTATGTTAGCAGATCTTCCGGAACCGCTTGGGGAGACCATACCTGACTTCCACAATATTGAGTTCCGTCTTAGCCAACTTAAAGATGCAATAAAAGATGATAAAGCTGGACGCACAGAAGCTATGCGAGAAATTATCGAGGAGATAGAAGAGCGTAGCGATGATATGTGCAAAGTACAAAGATTATTCCGCGAAGGAAAGTTTCAAAAACGCACAACACACTGCGATACAAAGGTAAATAATATACTATTTGACGAAAACGGCAATGTATTATGCGTAATAGACCTTGACACAACAATGCCAGGATTTGTTCTGTCCGACTTCGGTGACTTTATTCGTACCGCAGGAAACAAAGGAAAAGAAGACGATAAAGACCTCAAAGCAGTGGAGGTAAATATGGATATATTCAAATCGTTCGCACGCGGATATATTGAAGCAACAAAAAGTTTTCTCACACCGATAGAAAAAGAGATGCTACCATACGGAGCTAAACTTCTTACATTTATGCAGACAGTAAGATTCCTTACCGATTATATTAACGGGGACACATATTACAAAATATCATTCCCAGAACACAACAAACAGCGCACTCTGGCACAATTCAAACTGCTACGCAGCATAGAAGAACACGAAAAAGAGATGCAGGAGTTTATAAATAGCATATAATATATTTTTTATTACAAAGGGTATAAAAATGATTATAAAAAGCGTTTCGGACATAACTATCTGAAGCGCTTTTACTTGTAATTCAGGTGTTTAGAGAATAAATACCATTTCATCGACAAGGTTAAGGACAAATTTAAAATAGCTTATTATTACTGCCTGTTGAATATTATCGTGAACTTTTTGCAAAGCAATACTTTGAAAATACAAAAAACAGTGATATATTTGCAGGCGCAAACGCGAAAGTAGCTCAGTTGGTAGAGCATAACCTTGCCAAGGTTAGGGTCGCGGGTTCGAGTCCCGTCTTTCGCTCTCGTAGTGTCGCCCGGATGGTGGAATGGTAGACACGAAGGACTTAAAATCCTTTGGCCATTGCGGCTGTGCGGGTTCAAGTCCCGCTCCGGGTACAAAGAGTGCTGAAATTCAGTGCTCTTTGTCTTTTATAGGGATAACATAAAATAATCAGCTAACTCAGAAAGCTAATTAGCTCACTTTTACGTATATTTAAAC
This sequence comes from Bacteroidales bacterium, assembly GCA_036656055.1. Classification (GTDB taxonomy): domain Bacteria; phylum Bacteroidota; class Bacteroidia; order Bacteroidales; family G3-4614; genus Caccoplasma_A. Next base: position 4,477 of record JAVVOY010000026.1, read on the forward strand.
ACTCCCCGATAACAAGAGCATAGCAGAAGAGTTAAGACTCCGACTCTTCACCTACATCATCGTATTTACTGAATAGAAAATCATTATACGGAAACCGCTTTACATGTATCTCTTTTACCTTATTGTAAAGCATCGATTTAAGTTCATCAATATTACTCTTATTCTTTGCTGAGATAAATATGCAGTTTTGCTGCATACGCCCCATCCACGTGTCTTTAAGTTCCTGAAGGGTAACATTCTCTTGTGTGCGCGGCGAAAGGTCGTCTTCATCCTTCTTTACACAGGAAAACGCATCTATTTTGTTAAACACCAATATTGTAGGCTTATCTTCCCCTTTGCAGATATCATGTATGGTTTTATTTACTATATCTATCTGCTCTTCAAATGCCGGATGTGATATATCTATCACATGGAGCAATATATCCGCCTCGCGGACTTCGTCGAGTGTTGATTTAAACGACTCAATAAGATTTGTGGGAAGTTTACGTATAAAACCGACCGTATCGCTTACAAGAAATGGAAGATTATCTATTATCATCTTGCGGACGGTAGTATCAAGTGTTGCAAACAACTTGTTCTCAGCAAATACATCCGATTTGCATAGAATATTCATCAATGTTGATTTACCCACGTTGGTATAGCCAACAAGTGCCAAACGTACCATCTTGCCGCGATTTTTACGCTGTACCGATTTCTGCCTATCGATAAGTTTAAGTTCCTCTTTTAGGAACGATATTTTATCCAGTACAATACGACGATCCGTCTCTATCTGCGCCTCACCCGGACCACGCATGCCTATCCCTCCGCGCTGACGCTCAAGGTGCGTCCATAATCGCGTAAGGCGTGGCAATAGGTACTGATATTGGGCAAGCTCTACTTGTGTCTTTGCATTTGCGGTCTGCGCCCGCTTTGCAAATATATCAAGAATAAGCGATGTTCGGTCGAGAATTTTAACTTTTAGAGCCTCTTCAATATTCTTCAATTGTTTAGGTGAGAGTTCATCGTCAAAAATAACTAACCCTATATCATTCTCTTCAACGTAAAGTCTTATTTCTTCTAATTTTCCTTTTCCTACAAACGTAATCTTATTTGGAAATTCGAGTCTCTGTATAAACCTCTTTACTGGAACTGCTCCAGCAGTATCGGCAAGGAAAGCCAGTTCATCAAGGTACTCCTTTACCTTGGTCTCGCTCTGCTGTTCGGTCACCAAACCTACCAACACCGTTTTTTCGCTCTCCTGTTCGGTCAGAATAAACTCTTTCATATTATTTCTATTTCCCTTATGATATAAATTTATATTTTAAATTACCGGCAGACTCATACCGTTAAGTTTACGATACAGATCAAGGGCATAAACATCAGTCATACCCGAAATATAATCCGCAACAGCCTGTATCCGCGAATGGATATCAATACCCCGCATATCGTATTGCTGCGGAACTTTTGCCAAAAGTAGACTTGAATACGACTTGTCGGGATGAAGCACGGCATCAATAAGTTTCTCCAACAGCATTGTCACTATGCGCGTACCAGCCAACTCAATATCAAGAACATCGGAGAAGTGGTAAATATTGCCAAAGGCAACATCTGAACAGTTTTGATAGGCCTTACGCGGTGTATCGGACATCATCTTTATAAGTGATGACCGGCATTCACCACGCAATATTTCATCCTCATGTTCTATAAACACGCGCGAGCATTCATCTACAAGTATCCCTATTATAGAAGAGCGAAGATAAGCAATCTGTTCATTCTTGTCTTCAACTAATTCCATGACCTCTTTTAGATGCTCAAGTTTTTTCCCTTCAAAGAATGCAAAGAACAGCTCTTTCGTCTGGCTTGTAGTAAGAATCTTAAGTTTATGAGCGTCTTCTATATCCATAAGTTGGTAACATATATCATCGGCGGCCTCAACTAAATATACAAGTGGATGACGGCAATATTTAAAGCCTCCGTCACAATCTATTTTAAGGATACCAAGCTCTTCGGCAATTTTCTTATAATCTTGCTGTTCGGTGACGAAGAATCCGAATTTACCTTTCTTACCTGCTAAAGATGACTCATAAGGATATTTAACAATAGAGGCTAGCGTAGAATAGGTAAGTGCAAAACCTCCCGTACGGCGGCCTTTGAATTTGTGTGTTAGTAAACGGAATGCATTAGCGTTACCTTCAAAATGTGCTAGGTCGCACCAAAGACGCTCACCTAACATCCCTTTAAGTTCCAGCCCATTCCCTTCTGAAAAGTAAGAGGATATTGCAGCCTCGCCAGAATGTCCGAATGGGGGGTTTCCCATATCATGTGCAAGACAAGCAGTTGAAACGATATCTCCTATACCCTGCATCTTAAGCCGTATACTTTCACTTTCGCAATTCTCCTCAATTATGGCTGAGATATTATTCCCCAAAGAGCGTCCGACACATGACACCTCTAGGCTATGTGTCAATCTATTATGCACAAATATACTTCCCGGCAACGGAAATACCTGTGTCTTATTTTGCAATCTGCGGAACGGTGCAGAGAATATCAGGCGGTCATAATCACGCTGAAACTGCGAACGTGTATGTTTACGTTCATCGTGAAAATCTTCAAGTCCAAATCTTTTTGAGGACAAGAGACGACCCCAACACATTTTTCTATCTTCTTCCATTTAAATCCATGTTTATATACTGCGCAGCCTCCGTTGCTGTTAAGCGAGAGCAAAGATAAAAAATTTATCTGTTAATAACGGATATTTTCATATCAATCAAAGAACTGCATCTGATCTAATATCTCAATAAATTTAACGGAATAGTCATCACTTACAAGAGGCCAACGTATACCATCCTTATAAAGCATTGTAGTAGTAAACGAATTACCGAAAACGATGGGATATTCACCTTTACGGCTTCCGTAATGCAGCAAACCAGAGATACGGTCATTTTCTTTTTCATCCGTCATAAGCTCTTTTAATTTTTTGTTGAAAAAATCTTCACTTACAAACTCTATCGGAAAACCGTACTCTTTCATTCCGTAAATAATCGATGCCATATCTATCGTATAATTATTATACGGGTGCAGGACGGTTATCTCTTTTGGAAGCCTTGACAAGGATACAATGCTGTGTGCCACACAATCTATCGGTGAAATTTCGGCCGGAGCGGTAAGGCGTGCGGTAGGGTACATCTTCATGACTTTATATGCTTTAAGCAAATTAACAAAAGCATTACTGCTGAAGTTTATCTGAAATTCACCGTCAGAGTTACGTCCCATAAGGTTTCCTACCCGCATAATCTTAGCATCCAAACCCTCACTTACACTTTGCAAAACAAGACGCTCGGCCTTAAATTTACTTAGTACATACTTATTTGTTATATGTTGTCCTAGATACAGCGATGTCTCATCAAACATCAATGTACGCGCCCTCTCCTGCGAACAAGATCCAGAAATACTTATTGTAGATACCTGTATCAGGCGTGCTGATTCTTTTTTACAGAAATCCACAAGATTCGCTACACCGTCAATATTAACCTTATTCAATTCGTTCCCAGCAGCATAATGTTTAACTATGGCAGCACAGTTGAAAACGGTCTTTATCCCGTGACCGCGCAACTCTTCAAGCAACTGCATATCGGTTATATCCGCAGAAACAGGGATGATACGTTTCCCTATCTGTTCATCGAAAGTATCGGAGAAGTAATACATTAAAAGTGTCTGTAATGTCTCACCTATCGACATATCTTTACGCTTACGTACCATGCAATATATTTTCTTGGCTTCACTATCTATAAGTTCCCTAAGTATATGCAGCCCCAGATAACCAGTTGCTCCGCTCAACAGTACCGAACCGTAAGGAATGCGCTCATAATCCGTAGTGTCAGAATAACGATTGGCACCAAGTACGCGCTCTATTGCCGAATAGTCGTACATTGACAGATCTTCGTCTTGCGTCTCATCCTTCACCGTCGTTATAGCATCTCCGACAAGGAACGCAGCCACACAACGTGGCGTTTTAAGCCTGAAAAGGTCACCATACTCTATCTTGTAACCGAGATTTATTATTCGTATTATCGTCTTTATGGCAAGTAGTGACGTCCCCCCTATTTCAAAGAAATTATCGTCAATTCCAATCCTATCGATAGCAAGTATTTCTGAATATATATTGCAAATATCATTTTCAAGTCCATTTTCAGGGGCAACATACTCCGTAGTACGCGTTAATTCCGGACAAGGAAGAGCCTTACGGTTTACCTTACCATTAGGGGTAAGTGGCAGAGAATCCATTTGCATATAGGCATCAGGAACCATATATTCTGTAAGTGACAAGGTAAGATGCTCTCGGAGTTTATCCGCATCAATCTCTTTATTTGCCGTATAGTATGCGCAAAGATGTGGCGTACCTGAGATATCCTTTATTTCGGCAACAGCTGTCGTAATATCCTTGTATTTCAATATTAGGCTCTCTATTTCACCAAGTTCTATTCTAAATCCGCGCAATTTAACCTGCGTATCTATACGTCCCAGACACTCCAGTTCTCCATTATCATTCCATTTTACGAGGTCACCTGTATGGTAGAGTTTTGCGTTTTCAGGTGAATCGGAATATGGATTTTCTGTGAAACGAGCTTCGGTAAGTTCTTCTAATTTCCAATAGCCGCGGGCTATTTGCTCCCCAGAAAGACATAACTCACCATGGATTCCGACAGGTAAAAGTTGTGAATTAACATCCATAATATATTGCCATGTGTTGGGGGCTGGCTTACCGATAGGGATATTATCATATATAATATTCTGGTCAACCTTATATTCGCTTGAGGATACGGTAAATTCGGTAGGACCGTAACCATTTATTATTGTCGTTTTCTGCTTCCTCATCGGTTTTAGTTTCTCCCCACCAAGAACCACATATCTCATACCGGTATCAAACTGATTCAGCATCTCCATACCGAATTGCGTAGGGAAAGAGCCACCAACTATATTGTTTGCCTTGATATAATCTGTAAGCGAGACCATATTATGCCTCATTGCGGAAGATATTATATGCAGCGTCGATCCCACATAAAGGGTTGTGGCAATATCCGACATAGAGGCATCAAAACTGAAACTCGTATGTAGTGCTATGTTTTCGCCTGGTTTCATTTCGCACATTCTTAAACTCCATGCCGCGAACGCAAGTATAGCCTTTTGGCTTATCATAACCCCTTTTGGCTTTCCTGTTGAGCCAGAAGTGTATATCATATATGCAAGCGATTCCGGAGAAGGAGAAGGGATATCGTATTCACCCTGTCTATCGTAAATGAACTCATCAATAAAGAGTATATTATTCACCAAAAAATCGCCATCCTTCCGCTTCTCCTCGTAAAGCATCCGTTCGGTTATAAGTACCTTTGCCTCACTATCCTCTAACATATACAAAAGACGGTCGGTGGGATACTCACTATCGAATGGGACAAAAGCTCCCCCTGCCTTATGTGTTGCAAGAAGCGCTATAAGGTACTCCTTTTTTCTGGGCATCATAATTGCCACAAAACTATTCTTCTTTACACCAAGCTCTTTAAGTCTCACGGCAAGAGCCGACGATCTGCGGTCGGCCTCGGCATAAGTTATTTCAGACTCGGCATCTACAAATGCCGTCATCTCCGGATTTTTCGCCACATGGCGACGAAAACGGTCTATCAGCAACAGATTTTTATCATACTTAAGTTTCGCTCCCTCTGAAAGTTTAAGGACATTTTTCCATTCATCTTCTTTGATAAGAGTTATTTTTGTTACTGATTCATCTTTATGCGCAACCATATAATTTGTAGCAGCAATATATGATTCAGCAAGCCGACCAATCTCTTTTTCAGAATATATTCCTCTATCGTATTCAATTAGAATGCGGTAACTTCCATTATTCTCCGGCGAAACCACAACAGCCAGAGGAAATTTGACAGTATCAAGCCCAAGAGCCTGCGGATAAACCTCCTCCCCTCCTATCGTTAACCTACCATCTATTCCCCCTTCATAAACATAGCTTATCTGCGGAATTATGCCATACTTCTCTACCATGCTCGTAAACGGGTAAATCTCCCTCTCAATAGTTGAAAATACCTGCTCTTGCATTTGCTGCATAAACTCTGATATTTTCTGCGGTTTTATATGAGCAACAACAGGTAATGTCCTTACGAACATTCCTATGGTGTCAGCAAGACGCGTTTGGCTTCTTCCGCTGGAGACGGTAGAGAGTACAATTTCTTCATCGCGCACATAACGGTTAAGTACCTGACAGAGCGATGATAAAAAAATATTACTCTCGGTTATTCCATCATTTTTAGAAAAACTCTTTACGGATTCACCGGGAATATGAGTAATTAATTTACCCGACTTTTCACTCCACCCGACAGTTGCCGATGGAGGAAATTGCGTCATGGATACACCTAATAAGAGATTCTCAAAATAATGTCCGGCCTCAGTATAAGCGTCCGAATTTATCTCCTCTTCCTGTCGTAGAGCCTCTTCATATGCAGAGAATTGCTCAGGCTGTAACACACATCCTTCATAAGCACTTTTTATATCCCTTGTCCATATTCCCATGGAGGTGCCGTCATATATTATATGATGTATATCCGTAAGCAGATACACATCGTTCTCAGTTTTATGTATCTCAATGCGATAAAGATTATCACCAAAAAGATTGAACGGTCTTACAAATTTCTTAAATACAGAATTCATATTACGCTCTTCTGTCTCAAATAACAATACTGAAATCGGGGCATCTTCTCTCCTCAATTGTACAACCTCATCACCTTTCAAGGCTAATGTTGTCTTAATGTACCGATGCGCTTCAATAACTAATATTATTGCATCCTTAAGTTGTCCGACATCTATTCTGCGACCTAATTTCAAAGCATATGGAACGTTATACTGTAATGCCTCGCGATTCTTTTCCCAGTCGTAATATATACCTTTCTGGCTCTCACTAAGTGGATAATAAGGTCTTACTTCGTAATGCTTTTCGTCTTGTACACCTACTGTTACAGCCGCACCGGCAAAAAGCCTTACTGTTTTTAGTTTCAATATATCTTTTGTAGGAAGATTAAGCAAAAGCTTGTTGTGCAGCAATGTAGAGAGTTTTATTGCCAAAATGGATGTCATTCCTATTGTGAACAGATTTGTCGTAACACCGAAATCATCCGTTTTAAGGAGTTCCTTAGCAAGTTTTAAGATATGCTCCTCTTTCTCATTTTCAGGCAGGACAACCTCCTCTGCCTTAACAATCGGCAACGGCAACACTTTGCGATTTACTTTTCCGTTTTGATTCACAGGTAACTCTGTAAGTTGCATAATTCCTGTCGGTATCATAAACTCGGTAAGTGTTTCACCCATAAACGAGCGAAGCTTCTCTATATCAACTGTCTCTTTTGCTGTGAAATATCCGCAAAGATGCTGTACACCGGCTATCTCTTTAACATCGGCGACAGCAACAGATATACCGGGGAAAGCAGCCATCCGGCACTCCACTTCACCTAGCTCTATGCGAAGCCCACGCAATTTTATCTGCCCGTCCATACGTCCGATATACTCTATCTCACCTTTGTGATTCATCCTCACTTGGTCTGCCGTACGATAAACAGTCCTGCCATTCCACATAATAAATTTAGCAGCACTGACATCGGGGCGGTTAAGATAACCGCGTCCTACGCCTCTACCACCAATACATAGTTCTCCGGGAACTCCAGGAGGTAAAAGGAGTAAGTTCTGATCAAGGACAAAAATTTCATATCCCCCTATTGCACGACCTATATTATTGCTATTATAAAACGATTTTATATCATAAATTGTAGAAAATATTGTACATTCGGTCGGACCGTACCCGTTTACGAATCTATAACGTGGCTTCTTTACTGCCGTAAGGCGTTCTCCTCCTAACGACAAAAATCTTAACGAACGGTTATCGAAATCCTCAACAAACTGTTTCCCTATCTGTGTTGTAAAGAATGTTACGGTTATTCCGTTCTTCTCCATGTAATCGTTGACAAGGACAAGATTCAACTTGTCCGTAGAAGATATAACATGTACCTCTCCTCCGGCTATCAATATCGGATATATATCAAGCATGTGCGCATCAAAAGCAAAGTTGGCATAAGCCAACGATTTGTCAGCCGAGGTAATTTCTACCATCCCGTTATACCAGTTGCAGAAATTAAGGAGGTTATGATGCTCTAAAACACACCCTTTCGGAACTCCGGTAGAACCTGACGTATAAAGGATAACGAACATATTACTTGGCAACGGGCTCTTCTGCAAATGCGATTTTATATCGCAACAAAGCGATGCAATATCCTCTTTTTTTATGACTTTTCCTTCAAAATTTGGAAGAATTTCATCAATCAAAATCCCTTCTGAAAGAATTATCTTTACCCCAGCATCACCAACCATAAATGAAAGACGTTCCGATGGCATAGTAGGATCTAGCGGCATATATGCCGCACCTGCCTTCATAACAGCAATTGGATAAACTATCATATATTCGCTGCGTTCTATCATAATGCCAACAGCCTGCTCTTGAGCTACCCCTAAAGAGGTCAATAGTGATGCTATTTTATCAGACAACTCATCTACCTCCCTATAAGACAATTTCGTGTTTTTATAAACTACGGCTGTTTTATCTGGTGTCGCAACCGCCTGACGGCGAAAAATATCTATAATTGTAATTGAATCATCATAAGGTTTTATCTCTGTTTTACATAGCTCCATTATATGCTCATAATCCGTCTTTAGCAACAGAGATATCTTTGCACACTCCGCATCGGGATTAACAGACATGAAACTGGCTGCCGATTTAAAACATCCGGCAAAACACTCTGCCTCATATTTGCCATATATCCCGCAATTAAACTCAATCCGTAACTCGTATCCCCCATTTTCAGGGGTAACAAATATTGCGAACGGAAATTTGGCTGTATCTATCTTCAGCAATTCCGGGGAGACCGTCATCCCCTCCAACTCTACTGCTCCGCCTATACCTCCTTCGTATACGTAATTTATCTGTGGGGAGATTCCAAATTTGCCAACCATCTCAGTAAATGGGTAAATCTCATGCTCAATTACGCTAAAAATTTCATTCTGGACTCTTTTTACAAACGTACCTATATTTTCAGGAAGTATATCTACGACTACCGGTAGCGTCTTTACAAACATCCCTATCACTGACGATAGTTCAGGCATTGAACGACCGCCTGATGCCGTAGTAACAGCTATCTGCTCATCTCTCGTATATCGGTTAAGTATCTGGCATAAGACGGCAAGAAAGAAGCTGTTTTCCGTAACCCCTGCATCCATGCAGAAATTCAGTATCTCACCTTGTGGTATATGGCATATAACGCTCTGAGCCTTATCACCTCCGGTTGGAGAAGCAGCGGCAGGCAGTTGCGTCATTGTTACACCTTGTAACTTCTTTGCAAAATACCCTACAGCCTTTAGGTACGGCTCTTCGCGTGACTGCTCATCTTCATAATATGCCACATCAAATGCCGTATAACTCTCCTTAAGAAGCTGTTCGCCATTATATGCCCGCGATAGATCGGAGTAGAATATCCCCATAGATGTACCATCGTATATGATATGATGAAAGTCTGAAAGTAGATATACGGCTTCAGGGGTCTTGTATATCTCTACTCTATAAAGTGAATCTGAGAAGAGATCGAACGGACGGACAAACTCTTTCTCTAATCTCTCTATATCTCCATCTTTTGCATCATAAAGCAAAACTTCAGGATTGTCATCATCGCGCCTTAACAGCTTAGGTTCATCATCCGACATCTGCATACCGGACTTTATATATGGGTGGGCATCTATTACATCCATAACCGCCTTTCTCAAACGCTTAACATCAGTTATAGAAGGCAAACGCAAAATCATAGGTATATTATATTGTAGTGCCTCCGGCACTTTCGCCCAATCATAATAAATCCCCTTCTGTGTCTCAGTAAGTGGATTTAACCTCTGTTTTTCATATGTTTTTGCGATACCTCGTATACTCTCTTTTCCTTCAACGGCAAACGTGCGGATAGTTTTAAGTTTCAGTATGGTTTTTGTAGGAATATCAAGCGATAATCTCGTACTTATAAGAGTTGAAAGTTTTATTGCAAGTATTGATGTAATCCCTATCGAAAACAGATTGGTAGTAACTCCAAAATCATGATTTTTTATGAGTTCGGCGACAATTTCTAATATCTCCCTCTCCGTATTAGTTGCTGGAAGGACTATTTCATCTTGTGTTACTTCTGGAGCAGGAAGAACACGACGGTTTATCTTACCATTGCTTGTTAACGGAAAATTATCCAACTGCATTATTCCGGTAGGAATCATAAATTCAGTAAGAGTTTCGCTCATAAAATCACGTAGGGAGGCTATTTCTATTCTACTTTTAGCTGTAAAATATCCACACAGATGTTGCACTCCGGCTATATCCTTTACATCGGTAACCGCAGCTGTTATATCAGGAAACATCATCATACGATTCTCTATCTCGCCCAACTCTATACGCAACCCGCGTAACTTCACCTGTCCATCCATACGTCCAAGGAACTCTATCTCACCATTGCTGTTCCATCGCACAAGATCTCCTGTACGGTAAACGCGTTCACCGCAAAAATCTACAAATTTTGCGGCTGTCAACTCTTTGCGGTTAAGATAACCACGTCCTACGCCACCACCAATACAAAGTTCTCCTGATATACCGATAGGCAATAGCTTCATCATATTATCGGTAACATAAATATTGTAGTTGTATAATGGTGACCCTATTACATTACCGTCATAGTCTTTTTCAACCTTGTAACGTGTCGCATAAACAGTACACTCGGTAGGACCGTATAAGTTATAAAAAACGAACCGTGGCTTCTTTACTGCCGTAAGTCGTTCTCCGCCAAGCAGCATGGTGCGTAATGAACGGTTATCGAAATCTTCAATGAACTGTTTCCCTATCTGCGTAGTAAAGAAGACTATTGTTATATTATTTCTCTCGATGTAATCGTTAACCCAAACAAGATTCATCTTATCTACCGATGAAATAACATGTACTTCACTACCGGACAGAAGAAACGGATAAATCTCCATTATATGGGCATCGAACGCAAAATTTGCATAAGCAATCGTAGAATCGGCGGAGGTAATAGTGTTCTCTTCTGAGTGTGCCCTGCAGAAATTAACAAGAGTACGGTGTTCAAGAACACACCCCTTAGGAGTACCTGTGGAACCTGACGTATATAATATTACAAACATATTTTCTGGAGATGGAGGATAAAGCTCTGTCCCGGAGGGAACATCCATTCCTGCCAATACATCAGAACAAAATACTCTCCCTTTATAAGAGGGGATTATCCTCTCTGCCATATCTCCGTCAGATATGACGACATTTACACCGGCATCATTAAGCATGAACAACAATCGCTCTGGCGGCATAGTCGGGTCTAAAGGTATATAAGCTCCTCCGGCCTTCATTACAGCAAGGGGAAGTATCACTATATTTTCGCTGCGCTCTGTTATTATCCCTACAACTGTCTCAGGTCTGACACCACAAGCAGAAAGGGCAAAAGCCATTCTGTCCGTAATTTCGTCAAGCTCTGCATAAGTAAATTTTTTTTCTTTGTATATAAGAGCGCGTTTGTCGGGAGTCTTTGCTACCTGTTCTCTAAACAGCGAAATAACCGTTTTTGAATTATCCACCAAAAGCCTCTTTCCATGAGAAAAGCCAAGAATGTACTCCTCGTCATCTGCAGAAAGAAGTTGTATCTCTCGACACTTGCTCTCCGCAGATACGAGCATCTGCCGCAAAACAGCCTGCATTGATGATGCAAAACTACGTATATAATCATCATCAAACAGAGCGTCATTATATTCAAACCTTATCTCGTAATCATTATCTTGAGCAATTATATATATTTCAAGTTTGTCTGCACAAAGCCCTCGGTAAAGTCGCTCTATCTCAACCCTTATTCCTCCTATTGTAAAATGCTCCGCCATTTTGTTTTGGAACGTATATGCAATCTCCATATTCGCGCCAAAATTTTTCACAATCTCGGCAAACGGGTAATTCTGCTTTGTCCACAAAACCTTAAGATATTGTCTTACCGATACCATAAAATCGGCAATTTTCATTTCTGGTTTAACATCAAGGATTACCGGAAGTGTCTTTACGAACATCCCCGTATTGCGAACAATACGTGTATCAAGCCTGCCATTATGTACGGTGCAGAATCCTATCTTCTCTTCCCGCGCAAAACGCCACAAGCATATGCCAAGACCGGATGCGAAAAATATATTAGGAGTTACGCGGTTTGTCGCACAAAAATCATCCACACATTTCAACGGCATTGTAACCGAATGGCGACGCATATAACCTATTCCACTCTCATTTTTAGGAGAAGCAAGTGAAACCATCTCTGCTCCATCCATTACTGATGCAAAAAACGACTCATTCTGTCGGTATTTTTCATCACCGGCATGCAAGGCCTCATCAAGAGCATACTGACCGACCGTGTAAGTTTCTTCCTCTAAATCCGCCCCATCATACGCGGAGGCTATGTCCGAGACAAAAACAGACAATGACGTGCCATCGATTATTATATGGTGTATATCGTAAAAAAGATAGACGTTTTTTTCAGTCCTGTAAATATCAATTCGGTAAAGCCTTGAACCGATAATTTCGAAAGGTCTGGCGTAGTTGCGTTTCAACTCGTCTATATCAGATTCAGAAACGACCAGTTCTCCTATCTCAACCGGTTTACCGGCATCATAACTCTGGCTCGGCTCTTCATTTATAATTTCTATCTCAGTATTGAGAGTAGGATGAGCTTTAAATACCGTCCTAATTGCAGTGCAAAGCCTTATAGTATCGGTATCTAACGACATTTTAACTACAAATGGTCTATTATATGTAGTTAACGATTTGTCTTTTGCACACTCATAATATATCCCCAACTGACTGACAGAAAGAGGGAAATAGCTCGTCTGATTCATAGTTTGTTTGTTTTTGTCTGCATACAGAAAAGATCTCTCCATCATTAAGACGATAAGATTTCAGATCGGTATCTTCATTTGTTAAAATATTTTTTACTATAACATCGTCAATTCCCACACCATAGTATTTCAAAACAGCCTCCTTCATTGTCCATAAACGACAAAACTCATGTGCCGGAGAGTTAGAGCTGCATACCATATCATATTCCTCAGAATTACATACCCTTTTTGCTATCTCGTTGTCAAAAGGGGTCACATCCTCAATATCTACTCCAACCGGAACATCGTCTACAACAACAGCAACACCGCCACTACAATGTGAAATATTAAACTCCACCCCTTCATATCCTATCAAATAAGGCTTACCATACTCTCCGTACTGAAAATCCGGCACTCCTTTAAAAACAGATTTCTCCTTAAGTCCCTTTACCAAAAGAAGATAAGCCAATGCTGAGAGTTTACGGTCGTTATAACTCCTGTAAGTCGAGATTATATCTGCTCTCCATTCAGGGATGTATCTACAACACAAATCCCGGAATCCTTCATCTAAACGCTCTGGGTGTAAGAATAGATATAACATCTGCTAATACTATTTATTAAACAGTCTAAATTACATTTTTTACATGATATAAATCTCTTAATATGTCCAAATATATATATTTTTAATTCATTTCAGAAAAAAACAAGCTGTTTTTCTATTTACATAGGTAGTAAAACGGTACCTTTGTCGTCAATGTAAACATTCAATCATGGGTTTAGATGGATTTAAAAAACTGCTAAAGGGCTATCGGATTAGCATTTTTTCCGTAATTATCGTATTATTTCTTTCATTTGCCAATTTTGGAGATAGTGGATATTCGCTTTTTGCAAATGCTGATAAAGTAGTGCATTTCTGTATGTATGCCGCTATTACCATCTCTTTATGTTACGACAGCAGAGGACGCGCACAAAGCAGAGGACGCAGAAAAGTTATTGTCAAGTGTTTTACAGCTGCCGTTATATGTGGAATTATCACCGAACTTGGGCAGGAGTACCTTACAGACTACCGAAGCGGAGATATATTTGATTTTATTGTTAATACAGCTGGGGCAGCAACCGGGTGCCTAATATCTGCAATTATACTCTATTATTACACAAAAAAAATAGATGTTTGAGAATTTATTTACAAGTGAAACAACGGGAATAGCTATCGGGTTACTTATTCCTGTTATAGGGACAACCATAGGTGCTGCAACTGTATTTCTTTTGCGTAAAGGGTCTTCAGCTCTCACGCAAAAATTAATGCTTGGTTTTGCAGCCGGAGTTATGCTCGCAGCCGTAATATGGTCTCTTATGCTACCGTCTATTGAGCTATCAGAGAAGCAAGGTGCATTGCCGTGGCTCTCTCCTTCCATAGGGTTTTTGATAGGGATTGGATTCCTATTGATGATAGATACATTAACACCACATATTCATATTTCATCCAATGAAGTGGAAGGACTTCCTTCTAATTTAAAAAAAACAGCAATGCTTATCTTTGCAATAACAATACACCATATACCGGAAGGGATGGCTATTGGTGTTGTACTTGCTGGAGCTACTGCCGGAAATGCCATTGTAACAGTATCAGCGGCAATGACACTTTCAATAGGGATAGCCATGCAGAACATACCGGAAGGGGCTGTCGTCTCTGTTCCACTTAAGTCATTGGGTAAAAGCAAAATGTCCTCTTTTCTGTACGGATCCGCCACGGGATTGGTACAACCTATAAGTGCACTTATCACCATTCTGCTTATTGATAAACTTCCGATGAATATTTTCCCTGCCATTCTTGCTTTTGCCGCAGGTGCAATGATGTATGTTATAGTGGAAGAGATAATACCTGAATCACAGTCGGGACGCCACTCCAACATAGCTACAATAGGATTATCAATAGGATTTATCCTTATGATGATTATGGACTATGTACTTTAGCTTATTGCCAAACTCTTAATATTGCGGTCTACTTGTTGTCAAGTAAAAATTGCTTCAGTCTCGGAAATAACGGTGGCATTAAAACGCTCTTCTTCTCTCCACTCATAAAAGCTTGTAACTTCTCAGGAATTGCGACGTTCTCTCCTATCACACTCTCAACTGTATCAAGAAATTTTGCAGGATGTGCCGTCTCAAGAAAGAAGCCCGTCTCTTCAGGTTGAAGCATCTCACTGAGCGCACGATAACCGCAAGCACCGTGAGGATCTAAAAGATACCTCGTACTGCGATAAGTTTTATTTATTGTTTCACTTATTTCGGCATCAGTATAAGATACTCCGCTGATATCAGCACAAATTGCATCGTGTGATCCTCCATAAAGGTCGAGTATGCGGGCAAAGTTACTCGGATCACCCACATCCATAGCATTGGAAATAGTTGTAACCGATGGACGAGGCATATATTTACCTGTTTTAAGATACTGCAAAAAAACATCATTAAGGTTATTGGCTGCTATAAAACGCTTTATAGGGAGCCCCATCCTCTTAGCAAATAGCCCTGCCGTTATATTACCGAAATTACCACTAGGGACACAACAGACAATATTGTCAGACTTACCACCCCTTAGCAGCTGGGCATAAGCGTAAAAATAATAAAATGCCTGTGGCAGGAAACGTGCTACGTTAATTGAATTTGCCGAAGTCAACTTCATTGCTGTATTCAGCTCCTTATCCATAAATGCTGATTTAACCAAAGCCTGACAATCATCAAAAGTCCCCTCTATTTCAATGGCGGTAATATTACGTCCCAAAGTAGTAAACTGCATCTCCTGAATCTCCGTAACCTTCTTGTGCGGATAAAGCACATAAACCTTTATTCCGGGGACATCCAGAAAACCGTTAGCAACAGCACTTCCGGTATCTCCCGAAGTGGCAACAAGAACGTTCACCTCTTTTCCATCGGCTGCCTGTGATATAAAGTGTCCCAGAAGCCTTGCCATAAAACGTGCCCCTACATCTTTAAAAGCAAGCGTTGGTCCATGAAAAAGCTCCAATGAATATATATTATCGTTTACCCTTGCAAGGGGGGTATCAAAAGAGAGCGTATCGTAAACTATTCTACGCAACGTCTCTGCATTAATATCCTCTCCAAAAAATGCCTCGGCAACCGTAAAAGCAATCTCCTGAAACGGCATTCTCGATATATTATTGTAAAATGCCTTAGGAAGCAATTTTATACGTTCAGGCATATAAAGCCCCCTATCAGGAGCCAATCCTCTCACAACAGCTTCTGCAAGAGTAGCCTCCGGAGCCTGTTTGTTGGTACTGTAATATTGCATTATATATTCTTATTTTTCAAACAATTTTTTTATAAATTCATCGCCAGAAAGTGTTCCGTAACTACCACTGCGTGCACTGAACTCATTGTACTCGGTTACTGAATCAGGTTTATTTCCCGGCTTGTATATAATAAACGGCACAGGGGCACTTGTGTGTGTACGTAAATTACATGGTGTAGGATGATCTGGTAGGACAGCAATGGCAAGTGAATCAGGGAGCAGTGGGGCTGCCTCAAGAAGACGCTTGAGAACGCGATGATCAAGAAACTCTATCGTCTTTTTCTTAAGCATAAAGTCTCCTTCATGTCCGGCTTCGTCACTCGCTTCAATATGAAGGAAAACAAAATCATTATCCTTAAGCGCAGTTATTGCAGCTTCAACTTTTCCCTCATAGTTTGTGTCGAATAATCCGGTAGCTCCTTCAACTTCAATAGGTTTTAAACCGGCATATACACCTATTCCTTTTATAAGGTCTACCGCAGATATGACAGCTCCACTACTTATACCATAGCGTTCCATTAAAGTCTGCATACGCGGTCGGTAACCGGGAGACCACGGCCAGATGCTGTTCGCCCTATCCTTCCCTTCAGATGCACGTTTAATATTTACAGGGTGATTCTGCAACAGTTGCTGAGATTTTATTATAAGGTCATTAATACGGAACGCAGTAGCCTCGGATTCACGGCATTCAGCCTTTACCAAAACATCTCGAAATGGCGTTCCGGGAACATCATGAGGAGGTGTACAGATAATACGTTTATCTCCACCACGCATCTTTATAAGGTGGCGATATGAAACACCGGGGAAAAAATTTATATCGCTACCTCCAAGTTCCTTTTGGAGAAATGATATAAGTTCAGTTGCTTCACCATTTGTTATATGCCCTGCTGAATGGTTCTTTATCCTGCCGTCCTCAATACAAATGAGGTTGCATCGCATTGCAAGTTCATCATCGTCAATACTTATACCCATGCTTGCCGCCTCAAGCGACCCGCGTCCTTCAAAAACCTCGTTCAGATCATACCCCAGAATTGAAAGATTTGCAACCTCGCTACCGGGTTTAAATCCTTTAGGAACACTGCTAAATAGTCCACACCTACCCATTCTGGCAAGCATATCCATAACCGGTGTCTCTGCCACCTGCAACGGTGTTTTATTGCCGAGCGCCTCTATCGGCTCATCGGCCATCCCGTCTCCTAAAACTATTATATATTTCATTCCAAAACAATTTTATCAACTGTAAAAATAGCTATTTTATCCATATATAAATTAATAGTGTGCGGTAGAATTTAGCAGACCTAAATGATTGTATTTACCTAAAACCAAACTAAAAATATGCCGTGCTATATTAATTCCACCTAACGAATGTTCGCTATACTAATTATGTCAGCAAAGACTCCGGCAGCTGTAACCGATGCTCCTGCCCCGTAACCCTTTATAACCATGGGATACTCTTTGTACCTCTCCGTTGTTATAAGAATAACATTGTTACTCCCTTCTAACTGAAAGAACGGATGCCGCGAATCTACCGCTTGCAGCCCTACACTCATTTCACCATTGTTGAGTGTGGCGATGAAACGAAGCCTGCGTCCTTGAGCCGCAACTTCGCGACGACGGGATTCAAACTCAGCATCAAGTTTTGGTATATCTCTCCAAAACTCATCTATTGATCCGGAAAACATCCCGCATGGAATAAATAAATTCTTCTGCACATCAGATTGCTCTACTTGATATCCCGATTCGCGTGCAAGGATAACGAGTTTACGAATAACATCTTGTCCGTTAAGATCAAGTCTGGGATCAGGTTCGCTGTAACCTGCCTCTTTTGCCATTAATATGGCTTTGCTGAGCGGTATATCCTCACTGAGAGTACTAAATATGTAATTAAGCGTGCCTGAAACAACTGCTTCAATACGCAGTATTTTATCTCCACTATTTATAAGCCCGTTTATTGTGCTTATAATAGGTAGCCCTGCCCCAACATTTGTTTCAAAAAGATATTTTATATCTCTCTTACGGGCTGTCTGCTTAAGTGCTGAATAATTTGCATACGGAGATGATGCTGCAATTTTATTGGCAGCAACAACCGATACGTTATGATCAAGCAATGTCTGATAAATTCCTGCAATATCAGCACTTGCCGTACAATCTACAAATACGGAGTTGAAAATATTCATCTTTATTATCTCATCGCGGATAATAACCGCGGAGGCTTTCAGCGGAGAATTTTCAAGCAACTCCGAATAGTTTTCTAACGATATACCGTCTCGGCTAAATACACATTTACGAGAGTTTGCCAACCCAACAATATTTAATTTCAGAGACTTATCAAGTAAGAGATTAGGCTGTTGTAGTTTTATCTGTTGCAACAGATCTTTTCCCACAGTTCCTATGCCGGTTATAAATAGATTTAATTCCTGAGCATCTGAAAGGAAAAAAGAGTCGTGTATCACGTTAAGGGCTTTGCGCAAACTATCAAGTTCTACCACAAACGAAATATTGGTCTCTGATGCTCCTTGCGCGCAAGCAATTACACTTATTCCGTTACGTCCCAGAATATTAAACAGCTTCCCTGCAATACCCGGAGTATGCTTCATATTCTCTCCTACGATAGCAACAGTAGCCAGATCGTGTTCTGCCTGAGCTTCACATATCTCACCCATTGCAATCTCCTGTGCAAACTCATTGTTAAGCACTGATACGGCAAGATCTGCATCTCCATTGCGTACTGCAAACGATATATTATTTTCAGATGCTCCCTGAGAAACCAAAAATACGCTTACGCCCGATTTTGCAAGAGCATTGAATATACGGGAATTTATACCTATAACCCCAACCATTCCAAGTCCTGAAACAGTAACGAGGCATGTATCGTTAATTGAAGATATCCCTTTTATCGCTTTTGCTTCGCCATCAGGGACCTGCTTTGTGATCAGTGTACCGGGAGCATCCGGATTAAACGTATTTTTTATAACGATAGGGATATTCTTATGATATACCGGATAGATTGTAGGAGGGAAGATTACTTTTGCCCCAAAATTACAAAGCTCCATTGCCTCAACAAAAGAT
The DNA here is from genome assembly GCA_036656055.1 of Bacteroidales bacterium. Lineage (GTDB taxonomy): Bacteria > Bacteroidota > Bacteroidia > Bacteroidales > G3-4614 > Caccoplasma_A. The sequence continues at coordinate 23,819 of JAVVOY010000026.1, forward strand.
AGGTGCTTTATAACATACGATGTTTTTATTGTCTTCGGATCAGCTGTCATAAACCCGTCAACATCCGTCCATATTTCCAACTTATCGGCATTAAGTACCGAAGCCAAAATTGCCGCGGTATAATCAGATCCTCCTCTACCTAAGTTAGTAATATCATTACTGTTTTTATCAGAAGATATAAAACCTGACACGACGGCAACCTTAGGCAAAACGGCAAATGTTTTGCGTACTAGTTCGCTCGTAGTCTTAAAATCGACGATATTCTTTCCATACTGTTGCTCTGTCTTTATAAATTCACGCGAATCATAAAGTTTAGCCTCACTGATAAGATTACTGATTATATATGAAGAGAGTCGCTCACCGTAACTTAAAATAGTGCCGAGTGTCTTTTCTGAAAGGTCTTTTATCAGCGAAACGCCACGCATTATATTACCAAGCTCATCTAACAACGCATTTACATTTGCCGTAACCTCCGGACGTATCTCCGGTGCAAGAGCTTCATCTATTTCAACATAATGGCGGGCAGCAATAGCTTTCATTATATCAGCATAAGATTGTTCTCCGCGGGAGGCAGTCTTTGCACATTCAATAAGTTTATCGGTAATACCACCCAAGGCCGAAACAACGACAATACTTTCCTCTGTGCGGGCTTCAACAATTCTCTTTACGTTCTTTATACTCTCTACGGAACCTACGGATGTCCCTCCGAATTTCAGTACCTTCATATTTATTCGATGTATTATTCCTCTTAAATTTACATTACTTAAATACGTCCGCTTTATTATCGTCCGCAATAACCTAAGAGGTTGTAAAACCTATATTAATTATTTGTGTGAAGATCCGGTTCTCTCTCTCTTTCATGTGCGAACCAAGATATTGAAATTATTATCATCCCCCCTAAGGGGTGATAACTGCGGAAGGTATAAAGAATGTATGTAAGCTAATGCTTTTCATCTGTTATAATTTATCTTTAGCGAAGATACCGCAAACCAAGAGCAGAACCAAACTTGTTTAAGTTTTGCCGAGGTATAGCCTGTTTTCGCCGAAAGCCTCTTATTTTCAGCAAAGATAAATATTTTTTTATAAACAAGTAACATTGCCGCAAGTTTATTCTCTACATATATAAATTGAAGTATTCTGGTTCACACAATAGTTTACAGCCGACTATCCATTTTCTAATAGCGTGACTAACAAAAAGGGAGGAGAGGTATAACGGTTGCACAAAACTCTGCAAAAATATTTTAAGATATTTCCAGATCAAATGCTTTGTATAACTGTGAAATCTCTGGATTCTGCGACACCATATAATTAAGTTTATCGAGAGGCGAGAATATATGTTGCTTTTCTGATATCTCAGCTTCGGATACCATCATTGCGATATGGGTATTTCCGAGAAGGGTTTTAAGGAACGGTATCAAGGTGTCACGTCTGTCATTGAGGCGTGTTCGCTGGTCGGCATTAGAGACTTTCACCTCGAACCTAAAATCGTCAAGCAACACAGGCAGAGAGTGCTTCATAGTGTTTACAAGAATGGTCTCTTTGGGTATTGTGCTTATATATTCGCGCCACGCGCTGTGGAGTTGCTCTTCAGTGAACTGATTATTCTGTTCTATCTCATGCTCTGCCTCTAAGACTATATTTTCATCTTTCTCACGCATAAGGATAGATATCGTGGATGTTGCTTTTTCTGTTGCCGAAACAGACTTCTCCGCTCTCTTCTTTACTGTAACAACCGGGGCTTTGGTTTGTACCGGTATCGTGACGGCAATAGGTTTCTCTGCAACTTTGCCATCCGGCGGAACTGCAAGTTGTTCTCCTTGCGGCATTGCAGGTACTATGGATTTAAGTGATGGGGTATCTACCGAGTAGAGATTACTTGATTTTTTTTTTTCATCCAGCTGGCATATCTGGATAAGCGAAAGTTCTACAAGAAGGCGTTTGTTATTGCTGGTGCGATAACCCATATCACATCTATTAGAGATATCTAACGCCTGATAAAGCATTTCGTTACTGCAACGCGCAGACTGGGCTTCATATTTTTTAGCGATGTTTTCGCCGACCTCAAGCAACGGCAGTGTTACCGAATCTTTACAAACCAACAGATCTCGCAAATGGTTACTAAGACCGCTAATGAAATATTGTGCCTCGAATCCTCCGCGTAGCACAGCGTCAAAAACCATAAGGGCTGTGGGCACATCTCCGGAAAGGAAAGCTTCTGTAAGACGAAAATAGTAATCGTAATCAAGTAGGTTGAGATTTTCAATTACTGTTTTATACGTTATATTTCCTCCTGAGAATGCCGACATCTGATCAAAAATAGATAGTGCGTCACGCATTCCTCCGTCACTCTTCTGAGCAATTACGGTGAGGGCTTCGTCTTCTGCCTTAATCTTTTCACTTTGGGCTACATAACGCAGATGTTCAACTGTATCTGATATTGATATTCGTTGAAAATCGTATATCTGGCAGCGGGAGAGTATGGTTGGCAATATCTTATGTTTTTCGGTCGTTGCCAATATGAAAAGGACATGGCGAGGAGGTTCTTCCAACGTTTTAAGGAAGGCATTGAATGCTGACGGAGAGAGCATATGTACCTCGTCTATTATAAATACCTTGTACTGTCCTATCTGCGGGGGTATTCGCACCTGTTCTATAAGGGTGCGGATATCATCAACGGAGTTATTTGATGCTGCGTCAAGTTCGAGTATGTTATATGATCGCTGTTCATTGAAAGCCTGACACGATTCACATTTATTGCAGGCTTCTCCTTCGGGTGTTGGATTACTGCAATTGATGGATTTCGCAAATATGCGGGCGCAAGTAGTCTTCCCTACGCCTCGTGGACCGCAAAAGAGATAGGCATGAGCAAGTTTGTCGGTAAGGATTGCATTTTTCAGTGTCTGGGTAAGTGCCCTCTGTCCTACCACCGACAGAAATGTCGACGGACGGTATTTTCGCGCTGATACTATATAATCATCCATACTTTAGGAACGGGTTTTTAGCTGCTTTTTTCAACAACTCTGCGAAGTTACAACTTTTCTTAAAAATTATCATACTCGGCGTAAGATATTTTCGAGACTTTTAAATATAATTACTCTAAGGTAAATGCCAATGGTAATAATGACTTTGCCGAAGATGCAATATATATTTTATTCTCTCCGTACATTATTATCTTTATATCGGAGCATTGCGACTTCTCATATTCGGCAAGCACCTGACGGCATGCTCCGCACGGAGTTATAGGTTCTTCTTTGTATTTACCTCCAGAATATGCGGCTAAAGCCAATATTGATATTGGTGATTCAGGGTGTGCCGATCGGGCATAAAACAGAGCTACCCGTTCAGCGCACATGCCTGATGGATATGCCGTATTTTCCTGATTATTACCCGTTATTATATCTCCGCTGCCAATAAGTACGGCTGCACCTACTTTAAATCTCGAATATGGCGCATAAGCAGATAGAGCTGCATCTTTTGCTGAAGATATCAGTTTTTTCTCTTCTTCTCCGAGTTCTGAATAGGAACAAAATATTATCTTTGCATCGGTCTTTATCTCTTGCATTTTACAACCATGTTTTGCTTGCTAAGATAATGATTTTTTATTTCATTATTGCATTGCTTAATACCTGTTTAAAATTTATATAAACAGACCGGCTGCAAAATATTATTTATTATAAAATTTAAACTGGCTCTTATGAACACAAAGAAAACCTATCTAATGCTCACAATCTTCTCATTACTCCCTTTTTACTGTGCAAATGGACAATATAAGAACAAAGTATATTTAGAGTATATCGAGAGGTTTAAGAACGAAGCCATAAATCAGCAAAAAAAGTATAAGATACCTGCTAGTATAACTCTTTCGCAAGGTCTTCTGGAGTCGGGTGCCGGTAGGGGAACACTTGCAAATAAATCCAACAATCACTTTGGTATAAAGTGCCACAATATGTGGAAAGGAGAAAAGGTTTATCACGATGACGATGAGAAGGGGGAGTGCTTCAGAAAGTACGACAGTCCCGGTCAATCTTACGAAGATCACTCGTTATTCCTTACTTCGCGTCCCAGATATTCATCGCTGTTTGAACTTAAACAAAACGATTACCATGGATGGGCAGTGGGTCTGCAACGTTGCGGATATGCCACAGATAAAGCTTATGCCAGTAAACTTATAGGGATTATAGAAACCTACGAACTTCATAAATACGACAACGCTAAGAATGAAAAAAGAAAAGCTTCCTCTCGAAAAGAGAATAGGTTTATACATACACCGTACATCTCGTCAGGGCTACTTTATATTGAAGTTCATGAAGGAGACGATCTTAAAAGCATAGGTAAAGAGTTTGGTATAAAGGTCAAGAAATTGGCTTCATATAATGAGATCCCTAAAGATTTTCCGCTGTACGATGGAATGATAATATACCTGCAAAAGAAAAATAAATATGCTGAAGATGAATACGATACTCACTCCGTATCTGAGGGGGAGTCAATGCACTCAATATCACAAAAATACGGGATTAAACTCTCTTCGCTTTACAAACTCAATAAAAAGGGAAAAGATTATCTCCCTGAGGAAGGAGATGTCCTGAAGTTAAATAAATAAAAGGTAGTGTCCAAAATTTTGTGTAAACGGAACTTCGGATTCGGGGTATAGTCGAGAACTACATCCCGATTCTATTTTCAAATATAGCTAAAAATTAGTTCATCACTAAATCCCAATTACGGACCGACATCGTCCATCTCTTATCGATCTTCCGCAACGCCATCCATACCGACTTGCGCAGGGCATCGTCCGTAAACTCCTTCAAACAACGCTATGACCTCTTGTGCTCGTTCCAGAACGATAGAGATAGAAGAATCCACAAAATAAGGTAAATAACAAAAATCCACTGACAGT
>JAVVOY010000027.1:0-28690 GCA_036656055.1 Bacteroidales bacterium
TTTAAAGAACGATTGTAAGAAAAAAATATAAAATAAGATGAAGATAGCAGTAGTTGGGACTGGATATGTGGGGCTTGCTGGATATGTGGGGCTTGATTAAAATGTTGTCCGATTAATTAATCCTCCCCAACGGATGGGGAGGATAAAGGAGGGGTTATCGAATATCTGCTTACAAGCCACTAGGGGTAATTTAAAGAACGATTGTAAGAAAAAAATATAAAATAAGATGAAGATAGCAGTAGTTGGGACTGGATATGTGGGGCTTGTAAGCGGGGCTTGTTTTGCCGAGATGGGAAATAGCGTTGTGTGTGTAGATATTGACAAATCAAAAATAGATAATCTTAATTGCGGGATAATGCCTATTTATGAGCTTGGGCTTGAAGATATGGTAAAGAAGAATTGCCGTGAAGGGAGGCTCAGATTTACTACCGATCTTAATGCTGCACTTGACGGGCTTGAAATACTGTTCTGTGCCGTAGGCACACCTCCGGCAGGTGATGGGAGTGCTGACCTCTCTTATGTTCTTGAATTAGCCTCGCAGATAGGACGTGGAATGAAAGAATATCTTCTTGTTGTTACGAAGAGTACAGTTCCTGTGGGTACAGCAGATAAGGTTAGGGAATCAATAAAAAACGAGCTTAAAAAGCGAGGTGCAGATATAGAATTTGATGTGGCATCAAATCCCGAGTTCTTGAAAGAGGGGAATGCCGTAAAAGATTTCATGAGCCCCGATCGTGTAGTTGTTGGTATTGATAGTGAGAAAGCAAAGCAAATGCTTACGTTGCTATACAAACCATTTCTTATAAATAATTTCCGCGTTCTGTTTATGGATATTCCGTCGTCAGAGATGACTAAATACGCCTCAAATGCGATGCTTGCAACACGCATAAGTTTTATGAATGATATAGCCAACCTTTGTGAGTGTGTTGGAGCTGATATAACACAGGTTCGTTCAGGAATGGGCGGTGATGGTAGGATAGGAAATAAATTTCTTTATGCCGGAATAGGTTACGGCGGGTCTTGTTTTCCCAAAGATATACGAGCATTAATAAAGACCGGAGAAGAGAACGGGGTAGAGATGTCGCTCCTTAAAGCCGTAGAGTATGTAAATAACAATCAGAAAAAGATTCTTTATAATAAGTTTTTAAAGCACTATGCAGGAGATATTTCTGATAAGAAGGTAGCGATATGGGGATTGGCTTTTAAGCCTGAAACAGACGATATGCGTGATGCCCCGGCACTTGATATTATAAATGCGTTGTTGATGTCAGGGTGTGAAATATCTGCGTATGATCCTATTGCGATGGACTCGGCATCACATGTTTTTAATAGCTCTCTTATCTCTTATGCTGCAGATATGTACGAAGCAGTAAGTGGTGCGGATGTACTTATGTTGCTGACTGAGTGGAAGCAGTTCAGAATGCCTGAGTGGGGAGATATAAAACGTCTTATGCGCACACCGTATATTCTTGATGGGCGGAATATATACGATAGTGATTATATTACTTCGTTAGGATTCTCATACGAAGGTATAGGAAGGTAACTTTATATAAAACGGCTGTTTTGCGGTAGAGAAAATCCGCGTAAAAGTTCCTCTACTGTCAAGCGTTTCTTACCCGGTAACTGTATTGATGTCAGATGTACGGTATCAGTTCCGCAAGCTACCTCAATATAGTGTTTTCCATCGCTTTTAATTGAGCCTGGTTCTGCTTTTTCTGTACTTGGAACAATATTACATTCATATATTTTTACGGTAATTGGATCGCAATTTGTTATTGTAAGATCGCTCCATGCACCAGGGTATGGCGAAAGTCCTCTTATAAGGTTTCTAACACAGCTCGCATTCTGTTTCCAATCTATTTTACAGTTGTCTTTAAATATTTTTGGAGCTGTACGTAGTTCCCCTTTTCTTAGTTCGTTCTGTTCTATTGGTTTTACATCAGTTGTTATTATTGCATCAACTGTATCTGTTACCATATCTGCACCCATTACCATAAGTCTGTCGTGCAGTGAACCGGCACAATCATCGTTGCTTATAGTGGTTCTGCGTTGCATTATTATTTTTCCGGTATCTATTTCGTGGGTAAGGAAAAATGTTGTCGCTCCGCTCTCTGTGTCTCCGTTAATTATAGCCCAGTTTATAGGGGCAGCTCCTCGGTATTGTGGCAGAAGAGATGCGTGAAGATTAAATGTCCCAAGGAGAGGCATATTCCATACTACTTCCGGTAACATCCTAAAAGCCACAACTATCTGGAGGGAGGCATTGAGTGAACGGAGTTCTGATAAGAACGACTCGTCTTTCAGCTTTTGTGGTTGCAGTATTTTAATACCTTTTGTTAGCGCATACTCCTTGACTGCCGAAAATTTTATTTTTTGTCCGCGCCCAGCTGGTTTGTCTGGCATAGTTACAACGCCAACAATATTATATCCTCTGTCTACTAACTGTTTAAGGCTTTCTACGGCAAATTCAGGAGTTCCCATATATACTATGCGAAGTTCTTTTTTATCCATGTTAGTCTTCTGAATAATGTACCAAAACTCTGCGGTACGAGTTGAATATTTTGGACTTTGATACAAACCCTACATATTGACCGTTCTCTACGACGGGGAGATTCCATGCGTTTGTGTCATCAAATATTTTCATCACCTGTTCCATTGTGGAGCCCACTTCTATTTTGGCCTGTGGAGAAACCATGAACTTGCGTACATGGAATCGTTCATAAAGTTCAGGCCGGAACATTATGTTGCGTATATCATCTAAAACTACTATTCCGAGCAGGTTGTTATTATTGTCGGTTACAGGAAATATATTCCTGTGTGATTTTGATATTACCTTAACCATTTCTCCAAGGTTCATATCGGGATTTACGATTAGCAAGTCACGTTCTATGACGCTATCCATTTTAAGAAGCGTGAGAACTGTTTTATCTTTATGATGTGTCATAAGTTCTCCGCGTTTTATCAAACGGTACGTGTAGATACTGTAATTTGTGAATATCCTGACTGTTCCGTATGCTGAGAGCGATGCTATCATAAGCGGAAGAAATAGCGTATATCCTCCGGTTAATTCGGCAGTAAGGAAGAGTGCCATAAGTGGGGCGTGCATTACACCTGACATTACTGCCGCCATGCCCATTAGTGCAAAGTTGCGTTCTGAGATGGGGATAGGAAGTTGTAGTAGATGATTGAGCACAAACGCGAAAAGAAACCCACTCATACACCCCACGTATAGGCTTGGCGCAAATGTGCCTCCTACACCGCCAGCACCGTTGGTAGCAGCTGTTGCAAAAGCTTTTAGTAATATTATTAGCCCTACCATAATGGTCATAGTCCAGAACTCGTTTCGGTGTGTGTAAAATATACTGCCGTCGGTAATTGCCTCTGGATTTCCGCCAAGAAGTTTGGATATGGATTCGTAGCCCTCTCCGAAGAGTGGAGGCAGAAAGAATATTGCACTACTGAGTATAATGGAACCTACGGCAAATTTTATCCAAGGGTATTGTTTAAGTTTGCCGAAGATATGTTCCAATACTATTATCATCCGAGTGAAATATAGTGATATAAATCCGCAGAATATGCCTAATAGCAGGACGTATGGGAATCGTGAGGCAATCCAAATATCGGCGTGGTCGAATCTGAATTGTGGCATGGGACCATTGAATATATAGATAACAGTTGTGGCTGTTGCCGCAGAAATCATTAGTGGCATGACAGACGCAGTAGTTAATTCAAACATCAAAACCTCAAGTGTGAAGAGTAACCCTGCTATTGGGGCTTTGAATATAGCGGCAATTCCGGCTGCGGCACCGCAACCGACGAGGAGCATCAGAACACGTGTATCTAATCTGAACAGACGTCCTATATTTGATCCTATTGCCGCACCTGTATATACCATAGGGGCCTCGGCTCCCACTGAACCTCCAAATCCTATCGTTATTGAACTTGCTATTACCGAACTATACATATTATGTGGCTTAAGTCTGCTTTTTCGTTGAGATATAGCATAAAGAACCCGTGTGACTCCGTGACTTATATTGTCTTTTACTATGTATTTTACAAATAATCCTGCAAGCAATACTCCGATGCAGGGATATAGTAGATATAAAAAGTTTGCTCCTGTTAGCGAGAAGTGTTCTGTAAGTAAGTTTTGTATGAAGTGTATTATATGTTTAAGAGCCATTGCAGCTATGGCTGCTAAGATGCCTATTACTAAGCTGAGAAATAGGATTAAGTTTTTTTCTGTGACATGTTTTTCACGCCACAGGGCTATTTTTAGAAACCACTCTTCAAACCTTTCGTACAAACTCATATACCCCTCCCTGTAAGAACAATCTTTACTGTATAAGAAATGATTTTCATATCTATTAGCAGCGACATATTTTCGAGGTAAATAATATCGTATTTGAGGCGTGCAATCATTTCATCTATGTTGCGAGCATATCCAAAGTTAATCATTCCTAATGATGTAATTCCGGGGCGTACCTGATGTAATAGGCTGTAATAGGGGGCGCGTTCTACTATTTTGTCTATGAAGTATTTCCGTTCCGGACGTGGTCCAACAATAGACATATCTCCTTTTATTACGTTCCAGAACTGCGGTAATTCATCTATGCGATATTTCCGCATCCAATGACCTAATCCGGTGATGCGCGGGTCATTATAGTCTGATAACATCGGGATTTCTCTTTCCGCATTTTCTATCATAGTGCGGAATTTGTACATCGTGAACTCTTTGCGTTTGTATCCTACGCGTTTCTGTTTGTATATTACGTTGCCTTTTGAGGTGAGGCTTATGTGTATGTAAAGGTAAACAAAGAGAGGCGTAAGTATTATAAGTGCAAGTGAGGAGAAGACTATGTCGCATAAGCGTTTTATGTTTTTCTGGGCGTCAGACATGGCGCATACGCTTACGTCAATCAGCGGAGTTCCGTATATGTTTGACAGTTTTATCCTTGAAGTCAACATTTCGTATTCGTTGGCCTCAAGAAATATTGGAAGATCAAACTTATAGAGTGAATTTATAAGTTCGTATGTTTTACGTGCATCGTTTGATGATGGCGATATGATCAGCTCTTCAATTTCGAGATTTTTTATCGTTTCTTCGATGGTATTGAGATTAAATAGTGGCAGGTTGGTGCATTTGCATTTTTCGTCATCTTTCCCTACATATCCTATTATGTCATATCCGAGCGAGTGTTTGCAGTTGTTTATTGAAGAGGCAAGACGTACGGCGTTTTCACTACATCCTATTATAAGTGTCCTAAAGCCTAAGATTCTGTTGTGGATAAGTTTGGTTATATGTGAAGTAATTAAACCCCTCCCAATATATACAAAAATGAATATTATTGTAAATAGTCCACTTACTAATTTGTAGTTATACTTTGTGTATATATATTTATTAAGAAGTGATAGGAATAGTATGCCAAGAACGCCTATAAGAACTGAGAATAATGTTGTAAAGAGTTCGTCTAATCTGGATTTAAGTAGGGGGCGGTTATAATATCCAGAAAGGAAGAAGATAAACATAAATATGGACGGAAACACTATTTGCCCTGCTATTACACGTGGTGAGGAGATAAAGCCTATAAAACTTCCGTAAACTTCTTCTAAGGGCATGAGGTGATACCTGAATATATTGTATGTGAACCATGCTGCCATGACGGCAATGTAATCACATATTATATATCTTTGTTTTAAATGGTTGTGCTTCACGCTCTTAAAATCTTTATTACTCCGCCGTCTTCAACTTTTATTACGCTCGAGGCATTAGGTTGTGATATATCGTCCTGACGGTATTTTACTATGTAATCTACGGAATTTTTTATCTCTTCTGAGATTTCGCTGAAATTTTTAGGAGCAGTCTCTCCGCTGATATTTGCGGATGTTGATACAATTGCCTTTCTGAAGCGTCCGCACAACTTTTTTGAGAATACTTCTTCGGTAACTCTTATGCCTACACTACCGTCTTCAGCGAGCAGTAGGCTTGATAGATTGCGCCCTCTTGGGTATACGATTGTCAGGGGCTTATCGCTTACTTCAATAAGCTCGCGTGTTATTTCTGGTACTGAATCCGCATAAAAATCTATTTTTACCGGATTATCAATCATCACAATAAGAGCTTTGCTGTCTGCGCGCCGTTTGATATCAAAAACTTTTTTTACAGCATTGTCGTTAGTTGCATCGCATCCAATTCCCCAAATAGTATCAGTGGGGTAAAGAATTATGCCGCCTTTTTCCAATATATCACATGCCAAGCGTATCTCCTCTTCAAAGATTTCCATCTGTTTTATCTATTTATATTCTTGGTTACAAACTTACATAAAAAAATGCAACTGAAGCTTTGAGAATGGAATATTTTCTACATTTAATGGTTCTCTTATATTGGTGTAGGTCTTTATGTTTTGTAAATATTAATCAGATAGATACTGTTACAGCCGGTGTATGCTGGTTCAGGTGGTTATAGTTGACGAAAATAACAATGTCTATCAGGCTCAGTTTTAAATAAAGCGAATTTATATTCTTATAGATTTACTCATAAACATAAGTGTCCCGAAAGTTTAGAGCTTTCGGGACACTTATGTTTATTGGTATAGGCTTAGTCAACTTCTATTACAAGATATTTTGATGTACTCCAGAATTTCTCGGGATTGTTTATCTCAAGGGTAATAACTTTGTTTTCATCTTTTTGCATTGTGTAGCTTCCTTCGGGATGTGTTGTAAGGAGTTTAGCCTTTTTTACTCCGAGAGGGATGCTTTTGAGGTTGCGGAGGTCGGTCTTTGTAAAATACGATTTATTGAAGTCGCCTTTTAGAAGGTTTTTTCCGCGTGATGCAATAATATTCTGCGCTTTAAGCTCTTTTGTTGTACCGAATGCGTAGTATACGGTGTTCATTGTTTTGTCCTGATCGTTTATAACTTCTGATTGAACGGTGTTCATCTGTGAGAGGGCTGTCACGGCGTCGTCGAGTTCTGCAATGCGTACGTCGCGTTTTGCCAATTCAGATTGTAATTCGGAGATCATTTTTGCACGCTCTTCAATCATTGCATTGAGCTTGTTGATTGTCTCCTGCATCTGTGCTGATTTGTTTTTGCTTTTCTTTAACTGTGATTGAAGTTTGTTGATTTTGTCTTTGTTGGATTGTAGTGTCTTTGATATTAGTGTCATATCATCGGCAATCTTCTCGCGAACACTTTTGTTCATTTCCCCGGTGGCGTTCTGTTGTACAACAAGGTAGTTCTCAGAACTCTTTATCTGATCGAAACCTGTCTGTACTTCATTGATAAGTTGCAGCATTTCGTCGTATTCGGCTTTTGTCTGTGCATTTACCTGCATAAGAGAGTCGTTCTGACGCTGCAATTCATCGTTGCTTGTTGCAACTTGTTCCTTTTGGCAGGAGGAGATAAGCATTAGGCCTGCCATTAAGGCGGAACTGAAAAAAATCTTTCTCATGGTAATTCTTTTTTTTAAAGGTTGTTAATTTTAAATGAACCGTATTATATGGTCTTATTCTTCTTCTGTTTTATCTCCTGCTCCGCCAATAATAATAACAAATTCGCCTTTGGGGTCGTTTTCTGTGAAAAAAATTATGGCTTCTGCTACTGTTCCGCGAAATACACTCTCGTGTATTTTGGATATTTCGCGGCATACTGCGCATTTGCGTTCTGCTCCAAACGTTTCTGCTACTTGCGAAAGTAGTTTTATTACTCTGTATGGTGATTCATAAAATACAACTGTTCTCTCTTCTGCGCTTAGTTGTTTGAGCCTTGAAAGGCGCCCTTTCTTTTGTGGAAGAAAACCTTCGAAGCAGAATCTGTCGCATGGTAGCCCTGATGTAACTAAAGCTGGAACAAATGCTGTTGCTCCCGGCAGGCACTCTACGTCTATGCCTGCTCTTGCGCATTGGCGTGAAAGCAGGAATCCTGGATCTGATATTCCCGGGGTCCCGGCATCTGAGATGAGAGCAATTGTTTCACCACCCTTCAGTCTCTCTATAAGGCTGTCTAATGCTTTGTGTTCGTTAAATTTGTGGTGTGATTGCAGTCGTGTCTTTATCTCGAAATGTTTTAATAAAAAACCACTTGTACGTGTGTCTTCGGCAAGCACGCAGTCAACCTCTTTTAGTATTCTTATGGCGCGAAGCGTCATATCTTCGAGGTTTCCTACCGGGGTAGGTATTATATAAAGTTTCGACATAAGTAATGTCTAATTAAAGCGGTTTTCCACCTTTTGCATAAAATCTGCTGCAAAGCTATCTTCTTCTGTATCCCAATTGAAGAGTTCGCTTAATTTTTTTTCTGCTTCTTCAAAGGATTGTGTCTCATCTATTGCTGCAAAGGTTGTGTTCATGAGCTTTTCGTCATTATTGAAGAGTTCGCGTTTGAATAAAAATATGTCGTTTATACATATTACTTCTCTGATTTTTTTATGCCTCATTTCTGGCTTTGTACTGATTGTAATGGCTTGAAATGTATTGTTTGCTTTAACGTCAGTTTCTTCGTTTTTCTGTGTGATGCAATGTGAGGCGGAGAACTCGTTATGATTGTCTGGAATGTTTTTATCTTCCTGTTTTATCTCTGTTTTAAATTCGTTCTCTGTGGCTGAAGGGGTGTTGACTACTTCGTCATTATTTTCTGGCTGTACTGATAGTTGGTCGTAATTATTTGTGTTGATGCTTTGTTCTGGATAGTTTTTTTCGAGGTGTATTGTATTGAGGAGTGTGGCTATCTCTTCGCATTTTTCAATGGCAAGGTCATAAAGCAGATGTGGCGCATTTTCACCACCTTCATCAATGAGTTTTAATAATTCATGAAGTTGTCCGCTCTTTTCTATTGCCGAACTGAAATTTTCTTTCATTGTTGCCGAATTAATATTCAAATTCTCCGAATTCTGATTTTATAAACAACTTATTTGTTCCGGAATCTTCTACGTGTCCTATTATGCGTGCGTCTACGTTGAAGCTTTTACTTATTGATATAATTTTTTCAGCGTATTTTGTGTTTGTGTAAATTTCCATCCGGTGTCCCATATTGAAGACTTTATACATTTCTTTCCAATCTGTCCCAGATTGCTCTTGTATTGTCCTGAACAAAGGAGGTGCTGGAAAAAGATTGTCTTTTACAACTTTAACTCCTTTTACAAAGTTCATAACTTTGGTTTGTGCTCCACCTGAACAGTGAATCATTCCGTGAATTTCGGGACGGAGTTCATCAAGAACTTTTTTTATAATAGGTGCGTATGTGCGGGTGGGGGATAGTACAAGTTTCCCGGCATCTATTCCAAGTCCTTCTATTTTGTCGGTAAGTTTAAGTCCTCCGGAGTATACAAGTTCATTTGGAAGTGTGGCATCGAAACTTTCCGGATATTTTGATGCCAAATATTTTGCGAAAACATCGTGGCGCGCTGATGTAAGCCCGTTGCTACCCATACCTCCGTTGTATGATTTTTCGTAAGTTGCTTGTCCGTATGATTCCAGCCCTACTATTACATCGCCAGGGCGAATGTTGTGGTTGGATATAACTTCTGAACGCTTCATGCGACATGTAACGGTACTGTCTACGATAATTGTGCGTACGAGATCTCCTACATCGGCGGTCTCTCCACCGGTTGCGTAAGCGTTTATCCCTAATGTGCGTAACTCGGCAAGTAGTTCTTCGGTTCCGTTTATTATTGCTGATATTATATCTCCTGGAATAAGTAGTTTGTTGCGACCTATTGTCGAAGATATGAGTATATTGTCGACTGCACCTACGCATAATAGGTCGTCAATATTCATTATTAGGGCATCTTGAGCAATTCCTTTCCATACTGAAAGGTCGCCTGTTTCGCGCCAGTAAATGTAGGCGAGGGATGATTTTGTTCCGGCTCCATCGGCGTGCATTATGTTGCAGTAGTCCGGATCGCCACCAAGAATATCTGGAATTATCTTGCAAAAGGCATGCGGGAAGATTCCTTTGTCTATGTTCTTTATTGCATTGTGGACATCTTCTTTGGATGCTGAAACTCCACGTAGATTGTATCTCTGGTCACTCATGCCGATTAGTCTTTTTTATTGATACTTTTGAAGGCGGCTTATGTATTTCCCTATTATGTCAAATTCGAGATTTACTGTGCTTCCGGTGTTTATGGTATGAAAATTTGTATGCTCGTAAGTGTATGGAATTATAGCAACTTTAAAAGAGTTGTCGCAGCTGTTGCATACTGTGAGGCTGACACCGTTTATTGTGACTGAGCCTTTCTCTACTGTCATATACCCTTCGGCTGCTTTTTCTTTATCAAATGTGTATTTGAAGGTGTAATAGAAACTTCCATCGCATTTGGTAACATCGGTGCATTGTGCGGTGGTGTCTACATGACCTTGTACGATATGACCATCAAGACGTCCGTTCATCATCATGCTTCTCTCTACGTTGACTTTGTCTCCTGTTTTTAACGATCCCAGATTGCTGCGCTCTAAGGTCTCTTGTATTGCTGTAACTGTGTAACTTTTGCCTTTTATTGAGACTACGGTAAGACAGACTCCGTTATGTGCTATACTTTGATCTATTTTAAGTTCGTCTGTAAAACTGCATTCCAGTGTTATGTGCAGGTTTGTACCCTCTTTTTTTAGGGTGGTTACTGTTGCAAATTCTTCAACTATTCCTGAAAACATTTTATTGAAATCTTAATTGCTGCAAAGTTAGTAAAAAAGATCAAGATATGAATTTGTTGTGAGATTAAAACTATGGGTATATTTAATATTAATAGCTCGTCTAACTTATTGACTTGTTAGACGAGCTTTATAAATTAATGATTCTATCTGACTTTTTTATGTATTTAATTTATGCTTATTTTTTGTGTCAGGTATACTTGTTTGTTGTTGTTATCTTGAATGCTTACTATGTATATCCCTTTTGAGGTAGCTTTGATCTCTACTGCCGGTCCGTTTGTAATTACTCTTTTGTAAATCTTGCCACTTATGTCTGTTATTGTTATGATACTTTCCAACATTATGTCGTTTATTTGTATAGCTCCATTTTTTGCGGATATTTTTATGTTACTGCTTTCTGATAGCTCTATGCCTAATGGGTATTTGAAAGGGGCTAATTTTAAATATTTTATTCCTGAATCTTCAATTATTGAACCTAGACCTGGTATTATATGGTCTTTGTCAAGGGCTGCCGATATATTTATGCTTTTTTTGTCGGCATTTTTACATTTTAATTCTGTTCCGGAGATATTGAATTTTATTACAGCAAGAGATGTTGCATCTTTTATGGATGTTCCATTTCCGATAAGGGCAATAAACGGAGCGTTACCTATTACTTCTGCATTTTTCCATTCGAATGTTGTTGATTTTAATATTCCTGTCTTTCCCAATTTGGCAATGTTTCCGCCTATCGTTGTCCCAACCGATATAAAATTACTGGCTATATCTTCTGCCGACATATTACTTACGCCGTCCCAATTTTTTATATATCCGGTGGTTATCCATCCGTTAAAAAGAGCAATGTTATCGGCTGTTCTCATTTTGAGACTTGCGCTACGACCTCCATCGGTATTTGATATGCTGAAACTTCCGGTAAGTTGTGGATTATCAATAATCTCTTTAAGATTGTTACACCATACCTCATATCCTTTGTCGGTAAAGTGTAGATAGTCGCCACCGTAGCATTCTGTGCGCAGCATGCCGTCATTGTTTACAAACCATGTTGTGGGATTTATATAGCGTATATTGCCCCAATCGTATTCTGATAAGAAATCATGAATTGCGTTGCATTTTAGTCTTACATCGTCTGAAGGGTTTAAACCTGATGGGAAGATACCTAGCAATATGATATTTGCTTTTGGAAAACGTTTGCGACTTTCTAAGGCAATGGCTCTTATTCCTTCTGCTACTTCTTGTGGAACATCTTTTCCTGACACTAGGTTGTTTATACCTATTGCTATCTCTACGGTTTTTGGGTTACCTAATTCGTATGCGCCCTGCGAAACCCTCCATAGTACATGTTGCGTTCTGTCTCCTGAGATTCCGGCTGATTCCCAATCTAATCCGGAAAGAATTCTGTTGGCAACTGACAATCCTGGCTTGTAATTAACGAGCCATCTGTGATTTCCGCCTAATCCTTGTGTTATTGAATTCCCTAAAAAGAGTATATCTAAATTGCGACCCTTTATTACCGTGTTTATCTCTTCGGATACTTTGTGCCAATCTCCTACTCTCCAACCTGCTCCGGTCCTGTACTCGTTTCCGCAAATTGGATGAGCACACATGTTTTCTCCTTGGCATGTGGCACGAAGGATAAAGCGTACAATATCGCTCGGGTTGCTTAATGAATGGGGATGATGTCCTATGCCCGGCTTGTGAATGACATCAAGTTTATATCCGTTTTTCTTCAGGCGTTCTTCAAAAACAGCTGTATTTGTCATAACAGGAACTACATCGTCTGCATCTCCAACGACATTTATCATTGGAATATTTGCATTGGCTAAAACTTTGGCGTGATCTATCGGATTTTTGTCCCATTTTATAGCTTCTTGTTCTGAAGTGAAACCGTATGCTCTTAATAATACCTCTACATCACCATCTGATCTTTGTCCGCCTTGTCCAATAGGCCATGTCTTGAAATCCATTACTGGTGCGTCTGCATAAATTGCGGCTACTTTTTCTGTATTTGTTGCCGCCCAATTGAAAATAATCAATCCGCCACGGCTCATCCCTTCTAATACTGTTTTAGCGTTTAGTCCACCTTCTACGGCGAGTGTATAGAATCTATTCCAACGTTCTACGGCAACCGGTGCTCCGTATAAGTCTGCTACATCGCAATATGCTACGGTAAATCCTCTTTCAAGCAGATCTAATTCAGTCTGTGGTTCGTGCCCCCAGAAACGTGCGCGCCAGATCCATGGATTGCCTTTGGCATGTTTATATGGGAATACCAACATATATTCTACTCCGTTGTCAAGGTATCTGTATCCTTTGTATCCGTGATAATTGAATGTGCTTACTGCATGCAGAGGAAAATTTACGTTACTTTGTTCTGTACTACTTGAGGCTGTTATATAGGCATATACCTTTTCTGCCACTATGCCTGCACCTATTGAGGATGGGTGTAGCCTGTCTGGCATTACTGTTCCATCGAAGTTGTTGTCCCAAAGGTCGTAAAGGTTTATGACTTCAAGGTTCTTTTCATAAACGAGCTTTTCTATTATTGGAACAAAATTGTTACGCATAACGTCATTGCTGATATCGTTTGGGTCGGTAAGGTAGCAGCGTGTAGGTATAGACAATATTACACGTGGCTTTGAAGGTAAATTCAGATATGAGTTAATGAGGTCGAGATAGTCTTTCTCAAAATCACCCCAATAAGGTCTGTTTGAAGTTTTAGAGTCATTGGCTCCGAATTCCAATATTACAATGTTTGGCTGATATGAGATAGATTGTCTATAAGCATCCTTATTACGGTAAGGATCTCCACCTCTCTGTAAGAGTGTTGTTCCGCTTACACCAAAATTTTTAACCTCATACTTGCTGCCAAGATACTGCTGTAACTGTGCAGGGTATGAGTTTTGTTCTGGATTTGAAATAGTCATTCCATACGTAATACTTGTCCCAACGCATGCAACTTTTATAGGGCTTTGAGCCAAAACAGATATTCCTGAAAAACAGAATATCACTAAGATTAATACCTTTAGATTAGTAAATTTTGTTTTCATTGGTTCTTCTTTAAAAATTCGTATAGTTTTATATATTACTCGTAATCTCAATTTACAAATTTATATATAATATTTAATAAGTGCATTTTTATTTTTGTTTTTAATATGTAAATTTATAATAATTGGAACATTGCAGGCAAATTATTGCGTTTATTACATAGGCTAAGTTGTAAACATTATGATAATATTATTATGCTATCAGCATCAAAATGGTTTTTAATGTTTCTCTGTTAATATATATTATATGTTGGCATATTCATTCTTAATTAGTACCTTTATGCGTTGAAATGATTAATGCTGTATAATATAAAAAAAGTTATGACAAGACATATATTTATGCTAATTTTAGCAGGCTCTTTATCTCTACCGGTGTGTGTGCCTGCTCAGGATACATTCCTTTATAACAAAGGAAAGTCTTTTGATAATATTCCCTCTTTGCAAATGGATCATTGCATAGAGTTGGACAAACTTTCTACTACTGTGTTATATGAAAGGCATACACCTAAAAATCAACAGACGCTTTCTTATCGTATCAATTTGCCAGTTTATATTCGTGGCGTGTTTTTAAGTCGGGACTTCCGTCATGGAGATCACGGATGGCCAAATAATACAAATAGGTTACTTCCGTGGGTTTTCAATCAACTGAATGATATTACAAATACGGATTATCAAGGTATCCCTTCTAACGGACAACCTTCAGTAATGGGTGATGCCATAATTATAGAAAAAAATGATGGCAGATATTTGTATGCCAAAGTATTATCTGGTGATAATAGTATCAGCTGGTTTAAAGTTAATTCTGACGGCTCTCTTATGCTTTATGTCTCTACTTTGGGACATGATGCTCTCCCTAAACAAGTGCCGCTGCTGTTGACTGAACAAGCCGGTTCTATATATGAAGTACTCCGTCTTTCTTATAAATCGTTGATAGCCAACAAGAGTGTCTCAACTTTAAAAGTAAGGGACGAAAAAGAGTATTTTGAGGCATTTGACTATTTGGGGTGGTGTACATGGGAGCATTACCATGCGGATATTGATGAGGCTAAAATAGAGAAAGATCTGACTACTATCGAAATGTCGGGAATACCTATTAGATATATTTTAATTGATGACGGACATATTGCCAGTAATGATAAGCATCAACTTATCAGTTTGACTCCCGACGTGAAGCGTTTTCCAAACGGATGGGAAAATCTGATGAAACGGAAGAATGAGAATGGTATTAAGTGGTTTGGAATATGGTACGGCTTGTCTGGATATTGGACGGGGATCTCCGCACAGAATGAACTGCCGGAAGCGGTAAAGCGTAATTTATACCTGCATAATGGGTCTTTGTTACCAGGTAAAAGTACGAAGGATATAAAGTCATTCTACAAATACTATGTCAAGACATTGAACGGTTATGGATTTGACTTTCTGAAAATAGACAATCAGTCGTTTACATTGCCACTTTATATGGGAGGTACACAAGTAGTCCGCCAAGCTAAAGCATGCAATTTAGCACTGGAAGAGGAAACGCACAGACAGGAAATGGGGTTGATGAACTGTATGGCGCAGAATATACTGAACACTGACAATACGCAATATAGTGCGGTGACACGGGTGAGTATCGATTACAAGAAATTTGACGAGAATATGGCAAAATCACATCTGTTCCAATCGTACACCAACACGCTTTTGCAGGGACAGACGGTATGGCCTGATCACGATATGTTTCACTCCAGTGATAGTATATGCGGTGGTCTGATGGCACGTTCAAAGGCAATATCAGGTGGTCCTGTATATCTGTCAGATTCTCCTGATGAGTTTGTAAGGGAGTACATAGAGCCACTAATTGATCAGAATGGAAAGCTATTTCGCCCCAAAGCTCCGGCTATACCAACGCCCGAGTCGATATTGACCAATCCGTTGCAGAGCGGAAAAGCGTATAGGGTGGCAGCCCCAACTGGAGACGAAGCGCTGGCTTTGATTTGCTATAACCTTAATACCTCTGTAAAGAACCAAACAGTTACAGCTAATATTAGTAAAGCCGATTTCGGGTTGAAAAGTGCATGGAATAAGACGGTAGAAGAGAGTGGTAATAGAGTGCTTATATATGATTGGCAAACCGGAAGTGCTGAAGAGTTGATAACTGATAAAAAGATAGAGTTAAAAGGATTTACCGACCGACTGTTTCATCTATGTCCTATCTTGGATGGATGGGCAGTGATTGGATTGCAGGACAAATATCTCTCTCCGGCGACGGTGGAAATTTTATCGCGAAATAAGTATCTATTGAAGTTAAAAGTGCTCTCTTCGGGCATATTAAAAGTATGGGTTGAGAAAAATGGCAACCAAGAGTTAAGAAGCATTTTGATAAATGCGCCTCAAGAAATAATTATTAATAAATAATCCTATATAAATAGATTAAATAAACCGCCACTATTTATATTCATGATTTTGCACTATCGGTAATAACTTCCGACAGCACACTTCACAGTTAAGATTGGATGTTGATTATTCTCCAAATGTAGGGGCTTTACTTGACAATATTTGTATGGCGTATACCAACAGCAATTGGTAGATAAATAGTGTGTCGGATAGAAAATAATTATACTTAGATAGAAACTGTCATAAATCATTCTATTTATTGTATACGCTATCTATTATTAAAATATATATCACCAAAACAAAAATTATTTATATGTTAATACCTAAAAATATAACAACTTTGCTTTTTGACCTTGACGGGGTGGTTTTTGATACGGAGACTAATTATACTAACTTCTGGAAGCGTGAACTGCTTCACTTTTTGCCTGAGGAAAAGGATGTTTTTGACAAGATTAAAGGCTCGACTCTTAATGTGATACTTAATCGATATTTTCCTGATCCTACAATGCAGAAACGTGTTGTGGCTATGGTGGATAGGTTTGAACAAGAGATGACCTATGATTTTATTCCGGGTTTTGAAGAGTATTTCAAAGAGGTGAAAAAGGGTGGTTATAAGACGGCTGTTGTAACGAGCTCTAATAACAAAAAAATGGATAATGTTTATGCTGCTCACCCTGGTTTCAGAGAGCAGTTTGATGTTATAATAACGGCTGATGATATAATCCGGGCAAAACCAGATCCTTACTGTTTTCTACTTGCTGCGGATAGATTGAAATCTCCTGTATCGGATTGTTGCGTATTTGAAGATTCTATTTTAGGTTTACAGGCTGCCCGTTCTGCCAATATGTTCGTTATTGGGTTGGCTACTACAAACCCTTATGATGTTGTGGGGGGTATGTCGGATATGGTGATAAGAGATTTCTCTTATCTTAGGATTGAGTCTTAATGTTTGTTTGTTGTCTCTCTTCGCGGGGAGTTGTTTAACTTAAATAAACATGGTGAGGATGAGGTAGATTCCTGCTGCTAAAAGTCCGCTTACCGGTATGGTGAGAATCCATGCTGTCATAAGATTCTTAGTAACGCCCCATCTAACGGCTGAAAGACGCTTTGTGGCACCTACGCCTATAATGGCTCCTGTGATTGTATGTGTTGTACTGACAGGAATCTTGAGTATTTCAGTTATGTAGAGAGTAAAAGCTCCGGCAGTTTCGGCGATAACACCTTCTAATGGTGTTACTTTGGTTATTTTGGTTCCCATAGTTTTTACTATTTTCCATCCTCCGGACATTGTGCCTAATGAAATGGCTGCAAAGCAGGAGAATGCTACCCAATCCGGCAGATCTATTATGCTTTTTATACTCATCCCAAGTCCTAAGGAGTGTGATGCTATCATTGCCGCGGCGATGATACCCATAACTTTCTGCGAATCGTTAAGACCATGCCCGATGCTGAACATGGCGGATGATACTAATTGTAACTTTTTAAACCATATTTCGGCTTTATGAGGATTTGCTCTGCGGCATATACGAAGCACTAATATTGTAAATCCAAAGGCAATAGCCATCCCTATGAGTGGGGCTAAAAAGATAAAGGCGGCTATTTTTAGAATTATACTCAACTGTATGGCTTTAAATCCGCAAGCCATTATGGCTGCTCCTGCAAATCCGCCAATAAGGGTGTGGGAGGAGGATGAGGGTATTCCTTTCCACCAAGTAATAAGGTTCCAAATAATGGCGGCAATTATACCTGACAGGATAATTGGTAATGTGATATATTGTTCTTCAACGGTTTTGGATACTGTGTTTGCAATACCGAATCCGCCAATAAGGTATTTTGCGATAAAGAATGCGATAAAATTGAAAAGTGTCGCCCAGAGTACGGCTTGCAGTGGAGTAAGGACTTTGGTTGATACGATTGTTGCTATTGAATTGGCAGCATCGTGAAACCCGTTTATATAATCAAAAACTAAAGCAAGAACTATAATTGTTATTAACAAAACCATGTTACTTATCCTGTTTTATGCGTATTTTACAATCAGTGTTCTTAATATCTTTCCTACTTGTTCTGCCGAATCGGTTGTGCGTTCCAATTCGTGCATTATCTCTTTTATCTTTATGAGCTCAATACAATCTGTCTCTTCTTCAAAAAGTTTTCTGATGAAAAGTTCATATACATCATCTGCTTGGTTTTCTATATCGTGTAGCTTTGTACAATATTCGCGTAATACGGTTGGGTTTTTACGAAACCGTTCAAGTTCATCCATGGCTTTTCTGATGTAGATGGCCTCTTCCTGAATTAAACAACTGAGTTTCTTCCCATTTTCGCCGATAGGACGAGGATTGTATATGGCAATACGTTTTGAACAACTGTTTATTCCGTCTATCACATCATCCATATGGGAGGCTAAGGCATGTATGTCTTCACGGTCGAAAGGAGTTATGAAGGTAGTACTTAATTGATCTAAAATAAGGTGTGTTGAACGGTCTCCTTCTCGTTCCATCTCTTTAATCCGTTTGTAATATTCTAACCTCTCTTCCGGCTTATCGCGTTGTAAACTCTCCACCAAGAGATTGGAAGATCCGATCAATACTTCAGACAATTGTTTGAGTAGAGGAAAAAATTTAGGCTCCTTAGGGGTAAATCTGCTAAAAAAGGAATTTTTCATAAATAAGCATATCTAAATGTATTAAGATTTGCCTTCATGTCATGAATAGGTATATTGGCAATCTCAATTAAATTGTTTGCAAAAGTAAAAAAAATAAGATAGATTTAATGTTAACAAAGATTTTATTTTGAAATTAGCCTATTTTTAGTTTTGATATGGTTGTTGTTGTGGTATTTGCAGAGTCTAATATGCCCTATTTTTTTGTTAAAGTAGTATTTATATTGATGTTGTGGCATAAGGTAAGATGAAAATTTATTTTATCTTTGCACTTGTTTAATGGTAATGATGGTTTTGCATTTTGCCATATTTTACGGTAGAGAGTTTTGAATGATCAAAATAATAGAACTATGTCAAAAGTATTGATTATAGGTGCAGGTGGTGTAGGAACGGTTGTCGCTAATAAAGTAGCACAGCATCCTGAAGTTTTTAATGATATTGTGTTGGCAAGCCGTACAGAGGAGAAGTGCGTTGCGTTGGCCAAGTCAATAGGTAAGGGCAATATAACTACTGATCGTGTAGATGCAGATAGTGTTGAAGAACTTGTTATGTTGTTTGAAAAACATCGTCCGGATATTGTAATTAATGTTGCTCTTCCTTATCAAGATCTTGCAATAATGGAAGCGTGTCTTAAATGTGGCGTAAATTATCTGGATACAGCAAACTATGAGCCTAAGGATGAGGCCAAATTTGAATATAGCTGGCAGTGGGCGTATCGCGACCGTTTTAAGGATGCCGGATTGACGGCGATTCTTGGATGTGGATTTGATCCTGGTGTGTCGGGTGTTTACACAGCCTATGCGGCTAAGCATCACTTCAGCGAGATGCAGACTCTTGATATTGTCGATTGTAACGCAGGGAATCATGGAAAGGCTTTTGCAACGAATTTTAACCCTGAAATAAATATACGTGAAGTAACTCAAAATGGCAAGTATTATGAGGATGGAAAATGGATATATACAGAGCCTCACGAGATTCATAAACCGTTGAACTATCCCAATATAGGTGAACGCGAATCTTATCTTCTTTATCATGAGGAGTTAGAGTCGTTGGTGATTAACTTTCCAACTTTGCGTCGCGCCCGTTTTTGGATGACTTTCGGACAGGAGTATCTTACTCATCTTCGCGTGATACAGAATATAGGCATGGCGCGTATTGACCCTATAATGTATAATGGACAGGAGATTATCCCAATACAATTTCTTAAGGCTGTTCTCCCAAATCCTAAAGATCTTGGCGAAAATTATGAGGGTGAAACGTCAATTGGTTGCCGAATAAGTGGAATAGGCAAGAGTGGCGAGCCTCTTACATATTATATATACAATAACTGTAATCACCATGAGGCTTATCTTGAAACAGGTGCACAGGCTGTTAGTTATACAACAGGTGTTCCTGCTGCAATAGGGGCGATGATGTTTGTGACGGGGAAGTGGAAAAAACCTGGAGTTTTCAATGTTGAGGAGTTTGATCCGGATCCGTTTATGGAGAAGCTCAATGAAATGGGTTTGCCTTGGCACGAACAATTTAATGTGGATACTGAGTTATAATTTATTGATTATATGCCTTAAATTATACTCTGGATTATTGCAATGTATTTTCTTGTTTGTAAAATCGGGAAAAATATGTACTTTTGCACGCGTAAATGAAACGGATATTGTATCGTAGCGTTTACAAAAAAATAAATAAGGTCGGTCGAGTAGCTCAGCTGGATAGAGCAACAGCCTTCTAAGCTGTGGGTCCCGGGTTCGAATCCCGGCCCGATCACAGAAACCGTTTCGCAATGATCAGCCTAAATCATTATGAAGCGGTTTTTTCACCCATCCCCTGCCAGCTAATACGCTTATTTATAGGATATTACATGTTTATCGCATCTGTTTGGTTCAGATTATTTTGTCATACATTGTTTTATTTTGTTCCGCTTTTTTGTCTGTAAATTGTATGTAATTGTGTATTTTTGTCTGCGAATTGTCTGCAATTATAACACATGATTTATGAAGTATAACAGCACTTTTAGGTTAGAAGTAAAATCGGGTCAGTCGCTCGGTAAAATCTATTCCGAGATTACATTCAACGGAAAAAGAATAAGAACACACTTAGGTTATTCTGTCGTACCAAAAGATTGGGTGAAAGCAAAAGGAGAGGTAAAACCAGCGGCTAATGTTAGAGTAGGGAATAGGGTTTTGCGTGGGTCTGATATTAATAGTATAATAAAGCAGGTTGATGCTAATGTTGCAGAGTTATTCGGTGGAAAATACTTTCCAGATGCAGAATACGTAAAAACGACCATTGTTGAGTGTATTGGCGGAGTTGCTCAGCCCAAAAGAAATGAAGTATTTTTTGATATGTTTGAGCTACATAATAACAAGAGAGACATAAGTAATGGCCGTTTGATACATTATAGATATACTTTAAAATTACTTCGTGATTTTTTTGCCAATAAAAAATATTTGTCATTTGATAATTTCACTTTGTCCAATTTGGAAGATTTTTATGAATGGATGCTCAATAAAAAAATAATGAGTATTAATTACGCAAATAATATAATTTCTCGTGTTTTAGCATTTTGGCGGTGGTCTATGTGGGAGTATCAAAAGAATGGAGATACAATACCTTTCCCTTTTCACGGATTTAAACCTAAGCCTACTTTGTACGGAGATCCTATTTACCTTAAACGTGCTGAGCTTGAAATATTAATAGATGCCTCCTTATCAGGTAAACTTGACAGGGTTAGAGATATATTTGTATTCCAATGTATGTGCGGTTGTCGAGTTGGCGATCTGTTAAGCCTTCAAAGTTCAAATGTATCGGGGGGTGAGCTATCTTATATACAAGGGAAAACAAGAAATACAACAGCAGAAACAGTTACTGTACCATTAACCAAAGAAGCCCAAAGGATAATAAAAAAATACGAGAACTCTGAAGATAAAAGGCTACTTCCTTTTATTACTGATGTCAACTATAACAAATATCTTAAAGAGTTATTCAAATTATTAGAGCTAAATAGACCTATCACTATTTTAAATTCAAAAACTCGAGCATCCGAGATAAAACCTCTATGCGATATTATAAGCTCTCATGCCGGGCGAAGAACCTTTGTAGGACTGCTTTATGAAGCTAATGTAAAAGACAGCATAATATCTTCTATGAGTGGTCACGCAGAAGGTAGTAAAGCGTTTTTACGATATCGTAAGGTTACTCGTGATTTAAAAAATGATGCTATTAACATATTTGATTTAAACAAAAACCCGGGCAAAGAGAGTTAATAAATATCGTAACATAGGATAAAAGAACTTTGCCAAGGGCAAGGTATTACACAAAAAGAATTAGCAGAAAAAATGGGAATCACCGATATTAGTCTAAACAAGACTTTACGGGGGGACTATCCGCAATTGCAGACATTGGAGCGCATTGCCATCACTTTAAACGTTCCCATCACGGAACTATTTTCTACTGATAAACAGGAATTATGTGGTCATGTAGAGTACTAAGGAGTGGTCTACCGAATCAGTTCTTTCGATGATTTGGAGAAGATTCTTAAAATGAAGGCGGAATAAAATATGGAGAATAGTGAAATAGTAATATACAAGTCAGAAGATGGTAACATCAAAGTAGATGTACTATTTGAAGGGGAAACAGTATGGCTGACACAATAGCAAATTAGCGAGTTGTTCGGAAAATCCGAAATACCACTCAGCATGGAGCTATCGAAGATAAGATGCAGACCCATGAAGTTAACTATTACAACTTGGATGTTATCATATCTGTTGGTTATCGCGTGAAGTCTTATCAAGGTACTCAATTTCGTATTTGGGCGACGCAAAGGTTAAGAGAGTATATCGTCAAAGGGTTTACATTAAACGATGAGAGATTCACAACCGGCTCTTCCATGAATTATTTCAAGGAACTTCTTGATAGGATCAGGCAAATAAGACTATCAGAAAAAGTATTTTACCGCAAAGAAAAGAAATTGTACGTCAAAGATATATATATATTGGGAATTCCAAACAAGCTGATTTATTTTACTTTTATAGTTCCGTCAGTGTCCTTATACCACTCACCTGTTGACGCTTCACTGTAAGACGGCAAAGACGCCTCTATGGATATACGTCGGGGATTGCCATATTCGTTTTGCTTAATACCATGTCTAAAGGTCATTAATGTATTAGTTGTTCCGGCTGCATCTATGGACATGAATTTAATGCCGTCATTACAGTAAGATGTCAGGAGTCCTGTCTGTATAAATGTCAAGAATTTGCTGTATGGATCAACAATAGAGGTACGCGCATACATACTGAATTTAGTATAGGTGAGTGCTTCAGATGCAGATGAAATAGGAGGACCATAATAAACTACAATGGTATAGCAGAAGCTATATGATACTTCGGCTATCAATTCTATATTATATTCCACAGCACCGTCAAGAGTTATTTTATCTTTACTATAACTCACCTGCCAACTTGCAGCGTCGTTATATGTTTGTCCTATATGTTCCAAACTCCAAGAGTACCAATCTGCCAGTTCTCGCGATTGAGAGGCTGTTTTTATAGGGGTCTTAACACCGTTAACAAGCAGATAATAATCTACTTTCGTTTGCACTTTGATGTTATATGGACGGTAATCTCCACTATTGTTACCCCCAATAGTAAAACCGATACCGAAATTAAACATTTTATAATAAGCTGGATTAATTATATAGTTCCCGCTATTTTTTACAGTTGCTTTGGCTAATACTATTGTTTCTTTTACGTTAGCGGGAGATTCCGGTGCTATACCCCAAACTATCGTTCCGTTGACAGTGAAATTGCCCGCAACATCGTCATTTATAAGGTTTCTTTCATAGGTGTTCATATAATCATAATGGGATTCGTATTTGAGAGCACCAACAACCTCGTCAACGCTTTTATTGGAGAATATAATACTTCTTGTCCCGTAAGAAGTATCTATTCCTACACCATCTTTATATACTCTAAAAACACCCATTTTTGAATCAACTCCCTCGTGCTTCAGGTCTATTATGGCTTTGGATGTATCTTCGCCTAAATTCTGTACTCCCGCGGCAAATGCGGACCCGTTCAACCAACCTCCGAATTTAGCATTTGGTACTCCGTTCATGAACGCGGTTATCTTGTCGTGTTCATCCCTTACACCAACGAATGATGAAAGAACTAAACCTCCATTGATTTCGGTTGCAGCTCCTGTGTATTTTTCAAATGCTGTCCGCAAATATTCTGTTTGTTCGGGGGTCGCATAATTTCCTGCTGTATTCCAGTCGCCAACAGCAAATTTACCCGTTGTACGAGATATTATACAGGTCATTATTTCACCGTTATATTTCAGCCATGTATCACCCTTGCTGTATGGCGGATCTGGCTGCGCAATAGTAAATGTGCAGGTTTTAGCGTCGATAGCCTCGTTTACATATTGATAGTTCCCCCCAGAGCTAACAAATTTAATTTTTCCGCCTATCTCTCCATTTAATAGGTCAAAGTATGTATTAAGGTCGGACGATACTATTCTGTCGGTTGTAATTCGTCCTGGCAGTATCTCTGTATAGCCGTATAATGTAACATAGCTGCGCTCTCCGTTATATTCGCTGTTTAGTACTCCCATGAGCAGGTAGTAATATTCCGGACATGAATCCATTTTAATTGCGGTTTCGCTGATATAAAACTCCCCTATTTGAGATGTTGCACTTACTTTTGCATATACGAAGTACTTTTTATCATGGGCGGGGAGCTTATCAACTGCTCTCAATTCCCATACTTTGTAATCTTCTGGTTTGTGACTTGATGAAATCGCATCTATACCTAAGGTGTAATGCTTTATTGTGCCCTCAGGGAAATGAAGCGTCTTTGTTGCCTTATCGTAGGCGACATTATGTGTTACCTGCGTATGGTCTGTAAGGCTTCGAACGAATTGAAATTGCAGACTTTCGTCACCTACAAGCATTGCCATTGTCTGCACTGTAACCGGATTAACAGAGTTAGCAAAGTTGCCAATCATAGCCTCGCTTATCATTGTCATTGTCTCCTGTGCATCACGCCAGCGGCGTTTGGTAAATTGCAATGAATCTTTGTACTGATGATCGGTCAACACCTCATTATTATCTGCCTTACGTAAGTCGCTTGTAATGGAACCTCCGACAGTTGAGTTTGAGAGTTCTATTTCTGGACTGTGGGGATTGTTGATATAGTCTTTTATACCTATAATTCTTATCGCTATTCCGTCAGGCTGAAACTGCGGGTCGCTAAAAAGCACATAACCTCCTAATTTGATTCTGCCTCCTATATTCGCCCAGTCTTTTTTAGCCCATATTCCGTCAAGCTCTCCGGTGAAGGTAAACTTCTGTTCTTCGTTTTCATACAGGTACTTTGCAGCCTCCCTGAACATATCCCACGATGCGCCGGTCTTGGTCGCATTATGGCACACATAATTATCTGGCAAGGTTATACCGAACACTCGAAATTTATCTCCGATAATAGGCTTGAAATCGTTATCTTTATCAGGCATTGTTAGCCCGTCTATTTCCTGCGACACGAGCATAAATTTCTTTGTATTGTAATCATATCCGGTAAGGGCTTTATCGGTTTGCATAATATCAAACTCTTTTCCTGCGAGCATACCGCTTTGAAAGATTACAGTAGCTGTTTCGCCTCCTATTCGGCAATCATTGTAATTTAAATCGGACGGGCTGTTATTCCTGTGTTCTGCTGTATTTTCGGCGAAAATATTGCAAAATCCCTCTTCTGTGAATTCTACTTTTGTGATCGCATGCTCCCAATTGGGGTATATATTTGAGAGGTCGAGACTGTCTTCAGTTTTTGATTTCAAAGGTTTGTCTGCCCGTTGTGTTGAAAAACCGTCTGCATCTGAAATATAGGTACGCGCGCTGCTTGCATTGAAGCCGCTTTCGTTTTCAAAATGGGTTCCGTCGTAAGAAAGTGTTTGCCCTTTTGGTAATAACAGTTCTTTGCTTTTATACTTACTTGCATCTATATTCTGCTCCCCGCCTTGTACAAATAGTATCTCTACTGGCTTTGAATCATTAAAATTGGTTCTGCCGACACCCGGTTTAAAACCATTACCCCTGCCATAGCTCAATGGCAGGGGATTGTCTTTATTATACTCTACCTTGCGGAGACTAACAACCTTTCCAATAAACTCATATTCGGTTTCAAATGCTTCAGCTTGCTGAGTAAGAGCGTCAATACAATATGCGTGGTTGTAAGATATTAGCTTTTCGGACGCGTCTATACATTCACCGATAGTCCAACCACTCTCCCGCATGTTCATATTGTCAACAAACATTTGTAAATGTTCGCGAGGTTTAGCTGTAAGATTGAACTTCAAACGTCTGTCAACTGGATTGCGAAATTTGTATTTCTTTGCTTTGGCTGCATACGATTCCATTATAAGGGTGTAGTCAAAGTTACGGGAGTTGTTCATCTTGAAATTCTCCGGTTCTTCGAGCGTGTATGTAAGTTCTTCGTAAACGCAATACGCTCCGACAGGTATTTCGATATGCTCTTTTAGCGAAAAGTATAGAGTAAGGCTGTGCTCGCCTTTTATTGCGCGGTAACGGTAACTGTTGTCGTCAACGTCAACGGTTAATGTTTTCTCAACTCCGTCGATAACATAATGTATGTCCATTGTTTACTTCTTTATAAAATACCTTATTGCATAAATACCCAATACCCCAACAATACCACCGATTACAAAACAAGCTGCCCACCACCAAAAAGAAGTGCGCTTAACCTCTTTTGTTTCGGAAACAATTCTCTGCTCCTTATTTTGACTTACAGTTGTCTTCCCGGAATCAACCATCGAGCTTTTTTCCGAAGCAGAGCCTACCTGCCTGCTGGTGCTTACCACCTTTTTGCTCGGCAGCCAATTACCCGTGCTATCTGGCAGGTACTCTATAATTACGTTATCTATAACTACCGTATCGCGCTGCACTCTATCTGTGTTCCGTACCATGTCAATATATATCGTATCGCGGACATACTCTGTTATCTTGTTACTTGATGATGTTTTATGCACAGAACATCCGGTAAGGAGTATTATCAATGCCCCTATCACTGATATGATTATCAGTATCGTGTATGCTGTGTTTCTATTGTCTTTCATAGTATTACCCTTTAAACATAGTTACCTTATTACCTGCATCGTAAACGTCCAGATGCACCCACGATACACCGCTTTCGAGCCTTATAGGGTAAGGTAAAAGAATCTGTGCTTTGATTATCGCCTGCCGTGCCTGCTCTGCCGTCATCCCTTTTGCATCAAAATCAACCGCTTTGCCTAACACATGGGCAGAGAGGTACGGCGCTGTTTTGCTCTTTACTATCTGGCAGCAATTACACCTTAACCCTCGTTGCGAGAATTGCCCATCCGACTTCCAGTTGTTTACAATCATTGGCACGCATAATATTTTTTCACGAATTATATCCAACGTTTCAAATAATCTACTATCAATAAACATCTCCGCCTGCTCCCCGAATTTGGCGTAAACATGCCGACAAACTAACTCTTCTATTTTAAAATATTTACTTTTCATAAGGCAATCTTTTATCTATTTCGTCTATTTTGTTTAACCATGCTGTTTTTGATTTTTCGGCTGCAGATATATTACCTAGTTCCGAATATTTTACGTATGCCATATAAAGGCTATCGCTCTCATATCGGTATGCAGCTTCCCTCTCGTGGCGTATATCATCGTTGGTTTTAGTATATGGAGGTGGGGTTAAGATGGTGTATTCAACCCACCCGGAAGTTAAATACTGCTCTTCAGTAGGATTGTAAACACGCATATCGCCAATAATTACAGGGGTTCCCTGTGTTATTATTTCTCCGTCTTTTATGTACCTTTTCATTGTTGTTTATTTTTTATACCCTGCTGTAAAAACTCCTGTACCATCGTTGCCGAAGAATTTGCAACTTACTGTATCGTACATTCCTATCTCTCCTTGTGGGTTAATGACCGGGATAAAGTTTAATATTAAATTATCGTATTCAAAGATCTTTAATCCATATACTCTGCATGGAAAAAAATCACCGTACGGCCAGTTGGGAGAGCCTCTAAATAAAAATGCGGTATTTATTGTATTAAATTTAATTGTATTGTTTATCTCCTTTATTACATCGTTGCATTGCAATAATTTACCGGATATTTTATAGGTGTTATTGCTATCTCTTTTATTAGGAATATCTAGTTTATCTTGTTCAAATACACTGCCAAAAGTTAAACGATTAGTGTTTCCTGTGACACCTATTGTAATTCCTCTATATGTTGTTAAATTTGTTGCACCAAATATTGCTGCGTTTACTCCTGATACATTTTGGAATCCATTTAAAATGACAGCATTGCGTTCTGTGAGGACTATCTTAGTATCTATATATTGTGTTTTAGAACTTTCTACATATTCCAATTCAGTGTATTCTGCCGGAAAAAGCCCTTTTTTCTGCGCCATTAATCGTCGTCTAAACTCGCTCATATCAAAACTCTCCTATTACTCCGAGGTTATTAACTATTGATACCTGATACGTCTTGTTTGCCTTAATATTGACAGCGGTGCTGAAAACAACAGTGGCGGGCAATATCAGCGTTGTTGCCGTTGCTCCACTTTTAAACTGAAACATGTACTCGTTTTGGATGTTACTGTTCTCAGGTGTAGTAAGTGTTATAGTGAGTGTGGCTACCTCTCCCCACATGTGCAATTTATTCGGTAGTATTTCCTTTACACTCACCGTCTCGCGGAGAATAACTACCTTATCTGCCTTGACGGTAATATCGGGTGCGCCGGTTAAGTCGTTGTAATTGCCAGACGTGGCAACGGCTGATAATGCCGACCATGCAGCATTTTTACGTGCATAAGCACCTCCGTCAGGCGGTGCATCAGATATGCCACCCCCGCCAATAATTGGTAAGGGTACGGCAACACTTATATCTGATATAATGCTGCCTA
>JAVVOY010000028.1:0-27166 GCA_036656055.1 Bacteroidales bacterium
TATTGTTTTCACTTTTTACCACTTTATACGGTACACGTTTTAATTCGTTTTGCACCTGATCAAATGTCTCTCCCATAAATCTCTTTATCGAAGAGATTGTACGTGTAGGATTGGTAATTGCCTGACGTTTTGCCGGTTCTCCAACCTTACGCTCTCCGCCATCGACAAATGCCACCACCGATGGAGTTGTCCTATGTCCCTCACTATTAGTTATTACAACCGGTTCTGTGCCTTCCATCACAGCTACACATGAGTTAGTTGTCCCTAAGTCTATTCCAATAATTTTTCCCATTGTTATTATACAGTTTAAATTGTTAATGATCGTTCTATGACGATTCTTATTCCTTTCGAATCGTGTACTTCATACATATCAAACAACGTGCCAAAAAAGCCAAATGTTTACTAAACTGCATATTTTTTTAAGCGATGGATAAAATTTATCGTAAAGATTGTATTCATATAGTTTATGAATGGTATTATCAATAACTCTTTGGCAGATTTTCTGCCGATTTGACAGTAGTTTTTACTGCATAATATTATTGATCAAGAACAAAATAATAATTTTTAATCCCTTCTTACTTTTGCCGATAATTTTCTTTTTCATATTCTTTTATTCATTATATTTCAGTATCTTTGCAGCGTACATTTAAAACTATTTATGTATATCACATTGATTATAAAGCATATAATTATTAATCCGTTTTTTCAAAATTTTTAGTATTATGAACTTGACGCATATTGAGCATCTTGGTATTGCCGTAAAGAGTATAGAGGATTCTCTTCCCTATTACGAGAAAGTTTTGGGTCTTAAGTGCTACAACATTGAAGAGGTAGCCGACCAGAAAGTAAAAACAGCTTTTTTTAAAATAGGGCAGACTAAGATAGAACTGCTTGAACCAACAAGCGAAGAGAGTACTATCGCAAAATTCATTGCTAATAAAGGCGAAGGAATTCATCACATAGCTTTTGCTACCGATAGTGTAGTTGAGGCTCTTGCTGATGCCGCAGAAAAAGGTATACGTCTTATAGATACCGCTCCACGCAATGGAGCTGAAGGGCTAAGCATCGCTTTTCTACATCCTAAATCGACATGTAGCGTACTGACAGAACTGTGTGAGGATTCTAATAAAAAACAACGTTAAAAAGAAATTTATTTATGAGCAACCAACTTGAGAAGGTGAAAGAGCTTATTGCTCTGCGTACCGAAGCCCGTATGGGTGGCGGTGAAAAAGCTATTGCCAAACAACACGATAAGGGCAAATATACAGCCCGTGAACGTATTGCCATGTTGTTGGACGAGGGCAGTTTTGAAGAAATGGATATGTTTGTTAAACACAGATGTACTAATTTCGGACAAGATAAAAAAACATATTTAGGTGATGGCGTTGTTACAGGAAGCGGAACAATAGACGGTCGCTTAGTGTATATATTTGCACAGGACTTTACCGTATTCGGAGGGTCACTATCCGAAACAATGGCGCAGAAGATATGCAAAGTTATGGACCAAGCAATGAAAATGGGCGCACCTGTTATAGGGATAAATGATTCAGGAGGCGCACGCATACAAGAGGGAATTAACGCTCTTGCCGGTTATGCTGAAATTTTTCAACGCAATATATTAGCTTCGGGTGTTATTCCTCAAATATCTGGTATATTCGGGCCATGCGCCGGAGGTGCCGTTTACTCCCCTGCCCTTACAGACTTTACTTTGATGATGGAGGGGACCTCTTATATGTTCCTTACCGGTCCTAAGGTTGTAAAAGCTGTTACAGGAGAGGATGTAAGCCAAGAAGATCTTGGTGGCGCAAGCGTACATGCAAGCAGATCAGGTGTTACACATTTTACAGCCTCTACTGAAGAGGAGGGTCTTACGTTTTTACGTAAACTTTTAAGCTATATTCCGCAAAACAACCTCGAAGAAGCCCCTACCGTAGAGTGTACCGACCCAATAGACCGCTTAGAGGATTCATTGAACGAGATTATTCCTGATAATCCCAATAAAGCCTACGATATGTACGAGGTTATAGGGGCAATAGTGGACAATGGAGAATTTCTTGAAGTACAAAAGTTGTATGCCACTAATATTATAATCGGTTTCACAAGATTCAACGGACAAAGTGTTGGACTTGTAGCAAATCAACCTAGCAGTTACGCCGGTGTACTTGACAGCAACGCTTCACGCAAGGCAGCACGATTTGTACGATTCTGCGACGCATTCAACATACCTTTAGTTTCACTGGTTGATGTTCCCGGATTCCTTCCAGGTACAGGGCAAGAATACAACGCCGTGATACTTCATGGTGCAAAGCTACTTTACGCCTACGGTGAAGCGACTGTACCTAAAGTTACTATTACCCTCAGAAAATCATATGGTGGATCACATATAGTAATGAGTTGTAAACAGTTGCGAGGAGATATAAATTATGCTTGGCCATCAGCAGAGATAGCTGTTATGGGTGGAGCAGGCGCAGTTGAGGTATTATATGCCAAAGAAGCCAAAGAAGCAGCCGATCCGGCAGCTTTCATGGCAGAAAAAGAGGCCGAATACACGAAATTATTTGCGAACCCTTATAATGCCGCAAAATATGGTTATATCGATGATATTATAGAGCCACGCAATACAAGGTTCCGCATAATAAGGGCTTTGCAGCAGTTGCAAACAAAGAAACTGTCCAATCCGGCAAAGAAACATGGTAACATACCTTTGTAACGAATGAATCTTGCTTTTAATAAAGATTATTTTTATGAACAATAGTAGAATAGGACAATCTATTTATATATTTATGTTTCTCCTTTTGATTATAGGTTGCAGTTCTTGCAATGAGCAGAAGGAGGATAGCACGTCAAAGATCCTTATAAATGAAGTACTTATTGACAATAAGACTAATTTTCAGGATGACTACGGCGTACAAGGTCCTTGGATAGAACTCTTCAATAAGTCTTACGGATCGGTAGATCTCGCCGGATTTCATATTGCAGCCAGCTTCACTCCGGGAGATACAATAAAGTACTTCATCCCAAAGGGTGACGTACTGACACTCATCAAACCGAGGCAACATGCCCTCTTTTGGGCAGACGGACAACCTAATCACGGCACGTTCCACATGAACTTCAGGCTTGATACGATAGGCAGCGTATGGATAGGATTATACGACCAAGGGAAAAAGCTATTGGATAGTATAGTAATAGACAACAGTATAATTGGCACTGACAATTCATACGGACGTGTAACCGATGCAGGACAGAAATGGGAAGTAAAAGGTACAGGAGAGGATAACTATATAACTCCAAGCACAAATAACAAAACCATAGGAAAAAGCCCGAAAATAACAAAATTCGAGGAACACGACAGTGAAGGGATAGGAATGTCCATTACAGCAATGTCAGTTGTGTTCGTTGGTCTAATAATTTTATTTCTTGCATTTAAATTAGTAGGCAATGTATCTGTAAAACAAAGCAAGAAGAGGGCACTCAAATCTCAAGGGCTTACATCTGTCAAAAATGCAGACAAGAGCGGAATAGAGGAGACTTCAGGAGAAGTATTTGCAGCTATTGCAATGGCTATTCATGAACTCCATGACAACGTGCATGATATAGAAGAGACTGTTCTTACTATAAACAAAGTTAAACGCTCATATTCACCGTGGAGCTCAAAAATTTACGGACTTAGAGAAACACCGCAAAAAAACAACAACTTAAAAAATAGTTAAACGATGAAACTAACCTAAACTTACAATCAGCATCAAATAATCAGTATTTCGCAATAATATTGTGGCTATTTTATTTGATAGTGAGTTAAGTAACATCTTTAATAAAAAACAAAATAATCGTATGAAAGAGTATAAATATAAAATCAACGGGAATACATACAATGTTTCCATAAACGAAGTTGAAGAGAACATCGCAAACGTCGAAGTTAACGGTACTCCTTATAAAGTTGAGATGGACAAACCCGTTAAGGCTGCGCCAGTTAAAATAAGCCGACCTGCACCCGAGAAGCCTGCTGTTTCTGTTGCAGCACCACGCCCTGTTGCCGGAAAAGGTAGCATAAAGTCCCCACTGCCGGGATTGATATTCGATATAAAAGTGAAAGTTGGAGATGTTGTTAAAAGAGGTCAGACTGTCATAATACTTGAGGCAATGAAGATGGAAAATAACATCAATGCCCCAAAAGACGGCAAGATCGTGGAAATTAAGGTTAGTAAAGGCGAATCTGTTCTTGAAGGTGCAGAATTGATAATTACAGAATAATATGGGAGACTTCTTTTCGTTTTTAGGAAATAACTTGGTTGATTTCTGGACTTATACCGGATTCGCCAATGCAACATACCAACACATCATAATGATTGCTGTGGGTATATTTTTCATCTACCTTGCAATATCCAAAGAGTTTGAACCTATGTTACTGATTCCTATCGGTTTTGGTATACTAATAGGCAATATACCTTTTAATATGGAGGCGGGGCTTAAAGTTGGGATTTACGAAGAGGGTTCTGTTTTGAATATTCTTTATCAAGGTGTTACATCCGGTTGGTACCCTCCGCTTATATTTCTCGGAATAGGTGCAATGACCGATTTTTCGGCACTGATATCAAACCCTAAACTTATGCTTATCGGAGCTGCAGCGCAGTTCGGTATATTCGGAGCGTATATAATCGCCTTAGAGATGGGTTTCGATCCAAGTCAGGCTGGAGCAATAGGTATTATTGGCGGTGCAGACGGACCTACGGCTATATTCTTAGCCTCTAAACTAGCCCCTAATCTTATGGGTGCAATTGCAGTCTCGGCATATTCATATATGGCCCTTGTCCCTGTTATACAACCACCTATAATGAAATTGCTAACAAACAAGAAGGAACGTATTATGAGAATGCGCCCTCCTCGCGTGGTATCTCACACAGAAAAAGTAGTATTCCCTATTATAGGATTATTACTCACCTGTTTCCTCGTACCTTCAGGTCTTCCGCTGCTTGGACTACTCTTCTTTGGAAACCTACTTAAGGAGAGCGGCGTTACACGTCGGTTAGCTGAAACCGCTCGCGGACCGCTTATAGATACAATAACAATCCTCTTAGGACTCACCGTAGGAGCCTCAACACAAGCATCAGAGTTTTTAACTGTGGATTCTATTAAGATTTTTGTTCTTGGAGCAATCTCATTTATAATAGCAACAGCTTCCGGTGTACTGTTTGTTAAATTCTTTAACATTTTCCTGAAGAAGGACAACAAAATCAATCCGCTGATAGGAAATGCAGGGGTCTCAGCTGTTCCAGACTCTGCCCGTATCTCTCTTATTGTAGGGCAGGAATATGATCCTACAAATTACCTACTAATGCATGCAATGGGGCCTAATGTGGCAGGCGTTATAGGATCGGCAGTTGCTGCCGGTATCCTACTTGGATTCCTTGCATAATTTAATTATAAAAAGAGATAAAAGGGTTATTCTCGAAAGAATAACCCTTTTATGCTTTTTAATACACATATAGTATATAGAGAAAAAATCCGCACAATATCTAAAACTGCTAGCGGAGAGTTCCTCTTTTGAAGTAACAGTTTTATGAAAATAAGTAACGAACACAGAAGTGAAATATTCAGATTTGCCGTTACCGGCACTCTGATAACTATAATTTTATATACCGTCTACCTTCCGCTCACATATATTATGCCTTTAGGTGTAGCATATTCATGTGGCTTTATTATTAGTTTTATATCAAATTTCCTGCTATCAAACTATTACACATTTAAAACCAAACCAACTCCCGCCAAGGCAACTCTTTTTTGCGTTGTGCAATTTATAAACTATCTGTTGCAAATATTATGTTTTAAATTTTTTATTATGCTCGGCGTTAGCAAGGTGTGGGCTCCAGTACCTGTATGGATATTTATATTCCCGGTTAATTTCATTCTTATGAGGATATCGCTGAAATCAGGATCAACAAAAGACCTTATATTCAAAATCCTAAATATTGAGAATGACAACTCTAATAAGAAAGAATAAAGTCATAACGATCTAAACCGACACATCTCTAATACAAAAATAGGCATTATAAGTTTCCAAAAATTAATTAACTTTATGCGACCCACACTCTTGTCTCTGTTTTTTTTGTTTTAGGTAAACAAATTGCTACCTTTGCTAAAAATAAACAGATATAAAAACTATCTGTGCCTTTCGTATATAGTCTTACATTAAACTCAAATATTTTGAATCATGGCAAATAAAAGAAACTTAAAGAAAGAGATAAACTTCATAGCCGAAGAACTTATAGCAGACTGCCTTCTCAGCAAGGCTTTCGTGTCGGGAAATAATGACAGTAAAACCGATGAACTAATAGGAAGGATTTTTGATATTAAGGAGGATTTCCTTGCACGTATAAATAAGACTGACGGTAAAAACGATGTAAAACTCGTAAGAAATTATTATAGATCACTGATTACAAACTTCGACAAAAAAGCCGGTGAAATTATTGCTGAAATAGAGAAGCTAAATCAGTAAAAATAATATCCCTGTATTTTAACCTGTTTTTTGATACTATCATAAATTTATATTTCTGAAATTTTAAAACAGTTCTAATTTCCGCCATTACCATTAAACGTCTGATTATGGCGGAACTTTTTTATATTTATAGCAGATATAAACAATTTATACTCCTTATGGATAAATATTTGTGTTACGCAGTTATACTCTCAGCCTTTCTTGTTATTGGCTGCTCATCCACAAAATCAGTAGCATTAAACGGTAAATGGTCGTTAGAGACAATAAATGAAAAAGCGGTAAGTAAAAGCGACCAAATTCCATATATAGAGATTAATATTTCCGATAAAAGAATAGGTGGATACGACGGATGCAATAATATAGGTGGCGACCTAATCATAGGCAAACATGATGAAATTACATTCGACAAGATGATCTCAACAATGAGATTCTGTCATGATCAAGGTGAAAATGCAATGCTCGGAAAAGTGCTTGAATCGGTTCGTAGATACGAAATAATCACAGCAAAAGACAATAACAAAACATTACTTCTCTTTGATGAAAATAATATTAAGACAATAATATTAAAGTGGCAAGAATCTAACAAATCCACTAAAATCCAGTAATTTTATCTGTGCTTTATGGCATAGAGTCTGTATATGAATTTTTTCGATCTTAAAACAATTAATGCCGAATATACTGATGAGCTTAAACAAGCGGCATCAGAGGTAATAGATTCCGGACGTTATATCAGGGGTGAGAGGGTTGTGAAGTTTGAAAACGAACTGTGCAATTACATTGGCTGTAAATACACAGTAGGTACAGGCAACGGGTTAGATGCTTTAAGACTTATATTCAGGGCATATATAGAGTTAGGGGTTATGAAACCCGGAGATGAAGTAATTCTTCCGGCAAATACATTTATAGCTACCATGATAGCTGTGACCGATAATGGATTAAAGCCGGTAATAACCGATATTGATCCACACACAATGAACCTCGACATATCAAAAGCGGAAAAAGCTATTACAGAAAAAACAAAAGCAATAATTCCGGTGCATCTATACGGAAATTGCTGTTGGAACGAGCAACTTAAAAACATTGCCATCTCCCACAATATTAAAATTGTGGAAGATAATGCACAGGCAATAGGGGCAAAAGCTGAGACGGCAGGTTTAAACGGAGGCTTTATGTCAGGCAATCTTGGCAATGCTGCTGCTACAAGTTTCTATCCTATAAAAAACCTTGGGGCATTAGGTGATGCCGGTGCTGTAACCACAAACGACATTTCTTTAGCCCAGACAGTAAGAGCTTTGGGCAATTACGGGGAAATGCAAAAATACAGACACAAATATATTGGTATCAATAGTCGCTTAGACGAAATACAGGCTGCTTTCCTATCAGTAAAATTAAAATATCTTGAGAGAGAGAATACATTAAGGGCAGCAATTGCACAAACATATAACGCTAATATATTGGTCAGGCAGATAACAAAGCCTGAATTACACGTAAACAGACAATCCGTGTGGCATCAATACATAATACGAACTGAAAACCGTGATGAGTTGAAAAATCACCTTGCAGAAAACGGAATAGAGACTATGATACACTACCCCACTCCACTACATAAACATGAAGCCTACCTGAAATATGAGAATCTCTCTTTTCCAACAGCGGAGAAAGAGGCTAAACGCATTTTAAGCCTGCCAATAAATCCGTCAATAAAAGAAGATACTGCTATAACAATAGCTCAAATAATAAACACGTTTTACGAGGGATAAATGGCTGAATCATTACAAAAAAAGACATTATTAGGCATGGCTTGGAGTTTTGCCGAAAGTTTCTCGTTACAAGGGATTTCGTTTTTAATAGGGATACTAATAGCCAGAGTGTTATCCCCTTCAGATTATGGTATGGTGGGGATGTTGGCTGTATTTACAGCCGTATCACAAACAATTATCAACAGCGGTTTTGCGACAGCTATTGTACGCAAAGCAGATCGTACACAAACCGATTTATCTACCGCTTTTTACTTTAATATAGTAGTAGCCTTTATTTTATATTTTGCCCTATTTTTTTCAGGTCCACTAATCGCCGATTTTTACAATGCGCCTATACTGTCAGACTTGATTAAGATCGCCGCAATACCCCTGTTCATAAACTCACTCTGCATAGTCCAACAAGCTATGTTTACAATAAAAATGGACTTTAAGACTCAAGCGAAGATATCTGTAATAGCCTCTATCGTGACAGGAATAGTAGGAATTGCGATGGCGTATAATGGATATGGCGTATGGGCAATAGTTTTTCCAAGTGTGATAGGAGCCACTACTCGCTGTTTAATGTTATGGTGGATATCGCGCTGGAGACCATCACCTGTATTTTCTGTAAAATCATTTAAAGAACTTTTTTCGTTCGGATCAAAACTTCTGGCATCCGGTCTTTTGGATACCATTTACAATAACATATATCCTATCGTCATTGGTAAAAAATTTGCCGCGGCAGAACTCGGATACTACTCACGTGCCGATGCATACTCCCAACTCCCTGCAACAACCGTTACAGGTGTATTGAGCAGAGTAACCTTCCCTATGGTATGTGAAATTCAAAATGATAACGAAAGATTAGAGCGGGTTTACCGACAACTTTTACGACTATCAGCATTTATAGTTTTTCCAATCATGATAGGATTGGCAGTACTGGCACGCCCATTGATAATTCTCATGATTACGGCAAAATGGGAGATGTGTATTCCCATGCTACAAATACTATGTTTTGCTCTTATGTGGTATCCTACACATGCACTAAACCTTAGCCTTCTTCAGGTAAAGGGTCGCTCCGACATGTTTCTTAAATTAGAAATCATAAAAAAGATAATAGGAGTAGCCGTGATATTGGTAGCAATACCATTTGGAATTATATGGATGTGTGTAGGAAAAATATTATCATCTGTCTTGTGTCTGGCAATAAACACTTACTATACAGGCAAATTAATTAATATTGGATTTTTTAAACAGATGGGAGACCTTTTGCCAATGTTAGGGTATTCTCTGTTTATGGGAATAATTATATATGGGACTACTTTTATAACAGAAAGCTACTTATTTCAAATAATTATTGGTGTTTTCGTTGGAATAATATTTTATTTAGGTTCAGCATACTTATTAAAATCAAAAGAATTACTATATTTGTTCTCCATTTTAAAAATAAGAAAGTAATTTTTATGACTAAAAATAGGACAATAACCGTAACATCTCCCTTATTACCGCCACTTGAAGAGTTTATTCCCTATCTTAAAGATATATGGGAGCGTAAATGGCTTACTAATAATGGTCATTATCATCAAGAATTAGAAAAAGCCCTATGCGAATATCTTAAAGTCCCATATATAAGCCTTTTCACCAACGGTACACTACCGCTAATAGTTGCGCTGCAAGCATTGCGGATAACGGGAGAGGTTATAACTACTCCATACAGTTTTGTTGCAACAACGCACTCATTATGGTGGAACGGAATAAAACCGGTGTTTGTAGACATAGATCCTGTTACTTATAATCTTGATCCTGATAAGATTGAAGCAGCGATAACGCCACAGACAACAGCAATAATGCCCGTACATGTTTATGGAAATCCATGTGACGCAGAACGAATACAAGAGATAGCAGACAAATACGGATTGAAAGTAATATATGATGCTGCTCACGCATTTGCAGTTGAGAAAAACGGAGAGTCTATTTTAACTTTGGGAGATATCTCAACAGTAAGTTTTCACGCAACAAAGGTTTATTCAACAATTGAGGGTGGTGCATTGATCTGCAAAGACGAAGAGACAAAAAAGAGGATAGATTATCTTAAAAACTTCGGTTTTGCAGGAGAAACTACAATAGTAGCACCGGGCATAAACGGTAAAATGGACGAAGTAAGAGCAGCATACGGCTTATTAACACTAAAACATATTGACAATGCAATAAGTCAACGACGCGAAATAGCAAAGCAATATATTGATGGATTAAGCAATGTAAAAGGGATTAGTTTTCTTTCCATACAAGAAGGGGTTAAACCTAACTATGGTTACTTCCCAATATTTGTTGACAAAACTTATGGTATAAGCCGCGACGCATTATATGCAAAACTTAAAGAGCAAAATATACAGGGAAGAAGATATTTTTATCCATTAATAAGCGATTTTTCAACGTACAGAGGTCTTCCGTCATCAAACAAAGCAAATTTGCCGGTTGCCACCAGAGTAACAGACGAGGTTATATGCCTCCCGATATATGCCGGATTGGAAAAAAATGATGTAGAAAGAGTAATTGAAATAATAAAAAAATGACAGCAATGACTATCGGAATAATGCAACCTTATTTCATGCCTTATATTGGCTA
Source organism: Bacteroidales bacterium (assembly GCA_036656055.1). Lineage (GTDB taxonomy): Bacteria > Bacteroidota > Bacteroidia > Bacteroidales > G3-4614 > Caccoplasma_A. The sequence goes on from JAVVOY010000028.1 coordinate 10,858, forward strand.
TTTTCAGTTAATGAAAGCAGCAGATAAATATATAATCTACGATGATGTAGCCTATATAACAAGAGGATGGATAGCAAGAAATAATATCCTTATAAATGGGGAAAAACATCTGTTTACAATTACTTTATCCGGAGCGTCTTTGAATAAATCTATAAACGAGATAGAAATTAATGATAATTTCATCAATTTTCTAAAAACGCTTAAATTCAATTACTCTAAAGCCCCTTTTTATGCTGAAACAATGAAGCTAATGGAAGAGATAACCTCTTTTGAGGATAAAAATCTCTCTGCATTTATCACAAATAGCTTCAAAGTCATACTAAAATACTTAAACATTGACACCGAATTGATATTATCTTCGTCTTTGAATAAAGATTGCTCATTAAAAGGGAAAGAGAAGATAATTCATATCTGTGAACTATTAGGGGCACAGACCTACCTGAATGCAATAGGAGGTCAGGAGTTATATGATGGAGATGAATTTAAAAGGCACAATATAGATTTAAAGTTTCTGAAGACAGAGGAAATAACATATAAACAGTTCAAAAATAACTTTGTGCCTAACTTATCAATAATTGATGTATTGATGTTTAATCCCCCTGAAATAATAAACGAAATGTTGAACAATTATAAATTCGTATAAATTAAAAATTTATCTTAAAAAGGCTAATACAATAAATGGAGAAAAAAAAGATATTAATTATCGGAACTAGCTCTACGGCAATTCACGTATATAAATTTATTCAAGAGTATAATCTATTCAATGTTATTGGTTTTGCAGTTGACAGAGAATATATTGACTGCGATTATTTTTTATCACTTCCTGTTTACCCTTTAGATGAAATTGACAAAATAATAGACAAAGAAAATGATCTTATTTTTATAGCAATGTTATGGAATAGGCTCAATTCCGACAGAGAAAGCTTATATGAAAGATTTAATTCTCAGGGGTATCATTTTGCTAATATTATTTCACCAACGGCAAAGATAAGAGGCACCCTATCAGGATATAATTGCTGGATTCATGATTATGTAATAATACAAAACGACACAATAATAGGTGAAAACGTTGCTTTAATGGCATTCACATTAATTGGTGCTCAATGTAAAATAGGTGCACATTGTTTTTTTGGAACAAAGTCTACCATCGGAGGAGAGAGTGTTATAGGGAAACAATCATTTGTTGGAATAAATGCTACTGTATTTGACGGCGTTAAAATAGGGAATAAATGTATAATAGGTGCATGTGTTGCAGTAAAACGAAATCTTAGAGATTACTCTATATGCAAAACAGCCTCAGACAATACTGTTGTTAAACAATACAGAGAAGATGAAATAGAGTCAAAACTAATGTTTAAAAAGAATGTGCGAGAATAAAAACAACACAGCACATTAATCATAATATATATAAGCATTTTATAAGATAACTATGAATACATCGGTATTAGGTCTTTATTTTGAGGAGTTTATTGTAGGTGAAGAGATAAAACATGCCTTGTCAAAAACAATCTTTGAATGCGATAATGATCTGTTTTCCCTCTTAACGATGAACCATCATCCGGTTCATACAAACATTGATTATGCTGAAAACAATCAACATGGGAGGATATTGGTTGTCGGCACATTGGTTTTCTCATTAGCCGTAGGAATAACTGTGCCTGATATAAGCGGAAAAGCCATTGCAAACCTCGGCTATGAAGACATAAAGCACCTTAACCCTGTTTTTATTAATGACACAATATATGTAAAAACAAAGATTCTCGAAAAAAGAGAATCTAAATCTAAACCCGACAGAGGTATAGTTTACGTGGAGACGGTTGCCTATAACCAATCCGGAGAAAATGTATTATCTTTCAGAAGAAAAGTATTAGTAAAAAAACTGCCAAATGAATAACACTATACTCATGCGCAGTTTGATGTTTGTCCCTGCACACAATCAAAAGTTGCTTGACAGTTCAGTAAGAAGAGATGCCGATGTATTATTGTTGGACATTGAAGATTCAGTTCCGCCTAATGACAAACAATTGGCAAGGGACAACATTAAAACCTTTGTAAAACGCAATGACCTAAAGGACAAATTAATATTCCCCCGAGTCAACGACAGAGAGAGCGGAGAGTTGCTTCGTGATGCTTATCAATTGACAATAGACGGAGTAAGCGGATTTATGTATCCAAAATCAAATAAAGGTGAGGATATCTATTTTTTCGGAAAATTATTAGAGACCATAGAGTATGAAAAGGGGTATCCGATAGGAACGTTTAAAATAATCCCTTTGATAGAGACCGCAGGAGCTGTAATGAATATACAGGAGATATGTTGTGCATGCCATAGGATAGTTGCCGTAGCATTCGGATGCGAAGACTTCATTACCGACATGAAAGGAGTACACGATCCCGAAGGACAAAGTATTCTGACAGCCAGAAACCTGATATCAATAGGTGCCAGAGCATGCGGAGTTATACCAATAGACACAGTACACATAAAAGTACATGATTTAGATGACTTAGAGCGAAATCTTAAGATTGCAAAAAATTTAGGGTTTGAAGGGATGTTGGTCTTGAATCCAAAAGAACTACCTCTTGTACATAAATATTTTTCACCCAAAGAAGAAGAGATTGAATGGGCCACTGAAATGATAAATTTATCAGAAACAGCGTCTAAATTAGGACAAGGTGTTGCCGTAAAAGGAGATAAATTTATTGGACCTCCAATGGTTAAAATGGCAAAAAACATTCTCTGTAAAAGTGAATTAATTAAGAAAAAAGGTGGATAAAAAGCCATTAATAAGTATTTGTTGCTTAGCATATAACCATGCACCATTCATAAGGGAGTGCTTGAACGGGTTTATAATGCAAAAAACAACATTCAAGATAGAGGTATTGATTCATGATGACGCATCAACGGATGGAACTGCCGATATAATAAGAGAATATGAATCAAAATATCCGGATATCATAAAACCCATATATCAAACTGAAAATCAATACTCTAAAGGGAATAATGTAGTAGACTACAACTTTAATCGCGTTAAAGGGAAATATGTTGCCACGTGCGAAGGAGACGACTATTGGATTGATCCGTTAAAACTCCAAAAACAGGCTGATTTTTTGGAAGCGCATCCTGAAGTAGCACTCTGCTGCCATCATTATAAAATATATCGACAAAATGAAGCTAAGTTTGTAGCCAATAATTATCCAACTCTATTGACAGGTAATGAGGCAGGATTCTTCTTTACCAATAACGATAGGATCAATGAGTGGTTTTGTTCAACATTAACGGTCATGTACCGGTCTGATTTGTTGTCTGTAACATCTGAAAAGAGAAAATTATATTCATCATTCCTTGACTTACATCTATTCTACTATCTTCTGAAAAATAGTTGCGGATATTACATGAAAGATACAATGGCCGTTTACAGAATTCACAATGGGGGAATATGGTCGGGTCTGGATTCGGATCAGGAATTTTTTAAAGGCAAAATTTGCTTTACCGAATTATACAATAATGAAAAAGATGACTATACACGGGGTGCACTAATTAAAAGGGTCGAGTCGAGATTCTATACTTACTTAAATCAAGGAAAATATATTCACGCATTAATGTGGGTATGGAAGTTATCATATCATTTAGATTTCAAACATCCGTTAAGCAGAAAAAGAGATTTAATTATTTTCTGGCTTAAAACTATTTGTCGCAGCGGTATTGATACATTACAACAAAAAAAACCTAAATAAATAGAGCGATAAAATATTCTCCTATATAATTTAACCAATCGCATAATACGATGAATGGCGGTTTTGGCATATTATATTGGCTAACGGTTAAAAATATCAGCTTTTTTCAATTATAAAACGACAATTTTTATACCTTAAAATAGTATCTTTGTAACATATATATAAATATATGTATAGATATCAACGTGTAAATTAAAGACTAAATACAAATAAATACAATAAATTCATGCTTAATAATAAATCTATTCTGATTACCGGCGGAACCGGTTCCTTCGGGAAAAAATTTGTAGAGACAATTTTTAGAGATTATCCCGATGTTAAACGCGTTGTAGTGTACTCGCGCGATGAATTAAAACAATTTGAACTTAAACAAAAATATCCTGCAAAACAATATCCACAGCTACGTTTCTTTATTGGCGATGTACGTGACAGTGAAAGGCTAAAAAGAGCCTGTGAAGGAATTGACGTAATAATACACGCCGCAGCAATCAAACAAGTTGACACAGCAGAATACAACCCTGACGAATGTATAAAAACCAATATAAACGGTGCACAAAATGTAATAGATGCCGCACTTAAATGCGGAATAAAACATGTTGTAGCCTTGTCGACAGATAAAGCATGCGCTCCGATAAATCTTTACGGAGCAACAAAGTTGACTTCAGATAAGCTCTTTGCATCGGCAAATAATATCAGTGGCTCAAAAGATATAAAATTTTCAGTTGTCCGTTACGGCAATGTAATGGGATCGCGAGGTTCCGTAATTCCGTTTTTTATAAATAAAAGAGATGACGGCGCAAAAGAATTACCCATAACTGATTCCAGAATGACAAGATTCAATATATCGCTCGAAGCCGGAGTAGCCCTTGTTATGTATGCAATAAAAAATCATTTGGGAGGAGAAATATTTATTCCAAAAATACCTTCATATAAGATTGTAGACGTAGCAAAGGCCATTGCCCCAAATTTATCTTTAAAAGAGATAGGTATTCGTCCGGGAGAAAAACTCCATGAGGAGATGATTACAGCAACAGATGCTATGTCAACAATAGATATAGGAGAGTATTACATAATTCTTCCATCAGTATCTTTTAAACATCAAAAAGAGGATTACTTAAAACATCATAATGGAAAAGAGGTCCCGTTCGGATTTCATTACAGTTCTGACAATAACGAGAGATGGGAGACGATAGAGAGCCTAAGAGATAAAATAAAATTATATGTGGATCCGAAATTTGTCGTAAAATGATAACAAAACCAATCCCATACGGACATCAAAACATAACGGAGGAAGATATAAAGGCCGTTGTTGAAACACTTAAATCGGATTATCTGACACAAGGCCCTAAGATTACCGAATTTGAGAAGGCGTTTGCCAAGTATGTAGGAGCAGAGTATGCAGTAGCTGTTTGCAATGCAACAGCAGCATTACACATCGCAGCAATGGCTGCCGGTGTCAAACCGGGCGACAAAGTTATTGTTACGCCACTTACCTTTGCAGCTTCAGCAAATTGCGTTAAATATTGTGGCGGCGAAGTTGTATTCTGCGATATAGATAAAGATACTTATCTTATGGATATAAACAAGTTACGTACTTTATTGCAATCCTCTCCTAAGGGGACTTACAAAGGAGTTATTCCGGTAGATTTTGCCGGATATCCTCATAAAATGGAGGAGTTCAAGGCTCTGGCAGATGAGTACGGGATGTGGATAATTGAAGACGCATGCCATGCACCAGGTGGATGGTTCTCAGACAGCAAAAACGAAAAGCAACTTTGCGGAAATGGGAAAAACGCACAAATGACCATATTTTCTTTTCATCCGGTAAAACATATAGCCACTGGTGAAGGAGGAATGGTCACAACAAACGATAAAGATCTTTATAACAAACTTTGCCTCTATCGCTCACATGGGATAACAAAAGATAGCTCGAAACTTGAAAAAAATGACGGTGCATGGTATTATGAAATGCAGGAACTTGGTTACAACTACCGCATAACAGATTTTCAGGCTGCCCTCGGTATTTCACAATTAAAAAGAGCTAACGCGGGGATAAATCGCAGAAATGAAATAGCGAAACGATACACAGAGGCTTTCTCAGAATGCGATAAGATAAAAACGCCTTTTGTAGCAAATGATGTCTTCCACGCATATCACCTTTACATAATACAGACGGATGACAGGAATGGGCTTTTCAGCTATTTGAGGAAAAACAACATACTTGTTCAAGTTCACTACTATCCTCTTCACCTTATGCCATATTATAAACAATTTGGAACAAAAGAGGGAGATTTTCCTATTGTTGAAAGATACTACAAACATTGCGTAAGTCTGCCTATGTTCCCTACCCTGACAGAGGAAGAGCAAGAGTATGTTATTGAAAAGGTAAAAGAATATATACATTAACATAATTGTTATGATGAGCGCCAATTGGGCGGTTATTGGTAACTGCAATACCTGCTACAATATAACATTGAACTTAGGTACAATAGTAAAAGTTCTGGACACACCATCATACTCGTTGATTTTTGGCAGAAGTCCAAATTTAATCATCAAGAATAAAAAATGAAGAATATAGCAATTATTCCTGCACGCGGCGGGAGTAAAAGAATTCCGCGTAAAAATATAAAACAGTTTTTAGGGAAACCAATAATAGCATATTCGATAGAAGCAGCGATAAAATCTGAACTTTTCGATGAGGTTATGGTATCTACCGATGACAAGGAGATTGCCGAGATAGCCGTTAAATATGGCGCTAAAGTTCCGTTTATGAGATCATCTGAAAATTCTAATGATTACGCAACAACTTATGATGTAATAAATGAAGTATTATACAAATATGGCGAAAACGGAATTAATTTCGACTATGTATCATGTATATACTCTACTGCTCCTTTTATAACACCTGAAAGGATATTGGAAGCATTTGAAAAGATGAAATCCGATAACGTAGATTCAATATTTACATGCGTACAATATTCATATCCTGTGCAAAGGGGATTATGTATAAAGTCAGGCAAGATTGAGATGCTATCCCCTCAGTATAAAAATTCCAGATCGCAAGACTTAGATGCTGTCTACCACGATGCCGGACAGTTTTATATTTCAAAAGCAAAAGAGTTACTTGAAAACAAATCCTTCTGGAGTAAAAATACAGGGGCCGTAATATTGTCGGAATTAGAGGTACAAGACCTTGATACAGAAACAGATTGGGCTTTAGCCGAAATGAAATACAGATTACTTTCAAATGAAAAAGATTATCTTCAGGGCTGATGCAAGCAGCGATATAGGGTACGGACATTTTATAAGAAGTCTGGCTTTAGCTGATATGCTGCGGAATAACTTTGATTGCTATTTTGCAACTGTTGCTCCTTCTGATTACCAAATAAATGAGATAGCAAAAGTCTGCAAGTTGATTACTTTATCTGATAAAATTGATCACTTTAGCTGTTTTTTATCACTTTTAAATGGAGATGAAATAGTTGTTTTAGATAATTACTTTTTTACAACTGAATATCAAAAACAGATTAAAGATAAAGGGTGTAAATTAGTTTGTATTGACGACATGCACGATAAACATTACGTCGCTGACGTTGTTATAAATCACGGATTAAACGATTCAAAACTATTTAACACAGAGCAATATACAAAACTATGCTTGGGGCTTAATTGGGCTATGCTGCGAAAACCGTTTTTAACGAAGCCAATAATCGTAAAAATAAAACCGATAGGATCAATTGCTGTATGTTTCGGCGGAGTGGATAAATTAAACCTTAACCGCAAGGTTGTGGAGTTATTAACAAAATTACCACATATTTCCAAAATAGAAATTATTGGTGGCTATGATACAATGCCATACGATAATTTACCTGCAAATATCATATTAAAAACATATCGCAACGTAGATGCAGACCAGATTGTATCTATCTTCAAAAATAATGATTGCGCAATCCTATCTGCCAGTACAATCTGTATAGAAGCTTTAGCCTGCTCCATTCCTGTAATTGCCGGATATTATGTGGATAATCAAGTGGGGTTATACAATTATCTCAACAATTCAAAATATATCTACGGCATAGGTAATATATTAGAACCCGAAGCATTAAATAAAAAATTACCGGAATATATATCTGTCAGTAATTTTAATTTGCAGAAAGATATAAATCTTGATTTTTCATCAGTAAGTGAAAACTACATAAATTTATTTAGGGGCTTATGCTAAAAGATTGTTTTAAAATAGGGGAATACTCTTTTATCAACTACGTCAATCTTCCAATTGAAAAACATCGTATTATTCACGAAATAAGAAACAGTGAGCCAATACGTATAAACATGGAAAATAAGGAGATGTTTTCATGGGGTGAGCATGTTAGATTTATTGATAATTTAAGAAACAGATCAGACATTTCGTATTGGGCTGTTATATTTGATAATAATATTGTGGGATCAATAAGTTTACATCCTACAAATGAGTTTGAACATTGGGGCGAATGGGGTATATATATTACACCTGCCTATCAAAATAAAGGGATAGCATCTTTAATCAGCAATCTGTTTTTTTCGTACATATCCGCTAAGACGACAATATCGTCTATTTATGCCGATGTAAAAAAAGATAATGAAAAATCCATAAATTTCCACCACAAAATGGGATTCAATGATATATCTGCCAATCAAGACTATATACGTCTCATGAAAATATTAAAAACACAATCTGCATTTATTGTTGCAGAGATGTCTGCGAATCATAATGGGAACCTTAATACGGCAATAGAGACCGTATATGCGGCAAAACGTGCCGGCGCCGATGCAATAAAGATACAGACCTATACAGCCGATACGATTACTTTAGATTGCCGTAAAGACGATTTTAAAATAGGAGGAACAATTTGGGAAGGAAAGTATCTGCATGATCTATACAAAGAGGCCTACACCCCATGGGAATGGCATAAAGAGATATTTGATGCAGCAAAAGAAGTGGGACTTATTTGTTTCTCTTCTCCATTTGACAAAACTGCTGTTGATTTTTTAGAAACACTTAATAACCCTATCTATAAAATAGCTTCTTTTGAAATAACTGATATTCCATTGATTGAATATACGGCAAAGAAGATGAAACCGATTGTTATTTCTATCGGGATAGCCACTGAAGAGGATATAAAACTTGCTATAAATACGTGCCGTAACGTTGGCAATAACGATATAACTCTGCTTAAGTGTACATCCTCTTATCCTGCACCAATTGAAAGTGCAAATCTGGCAACAATTCCTGATATGGCAAAAAGGTTTGGAGTAAAAGTTGGATTATCAGATCACACTATGGGCTCGGTATCACCTATTGTAGCTGTATCGCTGGGAGCAACATTGATAGAAAAACATTTTATTATAGACAGGAGTATTGGTGGTCCCGACTCCTCTTTTTCTATGAATGAGCATGAATTTTCTGAAATGGTAAAAGAGATACGAAACGCGGAAGTCTCAATAGGCAAAGTAACTTACCACAACGATATAAGCAATATTAAAGGGCGAGAATTCTGCCGTTCTTTATATGTAGCTGAGGATATAAAGAATGGTGAGGTCATAACTGAAAAAAACGTGCGTTCCGTTCGTCCCGGTTTCGGCCTGCACCCAAAATACCTGTCACAGATATTGGGCAAAAAGGTAAATCAAGATCTTGAAAAAGGGACACAATTTAAACTTGAACTTATTGACTAATCACAAAGAATGAACTCAATAGAATATATTATAATCTCATTCTATAAGATTTACGTAAACATTCTGTTTCGCCGTAGACCGGATGTGATATTTTATTACCCGCAACATTTCAACAGATCAGAGAAAGGGACAAATCCATATTTCGATCCGATACTAAATATCTGTAACGAAAATAACATACAGTATATGCTGCTTGAAGAGCCTGACGACAAAACATCACAGCCAAGAAATTCAAAAGCTATTCCGGCAGATTTTCTGTTTTGGACAATATTAGTTGTCCGCAAAATTATATGTTCTCTCTTTTGTTACGATTATATAAAACAGGAACGTATTACAGCAAGAGTAATAAATATATTTACATTAGGTAGGCTTAGATCAAAAAGATACGTAACAATATCTGGATCTATGGAGCATCTCTTTGCTGCAATTAACAAATCAGGGAGAGTATATGACCTTCAACATGGTATAATATATTCCACTCATTGGGGATATTTTGATACCGCCGGAAATATATTGAAGATACATTATGCTGAAAACATTAATTTCATGGTATTTGGTCAAGGATTTTACAATACGTTTTTTATCAACGACAATAATAATAAAATATTGAAGGATAGGGTTCTAATAACAGGCTATCCGCTATCGTGCTCAGAAAATATTTCTGCCAGAGGTGATTCATTACTGTATTCATTACAGTTTACGGACGATAATACGAATGAGAAAACAGAAGAATACGCAAAGCTATTTGGTTCGTCATTGTCAGAAATACCAAATTGTAGCTACAACATATTATATAAGCATCATCCAAGGTTTAATAACGTTTCTGATTTATCATATATAACCGAAAAATACGAAAATATATTTGAGACATCCGAGAATATATCAAAACTAAAAGACAAAATTAAATTACACATAACATTTAATTCAACGGCATCTTTTGAATATGCCTCTTATGGAATACCTACTTATTTCTTGTTTTCAGATATACTGCCTCTGGGGAAAACCATATTTTATGACGAGTACCAATATCCGTTATATAAAGATATGTCTATAAACGAAGTCCTCGACAGGCTCAATGACCCTATTAGCGCCAACGAAGATGCAAAAATTGTGAAAGAGTGGTACGAAAGATTTTACAGCCCATTTGACAAAGATGAATTTTTAAAAATAATGAAATCATAAACGCCGGATGGATAAAATAAAAATAAAAATATTTTTAGGGGGATTTATTAATAGTACAAATGCTCAAAACCTAAATTGCCTTGCGCTTGCCAAATATCTGGATAAAGATAAATACGATATTTATACCATGATATTTAAGAATGGCAATATACCTACTCCCCATATCAATGGCGTAACATTATGGACAGCCCACCTACCCTACCGGCTACATAAATATATAATATGGCTACGCGCAGTAATTGTTTGCGACATTTTATATCTACCAAAGGAAGAACTTCCTAAATATATTGCTTTCTGGAAAAAATTGTTTGGTAAAAAAAGTTTTTCTACCATTGAGGGGGTATATTCGGGAAGCAATTATACTACACTTGTTAAAAATTATGGTTCTGAAATAAATGTAGTAAAATCGAGAGACTTATACGACCGTAATTTCTCTATTACATCTTTTATGGACAAGTATAATAAAATGCACCTAAAACAACATACCAACGGCATAATTCATTTAGGAATAGATACCGATGTGTTTAAAGCCGGAATATGCAGAGAAAAGCTAACTGATGTAATATTTATAGGCAACAACATGAAATATAAAGGGATAGAAGATTATTTTGAAATGGCAAAATCATTTTCAAATCTTATATTTCATATTGTTGGAGGAGGAGGAAATTATGATCTGACGACAGAAGTTGCAAAACGTAACTTACCTAATGTAATACTTCACGGCTCTTTGTCGCATAAGAGTTTATCGGGATTGCTTGAAGGGGTACAATTAATGTTTTTCCCATCTCGCAGCGAAGGGTTTCCAAAGGTTACACTGGAGTGTGCGGCTGCAGGTGTTCCGTCGATAGTCTACGGTGACTACGGAGCAGATGAATGGATTACAACAGGTAAAGATGGCTTTGTAGTTAAAACTTTAAGTGAAGCAAAAGCCGTAATAGATGATCTTATAAATAATCCCGATAAACTTGGAGTATTATCAAAAAATGCTGCCGATTTAGGCAAACGCTTTGATTGGAAAAGTATAATTGTGGAATGGGAAACTGAAATAGACAAACTATCTGCAAAATGATATACATAGTTGTAACACCGTTTTTTCCTGAACCTGATTCTTTCAGAGGTCCATATATATATGATCAGGTTAAGGCTATAATGGCTTCAGGGCGTTATGAGAGGGTTATTGTCTGTAAACCAAAACCGTTTTACGTAAAAGCGGAGAATTATACTTATGAAGGAGTTGATGTTTATAGATTTAATACATACGAACTCCCTTCGGCAATATTACCCGGTGTCCTTGACAAATTATCGGTGAAATCATTCTTATCATTGCTAAAAAAGTTAGGAGTAATGGTGAAAGATATAGCCACTATTCATACACATGTAACAGGGAATGGTATATATGCCAACGCTCTCAAGAAACTTAATCCGAATATAAAAACAATATTACAGCATCACGGTTTTGACGTTCTCAGCATAACAAACGGTCGCTTTGCCAATTACGGATGGCATAAAAAATATATTGTGTATTATGGCTCACGTATATGCAATAAAATAGACTTGCATGTGGTGGTTAGCGCAAAAACATTATCATACATACAACAATATAAAGAGATAACGCTGAAAGAGTCTTATATTCTTTACAACGGTGTGGATAAAACAAAATTTTATAAGTTAAACAATCCTCGGGCTGATAAGATATTTAAAATAGGATGCGTCGGCAATTTTTGGGAAATTAAATGTCAGATTATACTAATAAAGGCCATAGAACTGCTTATAGGGCGTGGCGAGAATAATATTTATACCAGTTTTATCGGTACAGGATATATGATGCAGGAGTGTATGGATTATGTTGAATCGCATAATATGCAGAAATATATATCTTTCGAGAAAGAGGTCTCGCATAAAGAACTAAATGAATATTATAACTCATTAGATCTTTTTGTACTGCCGTCGTATTATGAAGCCTTCGGGTGTGTATATACTGAAGCGTATGCGTGTGGGGTACCGTTTATAGCTGTTGATGGACAGGGTATATCAGAGCTGATTTTTGAAAAAGACCGCGATAAATGGCTGATAAATAAAGGTAATTTTGTATCTTTGGCTAATAAAATAGAGAGTTTTAAAAGAGACAGATATGAACAAGTATTAAAAACCTCTATTGAGATAAACACTCTGGTAATTAAATTTCTGGATTATATTAGAGTGAAAGCAGAGATTTAATTTAATGATCTCTTATCCTGTAAATATATTATAAATTACATATTGCTTAATGGCATCAACATTAGGAAAGATTGATTCGCGTACATTTATTGCTGCTCTTACTGCACTTACGGTGGTAAACGGAGCCGTGCAAATACACACCATCAAATTAGGAGTATTATATTATGGAATACTCATTATAATACTTGCCCTTATATTTTTTCAGTCTCCGATAAAAAAGGTAAGTTATACCATCTCTTTCTTATATATTTCTTGTATAATAAGTATCGTTGTTAATAATATCCCCCCCGAATACAGAGTGTGGGAAAGATTTGGCTTGTTTGCTATTATTACTTTGATAACATCACCATTTATACAATCCAACTTTCTGGATAAATTTAGAATAATAACGTTTACCTATATACAATATTTACTATTAGTAATAATAATCCTATCTGTTTCGGCATTTGTTACCGGAGAAAAAGGGATAACCGGCTTTGAAGGTTTTACCAGCCACTCAATGATAATGTCTTCTATTGCGGCAATATCTATAATAACCTTGTTTTACCTTTTATACAGCAAAAAGTTATCGTGGAAAATAGTAACGCCACTATTAATTTTAGCTTTCCCTATGATGCTGATGGGGGCTTCAAGAATTGCACTATCCGGATGTTTGTGCGGACTGTTGTTTTTTTTCTACAAGATAAATAGGAATAACATCACCCAATTTGTAAAAGCAGTGATAATTATTACTGTTTTGCTTAGTGCCACATATCCATTATGGAACTCTTACCTATCTGGTATCGAGGCTAAAAACAAAACAATAAACGAAGATACGGGCGAAAAGGAACTCACATCTTCAAGGGATATTATGTGGCAACAAAGATTAAAAGAGTTTGAATCAAGCCCCATGATAGGTATCGGATTCTGTTATGCTCCCTATATAGCAAGTATTGATAAACAGACAGGGGAAATTGAGTTTACAAATACTAAAACAGGTATTATTGAACCCGGTTCGGCATGGCTGGGGATATTATCAATGACAGGTATATTAGGATTCTTGTGTATATTAGTATTATGGATAAGGTCATTTCATATCTGCATGAAATTAGAGAAGAAAGACTTCTATTTTTCTATTTTATTATCATCGCTTCTGGTTTATTATTCCATACAAATGATAGCTGAAGGAGCAATATATTCTGCCGGTGGTTTTGATTGTTTCATGATATGGATACTTATAGGGACAATACAATCATCATGGAACGTCTATAATATGAGAAACAGCGAAAATATAATAACTGAAAAAACTTAATCTTATGATATTCACCATAGAGAGCGAAAATGATTTTAAAAATATAAAAGACAATTGGAATAGGTTATATTCAGATGTTGCAAAGGCTACGATATTCCAATCGTACGACTATAATATTGTATCATGGGATACAATATGCAAAACAAACACAGAAAATAAATTATACATATTACTCCATTATCCTACAAACGTACGCAAAGAGAGCGATGCCATATTCCCTTTTTATATCGACAAAAACAAAAGATTGCGTTTCATAAACGATATCCATACCGATCTATGTGACGGGCTGATATCGGACAAATCAGATAATAAATATGACATAATCTCCGAACTATATCTCTTTATCGAAAAAGATGAGAATATTAAAAGTGTCTTCTTAGACAATATGCCACATTACTCTTGTCTATCAAATTATTTGAAAATATTCAAAGAGAATACATTTCTGTTTTCAAACACAGAGCACTCTTTTATAAACTATGTTAAATCAAATGATCCGATACTCTCTTTGCACCACATTAAGGCATCAAACAGATACAACCTTAAACACATATACGAAGAGTGTAAAGACCTTAATTTCAGAATATACACAAAAGCATCTTCTGATGAATATCCTGAAAATGATATAAAATACATGGTAAATAGGATGATTTCCAAAGGGATTAGGACTAAAGAATATTTTGATCCTACAATGCTCTCTTTCTGGGAAAACATATACAATAATTTACTAACAGAGATAACCGTATTATATGATGAACAGATGCACCCTTTATCAATTGGAATTGTATTTTCAGAATATAAAAAACAGGAGTTCATTCGCTGGATCATTTTATATGATAATAAGAAGTATAATTCATGGAACGATGTTAGATATTTTATAGAAAAAGCACAAAACAATAGCGGGACAATAGATTTCGGACGTGGCGGATATTTTTATAAAACAGTCCATTTCAAACCTACTATCGAAAATATCTATCGCCTTATGTACTCAAAGACACTATGGGGAAATTGGTACATTTTCTTTAAAATAAACATATCGCATTTGCGTAAGACATTGTCAACACTAAGAAAATGAAGACTTACGCGATACTTATGGAGCCTGCATCCTATACTTTAGACAGGAATGTAAATATTTACGACAAACTCGGGATTGAGTATTGTTACATGAAAAACAGCTCTGAAGCTTCAGATAAAAATTCAGATGCAATATGCACAGAGAATTATCCTATCTTAAAACTTATAAAGTTCATAAAACAGATACTTTCATGTTATGACTGCATTATAATGAACGGATATATTTCTAAAGAGTTTGCAATCTTGTTCATACTCAATCTTTTCTACCATAAAACGATAGGGATTGACTCTGACACGCAATATTCTCGACCTGAGTCACGGTGCAAATATCTAATAAAAAAAGTATATCTCAGTATAATATTCAGGGACAGGCATATATATGGCCTTGCAGGTGGGACAAAGACCCATTTTGAGCTGTTCAGTAAATACGGCATGCCAAAAAGCCGTATAATGCTGATGCCTATGATGATAGATAATAATAAATTCAAGAATGACAATTATAATGAGAGGAGCAGATCACCTTTCACCTTCCTTTATGTAGGACGATTGATTGAGTGTAAAAACATAACCGTTATGATAGAGGCCTTTTTGAAGTTAAAAGAGACGCATGCCAATATACTACTCTCTATTGTTGGTGAAGGAAATTTATCTCAGATGCTAAAAGAAAATTATCAAGATGAGAATATAATATTCAAAGGTAAAAAATACGGAAAGGAACTGATAACTGAATACTGCAACGCCAATGTACTTATACTACCATCATCATACGAACCGTGGGGATTAGTGGTAAATGAAGCGATGTCTCAAGGTATTCCTGTCATAGTCAGCGATCAAGTTGGAGCAAGATACGATCTGGTTGATAATAAAGATACAGGATATGTATTTGAATACGATAACCCCGATAAATTAGCTGCATGTATGCAGAAGTGTGTAGACAACGGCGAACATTATAAAATAATGTCATATAACTCATTTAACTTACTTCATAACTACTGGAATTATAACCTATATAACGAGTGCTTGCTGAATTTTATTGATGTGGCAAAACAAAATGCAAAACTCAGGTAAAAAATATGACTATCTGTTTTTGTCGGGTAC
>JAVVOY010000029.1:0-26275 GCA_036656055.1 Bacteroidales bacterium
TAATGATGACGGAAGTGACTCTTTATTTTTCTCTTTTTCTATGCTCTGTAATAGTTTGTCGGCAAATGGGAATGAACCGTTCTCTAAAAGCATTTCAAGGGTTATCTGTTTCATTCTGAAAAGTTCAAGCAGAAATTCATTGGAGGCAACACGGTAGACCGGAGATGACACGGCTTCTGTTATTGATATATCGAATTCGGCATTACGAACCTCTTCGCTTGTTATCTTGTCAAGTTTCTCTTCATCAATACTGCCGACTATCTGAAGATATCTATCTTTGTCGTAGAATTGCTGTATGGTCTTCATCAGTTTTGTGTCTCGGTCGAGCCTGAAACATTTGAAACTTTCAAATATATCCACAAGGTTCAGGGCGGAATTCTGTATCTGCTGTGCGTAGAGTGCGTAGGCTGTTCCAGGTGCTGTCCCTTTTCCTTGCATAGCTCCATGCACGCCGGAGATATCTTCAAAGAGTTTTATTTGCAGGTTAAGCAGCTCGTACGCGCCTACGTTTGTGGCATTTACTGCTATCTGCTGTGGTAGTGGCGCTCCGGGTTTGGGTTTGAACAGTATTACTCCGTTGTAACGCGTCCATTCGTCGGCGACATCTTCTATTGTCATACCATCGGGGATCTGGTCTTCAGGGAACAGCAAGACTCCTTTGGCACTTGATCCCATTATAAAGTCAACTAATGTTATGAGCCGGTTTATATAGCGCTGTTGGTCTATTATATCTTCTACGAAAGAGTGTATTTCACCGTCAATCAGCGGATAGAGTTTGAACGAATATGGATGGCTTCCATGCCAGTACGGGGTTTCTCCTTCATCCAGAATATGACCGAGAGGAGACATAAAACGGTAATGCCATACCATATCTACAAACCATTCGGTTTTTATTAGTGGGACTTCTGAGGCCGTAACGCCCTGTTTTGCTGCCGTTTTTACGCGCTGTAAATTTTCTTTTTCTATCTCTTCTGACGTGGATATTTCTGCCTTGTAATAACTTCCGCTAAGTGTATCATGACAACGTAATTTTTCACGGCTTTCGTAACGCCAGACCTCTATTACTCGGCAACAGTTGTCATCGGCGGGAACTAAAAAATCGAGATTATCTATGCGTTCGTTAGACAAGGTCTTATATCGTTGTGAAAAGTTTGTTTCTCTGGCTTCGGTGTAGATACCGCGCAAATCGGTTGCACGGTCGAGACTCCCTTTGGCAAAACGTGACAGAAGTATGGAAATCGGAAGGTCATGTATCTCGCCAACTAATGTACAATCCCAATGGCGCGAATCCTCCATTATATTGAAAAATACTCGTGCCGGACTTACCTCGTCAATCCAGACATCGGTTTTGCCGTAACGTGTACCATAAAATATCTTGTGGAAACAACTACCGGATATGAGAAACTCTTCAAAACTGCGCCCGTCAATTTCCCATACGCGGTTATGTTGGGAGACATAATCAATGGCGCAACTGAGTACCTCGCCAAGTGGCTGCTCTTTACGGTCGCGCGCAACGCATACAGGCTGTGTTTGGGTACTGCGAAACTGCCCTACTACATTCTTAATCAACTGCCTGATAAGGTTGTTCTTAAGCGGAACTTTCCCTTGTTCTTTCAGATATTGTTCTTCGGTCATTGTCCGACCGTCGGGAAGTGTTATGGTGTCGTTCCATTGCTTTCCAAAGGTATAGTCGCGGCTACGGACACGTCCTTCTCTATACGATTTTATCTCATCCCATGCTTTATGTGCCATATCAAGTGTTCCGGAGGTGTCATAAATAAAATTCTTAATTGTTTTTATTTCTTTCTCTCTGCCCTCACATGGCAACAAACTTACATTGTTGAACCGGCGATAATCGGTCTCTTTCTTTTTTTTCATCTTTTGTGGTTTTAATATTATCGGATACTACTCCATCTTTCGTTATTGTCGCAAAGGAAACCGTTTTTAAAGGGCATTATCTGGTAAAATTATAAGAAATTGCATGCTTGAAACGTCTTCTTATAATTATACCGAATTATAGTAACCTTCATAAAATATTTTTGCAGGTGTATAATTATTAATTTTTACATCATGAATAAAGAAACAAAAGAGTTGGAACTCTCCGGTATTTCTGTACAACGACCGCCTGATATATCTGTTGATGGAGAGTGCTGCGATATGGTAAATCTTCGGAATAAAGATGGTATGTGGCAGGTAACGGGTAGACCGCATAAACTTATTGCTTCTACTGGGAAGGGGTGTTTGTTAAAGTATATACATGCAAATATGGATTATCGCCATATTATCTCATACAACGGAAAGAGTGTTTCATGGGAGGCTGATGATGAAAATAGCGTAATTACAATTTGTAATAAACATATTGCTGATATAGATGGTATATCTGATTTTGAATCGGTAGGAAATGTGCTGATCGCAATCACAAAATGTGGATGTCGTTACATGATGTTTTCGGACAATAGTTATACGGATTTTGGCGTTTTTATAATGCCGGAGCTTAGCTTTAGTCTTAAAAAGGATGCGCCCCTAAGTGTTTCCGCTGCTGGTAGTATCTTGCCGGAATTTGTACATATAGCTAATGAATCATTGTCGGAAAATAATCTCTCGTTTATTACTAATTGTTTTAGTGGAATATACTCAAGGGCAATGACAATGGCTCAGGATAAAGATCTTTTTATTTTTCCATTTCTTGTACGTTATGCCGTAAGATTATACGATGGATCTTACATAAAACCATCTCCTAAGGTGCTAATGTATCCATACAACTCTATACTTAACAGCAATATCAAATCTTTGAGAACGTACTCTATTCCAAAAGATGGAATCACACATATATTCTCTGGGGAAGGGGATTTTTCGTATTATGAATATTTCGACCAATATAAACTATGCTTTGACACCGGACTGCTTCCGGGGAAAGAGTGGGATGAAATAATTGAAGGGGTAGATATATTTATTTCGAGCCTCACTAATATATTAAAAGATGTGCAAATACAATCGTACACTCTTCATAAAGAGGATGATGGTGGGGATAATTATGCTAAATGGTTAGATGTTATTCTTCCTTTGGAATCGAAAAATGAATTAACGGATAGGGTTATAAACGAATCTCTATTTTATAAAATAGCTTCTCTTTCGCTAAAGGAGTTAAGGGGTGAAGATCCGGATATAACTATAAATACACGTGATTTGAAGTTTTTGTGCAAATTGGATAGTCTGAAACAGAACGAAATATTGAAAATAGACAATTTCTCTCACTTTGAAATGGGCGCAGATACTTCGTATATATATAATTCAAGATTGCATCTGGGTGGCATCAGGCAGTTTTTCCCAAAATCATTCCCGCTATCTGTTTTTGAGATTAAACAGGATAGCTACAACGGAATAACTCCTAAAAATGTACCTAATAAGAGCAAATGCAATATAAAGGTATTATTGAAATGCAATGACGGAGAGAAATATGTGTCTGGTGATTGTTTTATGCTAACGGATGGTTTCATATCTCCTCTCTTGTCTTATCCTGATAGACGCGCTAAGGAAATGGAAATCAAATTTTATGCTCAGAATATAATGATCTCATGCAAATTTCCACTTACTCCGTCTGAGGTAGAAAATTGTGCTTATTATATAGAAAAAGATCTTGCACCTATAAAATGCTTTGGAAAATTGGGGGTAGCCTCTATTGATTATAAAAACTTTGAAGAGTATTATCCAAACAGGATGAGGGTATCTGAGGTTAATAACCCGTTTTTTTTTCCACAGGAGTTTACTTACTCGGTATCTATGGGGAAGATATTAAAAATGGCGGCGGCAACTGCGGAACTTTCACAGGGACAATATGGAGAATTTCCTCTTTATGTATTTACAAACGAGGGAATATGGGCTATGCAACAGGGTGATGGTAAGGTCTTATATGCTTCACAGCACCCGGTGAACCGCGATGTTGTGCTCTCGTCAAAGGTAATTTCGGGAGTGGACAAGGCTGTGGCATATGTGTCGGAACACGGATTGACAATACTACATGGATCGCAATCTGAGGTATTATCAAATGCTTTTGACGGAAATGGGGAGAGTTTCGACACGATTATGATAGAGGAAGGGGGTTGTAAAATAGTTTCGGAATATAACGAGATAATTGGAGCCAAAAACTATATAAAAGACTCTGAAATAGGATATGACTACATTCACAACGAGTTGCTTTTTCTGAATATAGGGAAACAGTACTATTATTCTTTTAATCTTAACGGTTCGGGATGGGTACGCAGACAGTTCTGTAATTCTTCGCTTTTGGGCTTCATAAATTCATATCCTGAATTATGGATAAGCGATGCGGGTGGTAATATTTATAATATATCGCAAGAGGATGATAATACCGACACTCCTTTTATAATAGCTACGCGCAATATAAAGGGTGTAAATCTTTGCTGCAAACAGATGAAAGAGTTGTTTATTAGAATGAATACGGAAAATATATCTGTTCCGCTGAATGTAAGCGTTTTGGCATCTGATGCACCGGGAAGCAACTTTATAACTCAACTTAATGCATCGGTAGGCACGGGTGTGTCTGATTGTATAAGACTTCCTATACATACGCGTCCTTACAAATATTTCAGGTTAGTTATATGTGGCGGTGGGGGAAATAAACTTAATATGAACAACATGATTATGTCATTTTTTCCTAAATATACCGGACGTTTAAGATAGTAGCCTCTTAACGGTTCAACATATACACGGCTCGCGTAAGAGCCGCAATAAAGCGGTCGCACTCTTCATGTGTATTATAAAGGGCGAACGAGGCTCTTGCCACGCCAGTAACGCCGAGCAGATTCATCAGTGGCTGTGCACAGAGATGTCCTGTACGGACGGCTATTCCTTGTTTGTCAAGCAGCATACCGAGGTCATATGGATGAGTGTCCCCGACAACAAAGGATATTACTCCGCTTTTACTCGGAGAATTTCCGAATATCCGCATTTGGGGGATATGGTTCATTTTATCCGTAGTATAACGTAGCAGTTCGTGCTCGTGCAACGCTATATTGTCAATGCCTAATGAATCGACGTAATCGAGTGCTGAGATCATTGCTCCGATATAATCAGGGGTGCCTGCCTCAAACTTAAAAGGAAGTTCGTTGAATGTTGTCTTTTCAAAAGATACATGTCCTATCATTTCTCCTCCTCCTTGATACGGTGGAATTGCGTCTAACCATTTCTCTTTTCCGTAAAGTACGCCTATTCCTGTGGAGCCGTATATTTTATGTGCCGAGAAGGCATAAAAGTCTACATCAAGGGCGGTAACATCTACTCTCTGATGAGGTACTCCTTGTGCTCCATCCAAAAGTACAGGTACGCCATGCGAATGGGCTATATCTATTATCTCTTTTACAGGATTAACTGTACCGAGAACGTTGGAGACATGGGTTACTGAGACTAACCGTGTCTTGGGGGTGAACATATTTAGGTAAGCCCTCATATCAATTTCTCCTTCGGGGGTTATAGGGATAACCTTTATCTTTATATCTTTTCGTGAGGCTAAAAGTTGCCAAGGAACAATATTTGCATGATGTTCCATGGCTGAGATTATAATCTCATCTCCGTCTGAAACAAATGCCTGACCGTAGGAGTATGCTACAAGGTTTATAGCTTCAGTCGTGCCTCGTGTAAAAATTACCTCGCATGAGTTGCCGGCATTTATAAAACGCCTCACTCGTTCACGACCAGCTTCGTGACCTTCGGTAGAGAGCTGGCTGAGATGGTGTACTCCGCGGTGTACATTGGCATTTATATTTCGGTACGCTTCTGAAATAGTATCTATTACTTGATTGGGCTTTTGCGTGGTAGCTGCATTATCTAAGTATACTAACGGCTTTCCGTAAACTGTCTGGTGCAGGATAGGAAAATCCTTTCTTATGGCATCTATATTGTACATGGTCGGGTATTGTTTATTTACACATTGAACATGTCGAGCATTTATCTATTTCACCTCTCAACCGATGCTCCATAAGTTGGCAAAGACGCTCTTTAAGGGGTTTGAGCCGGACTTTATCTGTTATATCATCGGTAAAGGCAAGCATAAGCATCATGCGTGCATCGTTATCTGGGATTCCTCGCTGACGGAGATAGAAAAGGGCTGATTCATCTAATTGTCCTACGGTTGCTCCGTGCCCACACTTTACATCGTCGGCATATATCTCAAGTTGTGGGTCGGTATATACATGGGAGTCTGGTGAAATGCATATATTTCGATTGGTCTGCCGCGACCTAGTTTTATCTGCTCCGTGGCTGACTACTATGCGCCCACGGAATGATGCCACGGCTTGGTCATCAAGTATATATTTGAAAAGTTCGTTACTTTCACAGTTTGGCGCGTGATGAAGAATTGTTGTATTGTTATCTATCTTCTGGCTTTTGTTTCCAATGCCTAACCCCACAAATTCAATATTTGAACCTTGTCCTGAAAGGGTTATTTCACAATTATTGCGCGAAATACCGTTATGTAGGGTAATGGTATCGATAAGTAGGTTGGAACATGACTCTTGATTAGCAAACAACGAAGAGACTCTTGCTGTAAATGGCGAAGTTTCTTCTATTTCGTAATATTGAAGTGTGGAGTTTTCTCCTGCAAATATCTCGGTAACTTGTGTGGAGAGTGTCTGAATTGAGGATAAATTATGGTCGCAGATTAATATACTTGCCTCTGCACCATTCTCGGCAATAACAAGTAGACGACGATTGGACATTACCGGAACAATAGATTGCACTACATTGACAATCTGTAATGGACGGCGAAGTTTAGTGTTTTTAGGTATATATAGTATTATTCCGTCTTGTGCCAATGTGGTATTGAGTGCGACAGTGCCATCGGAAGATTTTGACGAAAGTTTTGCATAATAACGTTCTATTAATTTAGGATGTGATTCTGCTACTTCGCGCAGAGATCCTATTATTACACCTTCGGGCAAAGGTTCTGTTTTGGGTATATATGGGATGTCGCCTACTATATACACGACATCTGTATTAAGCCCTGAGACACTGCACCGGAAAACATCTTTTGTCACGGAGAGGTTAAGACGACCTAAGTTAAGCCCATAATCGGGTAAATATAAATCGGAGAGATTTACGTGACGATAATTTTCGCTTTTGGATGAGGGTATTCCGAAGCGTTGAAAGGCTGCAAAGGACTCTTCTCTGACCGCATTCATAACAGCGGCAGAGCCTCTGTTAATAGCATGTATCTGCGCATTTATTATATCTATATACTGATTTTCAGCTCCCATATTACTCTATTGTTCGTCTATCTCGCGTTTTATCCAGTCGTATCCGTTCTCTTCAAGTTCTATGGCTAATTCCGGCCCGCCTGATTTTACAATTCGCCCCTTGTATAACACATGTACAAAATCTGGAGCAATATAATCCAGAAGTCGCTGATAATGGGTTATAACAATTGTCGCATTTTTATCGGTACGTAATTTGTTGACACCTTCGGCTACAATACGAAGAGCGTCTATATCAAGTCCACTGTCGGTTTCATCGAGTATGGATAGGCGTGGTTGTAACATAGCCATCTGAAATATTTCGTTACGTTTTTTTTCTCCGCCTGAAAAACCTTCGTTTACTGAACGACTTGCTAATTTATTGTCAAGTTCAACGACTTCGCGTTTTTCGCGCATTATGCGTAAAAAGTCGGTTGCTGATAGGGGTTCTTGTCCTCGGTATTTGCGCTGTTCATTAAGTGCGGAACGCATAAAGTTAACCATACTTACGCCGGGAATCTCTACCGGATATTGAAAACCAAGAAATACTCCTTCGTGCGAACGGTCTTCGGGCAAAAGGCTGAGAAGGTCTTTGCCATCGAATGTAACTGTACCGCTCGTTGGTGTATATGCCGGATTACCGGCTAATACTGCGGCAAATGTACTCTTGCCTGAACCGTTAGGACCCATTATCGCATGTACTTCGCCTTCATTAACGGTAAGGTTTATTCCTCTCAAAATTTCCTTTTCGCCTATATTGGCATGTAAATCTTTTACCTCTAACATATATTTATGTCTGTTTTATATCTGTGTATTTTATGGCGAAAAGGAAATTATTCGATTAACCCTCTCCCCCTCGTTCTCCCCTACCGAAGGGGAGAACATCATTAGTTGTTACGATTTGTTGCGCCTATATTGGCTTGTAAATCTTTTACCTCTAACATATATTTATGTCTGTTTCTAATTTTTATCCTACACTTCCTTCTAATGATATTTGCAATAGTTTTTGTGCTTCTACGGCAAATTCCATAGGGAGTTTATTCATAACCTCTTTTGCATATCCGTTTACAATGAGAGCTATGGCCTCTTCAGTGGAAATGCCTCGCTGGTTGCAATAGAATATCTGTTCTTCGTTTATTTTTGATGTTGTTGCTTCATGTTCTACTATCGCACTTTTATTTTTTACATCTATATAGGGGAATGTATGTGCTCCGCACTCTTTTGATAATAGAAGGCTATCACATTGGGTGTAATTACGAGCGAAATCGGCTCCGGGGGCTATGCGTACAAGCCCTCGATAACTGTTCTGGCTACGCCCTGATGATATTCCTTTTGAGACAATAGTACTGCGGGTATTCTTGCCTATGTGTATCATCTTTGTTCCGGTATCGGCCTGCTGATAATTATTGGTAACGGCAACGGAATAGAACTCTCCAACGGATTTGTCGCCGGCTAAGATGCAACTGGGATATTTCCATGTAATTGCTGAACCGGTCTCAACTTGTGTCCACGACAATTTTGCATGGTCTCGGCAGATGCCGCGTTTGGTGACAAAATTGTAAACTCCGCCGCGACCTTCTTTGTCGCCGGGATACCAATTCTGAACGGTAGAATATTTTATCTCGGCTCTGTCGTTGACAATGATCTCTACTATCGCAGCATGTAACTGGTTTTCATCGCGCATTGGGGCTGTACATCCTTCTAAATAACTTACGTAGCTATCGTCATCGGCTATAATAAGGGTGCGCTCAAACTGGCCTGTCCCCATGGCATTTATTCTGAAATATGTGGATAATTCCATTGGACAGCGCACGCCTTTTGGTATATGTACAAATGAACCGTCACTGAACACAGCGGAGTTGAGTGCGGCAAAATAGTTGTCGTGATATGGTACGACACTGCCAAGATAGCGTTTTACCAAATCGGGATACTCTTTTACGGCTTCGTTGAAGGAACAAAAAATGACACCCATCTCGGCAAGTTTTTCCCGATATGTGGTGCGAACTGATACGCTGTCCATTACGGCATCTACTGCAACACCTGCAAGTTTCATACGTTCTTCGAGAGGGATTCCAAGACGGTCGAAGGTCTTTATAACTTCAGGGTCTACTTCGCTGAGACTTTTGGGAGCATTTTGGGTTTTGGGCGCAGCGTAATAACTTATTGACTGAAAATCAATTTCGGGTATTTTTAGATGTGCCCAGCGTGGCATCTTCATCTTAAGCCAATAACGGTACGCACATAAACGAAATTCAAGAAGCCATTCCGGCTCTCCTTTTTTCTGCGATATAAGCCGTACAACATCTTCGTTTAATCCAACAGGAATTATATCTGTCTGAACATCGGTTACAAATCCATACCGATAATCACCTGAAGTGACTTCATCTAATATATTATTGGGGTTATTATCTTTCATACGATTATTTTATTCCTTGCTTTTATAAGGAGCTTGTAACTCTCTAAGAAATCAAATAATCATCTACGTTGTGATGGGATTCATCATAAATTGGCAACACCTTTGTATAATCTAAATAAGTCAGGTATGCTCTGTCTTTGGTGAATATAGATTATTTGATTCTTATATTGGTTTTATAGCCGTATTTTATAATTAGCTATCATCATTACTTAAAACATTATATCAAGTCATTTAGTTTTATTCTACTCTCAAATGAGGGGATTATAAGAGTCTCTTATTCTATTGTTCTCGATTTTACGCCTACGCCATATTCTTTTGCATACTCTATCATTTTAGGAGCGAAACTTACGGCCGTATCGTAAAACTTTCCTCCGAGGGGAACTGGGTTGTATCCCTTTAAGAAATTATATGCCACAATGTATGTATTAAGCAGTATGCTTACAATTAAGAGGTATTTTACGAATCCGAACAACGCTCCACCCAGGTGGTCTATCCATCCTATCTTAAGTGCCTGCGAAGTTTTATACATAAATAATGCTGCTATATTTACCGCAAGGAATATTACAACAAATGTTATTACATATGAGACATGCTCTGTGGCATGTACTCTTTCATTAGATGCCCATGCAAGGATCTGCTCTGTATAGGGTGAAAGTAGATTAGTAAATAGAACTCCGAGTATTAATCCAAATATTATCCCAATCTGTTTCAGAAGACCTGATATGAAACCATGTACCAACGAAAACATTAATACTGCCGTTAAAATTATATTAAATATGTTCATAACGGTATCTCCTTCTGTTTTAAATGATGAAGATGATTATTGTAAATTATCTATAAATACTCATTTTTTTTGCAAATTAAGACGTAAAGGAGCCTTCTTTAAATGTACATTAACTAAAGGGTCTGCTTTACCTCTATCTCTTCGTAAGATTCTATTATATCTCCTACTTTTACATCGTTATAATTCGCTATGCTCAATCCGCATTCGTAGCCTGAGGCTACTTCTTTTACATCGTCTTTCATACGCTTAAGGGATGCTAACTCTCCTGTATATATTACAATTCCGTCGCGGATAAGCCTGATTCTGTTGCCTCGCTTTATCTTTCCGTCTTTTACTGCACATCCTGCAATGGTACCAATCTTTGATATATAGAATGTATCGCGTACTTCTACTGTTGATTTAACCTCTTCTTTTATCTCTGGCGAAAGCATACCTTCCATTGCGGCTTTAACTTCCTCTATTGCATCGTAAATGATTGAGTATAGGCGTATATCCACACCTTCGCGTTCAGCCTCTTTACGTGCTGCTACTGACGGGCGTACCTGAAAACCTACTATTATGGCATCGGATGCTGCCGCAAGTGTTACATCAGATTCGGATATTTGTCCTACGCCTTGATGTATAACATTTACCTGTATTTGCTCGGTTGAGAGCCTTATCAGCGAATCGCTGAGTGCTTCTACTGAACCGTCCACATCGGCTTTTACAACTATATTTAACTGCTGGAAGTTTCCTATTGCTATACGTCTACCTATATCATCAAGTGTAAGGCGCTTGTGTGTACGCAATCCTAACTCGCGCTGTAATTGCTCGCGTTTGTTAGCTAGTTCGCGCGCCTCTTGCTCGGTATCGAGTACGTTAAATATGTCTCCTGCCTGTGGGGCTCCGTTAAAACCGAGAATCAACGCCGGAGCTGCCGGACCTGCTTTGGTTATTTTTGTATTACGTTCGTTGAACATAGCTTTTACGCGACCGTAATGTGTGCCGGCAAGAACAACATCTCCTACATTAAGTGTTCCGTTCTCTACGAGTATCGTTGCAACGTATCCTCGTCCTTTATCCAATGTGGATTCTATGATAGAACCTCTGGCTTTACAATCGGGATTAGCTTTGAGATCTAATATTTCTGCTTCAAGAAGCACTTTCTCCATAAGTTCGAGGACGCCTGTCCCTTTCTTTGCCGAAATATCCTGAGATTGGTATTTTCCGCCCCAATCTTCTACAAGATAATTCATGTTTGCTAATTCTTCTTTTATTTTTTCGGGATTAGCATTGGGTTTGTCAACCTTATTTATTGCGAATACAATAGGTACGCCGGCAGCTGAGGCATGGTTTATCGCCTCTACGGTTTGGGGCATAACATTATCATCGGCAGCGACTATAATAATTGCAATGTCGGTCACCTTGGCTCCGCGTGCACGCATGGCTGTAAATGCTTCATGCCCTGGGGTGTCAAGAAAGGTTATCCTACGACCGTCTTCGAGTTTTACGTTGTATGCTCCGATATGCTGTGTTATACCTCCGGCTTCGCCTGCTATTACGTTAGCACTACGGATATAGTCGAGAAGTGAGGTTTTTCCGTGATCGACATGTCCCATTACGGTTACAATAGGTGGGCGCGGAATAACATCTCCTTCTTCGTCTGAATGTTCTATGGATGAAACTACATCGGCACTTACATATTCTGTCTTGTAGCTAAACTCTTCTGCTACAATGTTTATTGTTTCGGCATCTAAACGTTGATTTATGGATACCATCATCCCTATGCTCATGCACGTTGAGATTATCTTATTGACCTCTACACCCATCATAACGGCAAGGTCATTGGCCGTGACAAATTCGGTTATTTTAAGTACCTTACTGTCCAATCGCTCCTGCTCTGCCAATTCTTGTTCTCGCACAGTGAATGCGTCACGTTTTTCTTTACGCCATCTTGCACTCTTTTTCTGCGCGGCTCCTTTTGAGGTAAGGCGCGCCAATGTCTCTTTTATTTGCTTTTGTACATCCACCTCTGAAACGGCCGCCTTTACCGGACGTAGTGGTCTTCCTTTGGGTTGTGGCTTTGTAAAACGTGGACGATTGTCTCCCGATGGCACAACCGGAGTTGTTATATCTATCTTATCTTTCTGTATACGTTTGCGCTTTTTACGTTCTCCTTCCGGTGTCGAGATTATTCCAACCGGACGTTTAAACATCTCGCTGCGCTGCTTATCTTTCTCGTCTCTCTCTTTCTGACGTTCTTCTTTACTCTTTTTCTGGGGACGCGTCTTCTGGTTGATAGCATCAAGGTCTATCTTTCCTACTATATTGAATGAGGTAGTAGGTGTAGGTGTTCCAAGGTTGAATATTTCAACTTTTTTGTGCACTGGTTGCACAGGAGCAACGTTAGGATCAGGTATCTGCACCTCTTTTACTGGTACAACCTCCACTTTCTGTTCTGGCTTAAGCTCTTGCTTTTGCTCTGGATTTATTTTTGCCTTAGGTTTCAATTCGGGAGTGGGCTTATGTTTGGGTTTTGGCTCTTGTTTAGGAATAATAGGTAATTGCGGAGAAGTTGAAACAACTTCTTCTTGCACGGATTTTGACTCCACTGTATCGGGTAACGGAATATTTTTAACACTTTCTGGCAATGGTTTGTATTCTCTCTTTTTTCCGATAGAGTCCAAATCTATCTTTCCCACTGTCTTAATATGTAATTTTAACGGTTTTTCTTCAATTAGCACAGACTCCTCTTCTGTTTTTTCAATATCTTTTTTGTCTTCTTTATTGGAAATCTCTTTTTCGTTTTCATCCAATGTCGCATTAAGATTTTTATCCTTTTTGTGACGGTCCTGCGATATTCGTTCGGATTCCTGTTTCATGCTCTTATCGTTACTGAATTCTTTTACCAAAAGGGTATACTGCTCTTCTGTGATTTTGGTGTTGGGACCATAATCACCAGCAGTAAAACCGTTCTTCTGTAAGAACGCAACTAGTGTTTGCATGCCTACGTTTAAATCGCGCGTTACCTTATTTAGTCTTATCATATATGTTGTTTTTTATTATCGAAAAAGAGCTTCTTGACACCGTTAGTTATAGAAATTATTTTTCAAACTCTAATGACAGTATCCTTAATACTTCGTCAACTGTATCTTCTTCCAAATCAGTTTTTTCTAACAACTCTTCGCGTGATATTGCCAAAACCTCTTTTGCTGTATTGCATTTTATCCCCTTAAGGGCTTCTATTATCCATGCATCTATTTCGTCATTGAACTCTTCAAGGTAAATGTCCTCCTCTCCTGCTTCATCGGTATCACGGAAGACATCTATATTGTACCCGGTAAGCATATTTGCCAGACGAATATTGAATCCTTCTTTTCCAATGGCTAACGACATCTCTTCTGGGCGCAAAAGTACCTCTGCACGCTTTGCTTCTTCGTCTATGCGTATCGCCGAGGTAGATACTTTTGCCGGGCTTAAGGCACGTTGTATAAATAAGACGTTATTGTTGGTGAAGTTTATAACATCGATATTCTCATTACACAACTCCCTTACAACTCCATGTATACGTGATCCTTTGACTCCTACGCAGGCTCCTACCGGGTCTACTCGCTCATCGTAAGACTCAACGGCAATCTTTGCCCTTTCTCCCGGAATACGGGCTACGCGACGAATCATTATTAGACCATCGTGTATTTCTGGTACCTCAAGTTCAAAAAGACGTTTGAGGAAAACCTCTGATGCACGCGAAATTATAATCTTCGGGGTGTTGTTTATGTTATCAACGCGCGCAACAACTGCACGGACTGAATCCCCTTTGCGGAAAAAATCATTTGGTATCTGCTCTTCTTTAGGAAGGATTAACTCTGTTCCTTCATCGTCAATGAGAAGTATCTCTTTCTTCCATATCTGATAAACTTCTCCGTTTACAATTTCGCCTATCTTATCTTTATAAATATTATATATGGCATCTTTTTGAAGCTCGAGTATCTTTGATGAAAGCGTCTGGCGCAGGTTAAGAATAGTACGGCGATCAAATCCGGAGAAGAACACCTCTTCTGCTACTTCTTCGCCTACTTCGTAATCTTTATCTATCTTTTTTGCGTCTGAAAGTGATATTTGCAAGTTTGGATCGGTAACATCTCCGTCTGCTACAACTTCGCGGTTACGCCAAATTTCGCAGTCCCCTTTATCGGGATTCACAATTACGTCCAAATTTTCATCCGTTCCGTACATCTTTGCCAGCACGCTACGGAAAGACTCTTCTAATACGCTGACTAAAGTCGTCCTGTCGATATTTTTCAACTCCTTGAACTCCGAGAACGTCTCAATCATACTGTTCATTGACTCTTTCTTTGCCATTGTTATTTGAATATTATTAAATTTTTTACATATTTTACATCGGTGTAAAGGTATTGAGCCTCTTCTGTTATATCAATTTTACGTTTTGCTCCTTCGGGCTTAATCTTACGGGTAATGGCGATGGAGAAACCTTCGTCTCCTACCGATTTTAGCTCTCCTTGTATTTTTTTACCTCCGCAGGTAAGCACCTCAATCATGCCTCCAATATTTTTGCGATACTGGCGTGGCAATGTTAATGGTGCTGTTAAGCCGGCTGAGCCAACTTCAAGTGAATAATCTTCTTTATCGCGATCAAACGCAGCCTCTATATCCCGGTGCAGTTTTTCGCACATTTCAACATCTACACTCTTGTCGTCATCAATTGTGACTACAATATCGTTTGCTGCGTTGATAACAACATCTACCAAAAAGGCAGAACCTTCACCTAACGCTAAATTTACCGTTTTTTTTATCTCTTCTGCGTCAATCATAAAAACAATTCTAACAAAGCAACCACCTTAAGGTGGGCAAAAAACAAGGGGGCTCTTCTGCCCCCTCCTCCTTAATCATGTGGCAAAGGTATAAATTTTTATTGAATATATGCAAATCCGTTATATATATTTCTAATATATAATGGTTATTACCAACTGATAAAATGATAAATCTATGCTTTTTTTCTTCGGCAAAGTGTTTTTAAGATATGAATTAAACTAAAGCATTACAAAACAATGGTAACTTTTTATTAAAAACTGGAGAAACTGGCATTAATGAAAAAACAAATTTCTATATCGGACGTGGAAATGTGCGCAATTGGCTCTGAAGCGATTTCTCATTACCACCACAATAACTATTGCACAACCGATGAAAATCTTCGCTATGGTTCATCTCGGTAAGATGTGCCAATTCATGCATTACAACGTAGTCTATAAGTTGCTGAGGGTAAAACATCAGATAACACGAGAGTGTTATATTACGGTTGACATCGCATTTCCCTAATCTTGACCGACCGTATGAGACTGAAAAACCTCGATAGTTAAGTT
This sequence comes from Bacteroidales bacterium, assembly GCA_036656055.1. GTDB lineage: Bacteria > Bacteroidota > Bacteroidia > Bacteroidales > G3-4614 > Caccoplasma_A. The sequence continues at coordinate 15,808 of JAVVOY010000029.1, forward strand.
TAAGGGTAGACGAGATGTTGTCAAGACGCTCTTTTAGATATACTTCAGATGAACGCCTAATGAAACTCATTATGCCGGTTTTTAATTTATTCTGAATTATTTCATCTGAAATATCTGCGCTAACCGGAAAAAGGACATAAAGAGCACCATCTTTAAGGTTATACAAAATATTCTTTCCCGAATGAGAATTAATAATTATCGTAAAACAACGGGTCTCTATTACATCTCCTACTGAAAGGCAATCATCGCGCCGGCGAAGCCATAGTTTTCTGATATCCGCTCGTTTTTCTTCAAGAACTGCGATCAACTCTTTTTCTTTAGCACGAGACGGAATGGTTGCAATGATCCTTCCTGATTTTACCCGAAAGATATAACGTGCAGCCATAGAATCTGGCTTTACTGTTATATCGCCAAATTCATCATCACTGATAATAAACGATACCATATCAATTACGTTTGTCGGCTCCCCACATTAGCTTGTTGCGTAACGTGTCAAGAAAGTTATGTGAATTACGTTTGACGACTATTGTTTTAAATGTGGCTTTGCGTAAAAACAACTTGTCGCCGCTCTTCATAACGGTAGAACGACCATCAAGGCTGACAAGATAGTTTCCGGTACGGCTGTTTACCGAGAGCATAATTTCGTCATTGTCGGGAATAACCAACGGACGTACATTAAGCGAATGTGGAGCAACCGGAGATATTACAAAATCTGATGCTCCGGGCATAAGCACCGGTCCTCCCACACTAAGCGAGTAACCGGTAGAACCGGTTGGTGTTGCAATAATAAGACCATCGGCTTGGTAAGAGTTAAGATAATTTTCGCCTAACCACGTGTTTATAGTTATCATTGAAGAACTGTCCTGCTTGAGTACGGCAACTTCATTAAGGGCATATTTACAATAATCATCGGGGAGGTTTCCTGCTGAAATCTCCAACATTGTACGCTCTTCTGTGCGATATTTACCTGAAAACAATTCTTCTACGACAGATTCCACTTCATTACGGGAAACATCGGCAAGAAATCCCAGCCTCCCTGCATTTATACCAAGAATAGGTATCTGTTTTCCGGCTATACGCTCAGCTGTCTTAAGGAATGTACCATCTCCTCCAATACTTACGGCAATATCGGCATCAAATAAATCATCACAAAATTCTATTACAGAAGTTTGGTGTAAACCATTATTATTTAAAAAAGAAGAAAATTCACTGTCAATAAATATTTGGGCATTATGCCTTGACAGCGCCTCGAAAAAGACCTTGGCTGAAGCACTCTTCTCAGTTTGATATATATTGCCGAATACAGCTATTTTCATTTTGCCTGACAGATATTTGCGATAAAGTTATTCTTAATTATTATTTTCTTCTTCATATTGACAAAAGATATTACTTTTGCAAAAGGATTTATTAACAGTGATACAAAATAAAAAGAGTTTATCAGAATCGAATATGAAGATTTTCTCTTACATCCGCAAAGATACTGAAAATCTTATATTTTTATACACCAAGTTAAAAGTCCAAATAAAAAAGATTCCCCAAAATAATTATGACACAATTAAGCGTAAATATAAATAAGGTCGCAACAATCAGAAATGCGCGTGGTGGTAACCGTCCCGATATTCTTCAGGTTGCTTTAGACTGTGAAAGTTTCGGTGCTAACGGAATAACGGTTCATCCAAGACCGGACGAACGTCATATACGTTACGCCGATCTGGATATATTGAGACCTAACCTCAAAACTGAATTAAACATCGAAGGAAATCCTACACCTCGTTTCACCGAAAAAGTTTTACAAATAAAACCCTCACAGGTAACCCTTGTTCCGGATGCACCGGATGCTATAACATCAAATGCCGGGTGGAATACTCGCGATAATTTTGATTTTCTTACTGAGACAATCAATAAATTCAAAAATGTCGGTATCAGGACTTCTATATTTGTCGATCCAAATCCGGAAATGATAAAGTGGGCTGCAAAATGCGGTGCAGACCGTGTAGAGCTTTATACGGAACCATATGCTTCAGGGTATAAAAAAAATCGTGAAGAGGCCATAAAACCATTTATAGATGCGGCACAACAAGCACGTTCATTGGGTCTTGGAGTTAATGCAGGACATGATCTAAATCTTGAGAACCTAAAATATTTTGCACAGATAATTCCATGGATAAATGAGGTTTCAATAGGGCATGCACTTATCTGCGATGCCTTATATATGGGACTTAAAGATGCAATAAAGAAGTATAAGGATTGCTTAAAACAACAATAAAAATATCTGACAGTTATGTACTCATTATTAACTATTCTTGCCGATGCCTCTATGGTTGCTCCAATAGATGTTGCAGCCAAAACAGTAGAAACAAACCCAGATTTATGGAATTTAACACTAAAAGGTGGAATAATAATGATCCCTCTCTTATTGTTATCCGTAATTGCAATTTATGTATTTATCGAAAGATATATAGCAATACGTAAAGCTGCATATGAAGACAATACTTTCATGCTCCGCATAAAAGATTACATACATGAAGGAGATATAGATGCGGCCCGTACTCTTTGCAAAAAAAGCGATACTCCGTATGCAAGACTTATAGAGAAAGGGATTTCTCGGTTAGGGCGACCGATGAACGACGTTCTGGTAGCCATTGAGAACACCGGTAACCTTGAGGTAGCAAAACTTGAACGCGGTTTCCCGTGGCTTGCAACTGCCGCTGCCGGCGCGCCAATGTTAGGATTCCTAGGAACTGTAACAGGTATGGTACGAGCATTTTACAGCATGGCAGAAGCGGGAAGCAGTGCCGATATAACGGTACTATCAACTGGCATATACGAGGCGCTGGTTACCACAGTTGCTGGACTTATTGTTGGTATAATAGCCCTGTTTGCTTACAACTATCTTGTAGCCCGTGTTGACGGCGTAGTAAATAACCTTGAAGCAAAGACAATGGAGTTTATGGATTTATTAAACGAACCTGCTCAGTAAGATATGTCACTAAAAAGAAGAAATCGTATAAACGCATCATTCAGTATGGCATCAATGACAGATGTCATATTCCTGCTACTTATTTTCTTTATGGTAACATCTACAATAGTATTTCCAAATGCAATAAAAGTACTGTTACCACAAAGCAAAAACCAAGTTACGGCAACAACTCCTGTTGCATTAATTACTATTGACAGTGACCTTAATCATTATATAGCAAGCAAAGACCAAACTCCTGAACAAGTTTCGCTGACTGAACTGGAGATAAGACTCAGCGCATTGTACAATGATAGCGAAGATACATTCGTAACCCTTTACGCCGATGAAACGGTTCCATACGGCGAAGTAGTTAAAGTATTAGGCATAGGGGCGGCAAACCGCATAAAAATGGTATTGGCAACACGCCCAGTTTCAAAATAAGCCACTATGAAATCATCGGAAAGAAATGGCAAAATATACGGGTTAGCAGGAAGTATAATATTTCACACCGTCATAATTGCATTGCTTATTCTGATGAAAATCAACATACCAGTGCAGCCACAAGATAATGGAGGGGGTATTTTGGTAATAATGGGCGATATTGACGGTTATCAGGATAATAAGCAAGGATCAGCAGAAAGCACGCCAATAACAACAACAGAAAACACACAAGATGCCATCACACAAAGTACCGAAAAGAGCATAACTCTTGAAAGTAACACCGACAAAAAAAAGAGGAGTGAACAAGTAGCGGTAGAAAGACAAGCAAAAGTAGAAGCAGAAGAGAAAAACAAAATAGACAATCTTGTTGCCGGAGCATTTAAAGGGGGAGAATCTACAACAAGTAACGGAAAATCAGAGGGGAGCCCTAACGGTAATTCAGAATCAGGTGCTGTAAGCGGAAATGCTGGCTATGGAAGTTACGACCTCGGTGGGCGCGGACTAAGAAAAGGAGAAACTCTCCCCAGACCTGAATATGATAACAGTAACGATGAAGGGGTTATTGCTGTGTTAATAACAGTAAACCAAGAAGGGCGTGTTATTCAGGCATATACTACCCCGATAGGAAGTAACGGAACAGCATATTCAAACAAAACCCTCAGGACAAGAGCAGTTGAGAGCGCACGAAAAGCTTTATTCGGAACCACTTCAAGTAAAAGCAATCAGCAAGGAACAATAACATACCGTTTCAGACAGAAATAACTTGACGTTTAAAATAATAAATATTGGAACCTATGGCATCAAAAACAAAAAACATTATCCTCATTGCAACAGCAATAATAATCAGTATCGGATCTTCTTTCGGTAAAACAAATAAAAGCTACAAAATTATTGACGGAATAATCGAGTTTAATGAACCGGTTCGTGAAAAAGGACAAAAATCCGTACTAGGCCTTAGAACAGCTCCAATGGATACTGTCCGTGTAGGATTTATTGGCTTAGGAATGCGAGGTCCCGGTGCTGTGGAGAGATTTACACATATAGACAGCATAAAAGTAGTAGCCCTTTGCGATTTATATCCCGACCGCATTGAAAAATCGCAGAATATACTTGATAATGCCGGTCTGCCACGAGCTGCCACATACAGCGGAGAAGAGGGGTGGAAAGAATTATGTCAAAGAGACGATATAGACCTTGTTTATATTGCTACTCCGTGGTTACACCACACACCAATGGCTGTATATGCAATGGAACATGGCAAACACGTTGCAGTAGAGGTACCGGCAGCAATGAGCATAGAAGAGTGCTGGAAACTTGTAGATACCGCAGAGCGAATGCAACGACATTGCATGATGCTTGAGAACTGCGTTTATGACCTCTTTGAACTCACAACCCTAAACATGGCACAACAGGGTGTTTTCGGCGATATAATTTATGCAGAGGGGGCATATATTCATAATTTAGACGATTTTTGGACTTCATATCAGGGGAACTGGCGACTAGACTACAACCAAAAAAACAGGGGAGATAATTACCCTACACATGGAATCGGTCCAATCTGTCAGGCTCTCAATATTCACCGAGGAGACAAAATGAATTATCTCGTATCTATGGACACAAAATCGATAAACGGTCTTGCCACAGCAAAGAAAATTATGAAAGTCGATAAATTTGCCGATGGGGATCACACGGTTACACTTATACGCACTAATAACAACAAAATGATGCAAATACAACACAACGTATATACCCCACGCCCCTACAACCGTCTTTATCAATTGACCGGAACAGAAGGATTTGCAAATAAATATCCGATAGAGGGATATGTTGTAGGAAAAGAGATTACAAACAAAAATATTGCATCAAAATACGACAATCTTGAAGGACATGAATTCGTGCCTGAAGCTGTAAGAGTAGAACTTATGGAACGCTACAAGCATCCTATCACAAAAAAACTGGAAAACATAGCAAGTAAGGTAGGTGGACACGGTGGAATGGATTTTATAATGGATTATCGCATGATTTACTGCCTTAAAAACGGACTACCATTAGATCAGGACGTGTATGATGCAGCCGAATGGTCATGCCTGACCGAATTATCAGGGGCATCAATAGAAAACGGTAGCGCACAGGTTAAAGTACCGGATTTTACTCGCGGAGACTGGAACAAAATTAATGGCTTGAAATTAGCAGAATAACAAACAAAAAGAATTATTGGTACGTTTATTTGTATATTGTATAAATATTACATGAAATTTTCAAATTATATCTTATGTCTATTTTTTATAAAGTCCAATAACCCTTAATGATATGTCAGCAATAGAGAATAAGCCAAACAAAAATTGGTACGATATTATCGCAGATAGATTGCCACTCTTAGGTCACCGTAACTGGATCGTAGTGACAGATATGGCATATCCACTCCAGTCAAAAGACGGAATAACCACCTTGTTTGCCGATGAACCTTACGAAAAAGTTGTAAAGGCGGTTGAAAATATGATAGAAGATGCTCCACATATATTTGCGCACATCTACCGCGACAAAGAGCTTGAATTTGTGACTGAAGATATGGTCCCCGGAATATCAAAATTAAGAGATGATATTAGCGCAGTTAAAGCAACCTATATCCCACATGAAGAGCTCATTACCCTCCTCGATAAGGCTAGCAGAATGTTTAATGTCATTATAATAAAGACCCCTCTTACAATACCATACACATCAACGTTTTTTGAACTGGATTGCGGGTATTGGGATGCCGAAAGACAAAAAGAGCTTGAATGGCGTATTAAGAGTTTGTAATGCTAAATTGCATTACAAACTCTTAATAATTACCCTTTAAACATAGTTACCTTATTACCTGCATCGTAAACATCGAGATGCACCCACGATACACCGCTTTCGAGCCTTATAGGGTAAGGTAAAAGAATCTGTGCTTTGATTATCGCCTGCCGTGCCTGCTCTGCCGTCATCCATTTTGCATCAAAATCAACCGCTTTGCCTAACACATGGGCAGAGAGGTACGGCGCTGTTTTGCTCTTTACTATCTGGCAGCAATTACACCTTAACCCTCGTTGCGAGAATTGCCCATCCGACTTCCAGTTGTTTACAATCATTGGCACGCATAATATTTTTTCACGAATTATATCCAACGTTTCAAATAATCTACTATCAATAAACATCTCCGCCTGCTCCCCGAATTTGGCGTAAACATGCCGACAAACTAACTCTTCTGTTTTAAAATATTTACTTTTCATCTCTTGTTTTTATTAATCTAAAAACCTTCATTACACCCACTCTTTGATCCCATTTTAAATTACGAACTAACCATCGTAAACATCTGTTGGCTCACCTACTTTTAAGAAACCATTAGAATCTTTTCCTATATCGTGCCATGCTCCTTGACCTAATCTTATTTGTATTCCTTTATTTGTTATGTTTAGCCCATAGTAACCGCTTTTTGCCCTTACTATTGTATTGTTGCCGTTTGCTACCATTGCGAACATATTATTTGCATCATGTTGTAATATAATAGCATTAGGATGATACTCAAATCTCTTTTTATAATTTACGATATATGGGGTACACAAGAAACTTATCATATATGGTATTGCCACCATATTAGTAGATTGGGAATTTATTCCTATTGTTGTTCTAATTTTAAAATTCCATCTTCCTTTTTCAATATCTATTTTTAAGTTATTATTTATTTTTGCAATACTGTAATAACTAATTGTGCTATCGGGTAATGTGCCCTCATCATCTAATAATTTATAAATAGTATGATCTTCTCCTGTGACTATATTATGAAAAATTAAACTAATGTGTATAGATATTCTTTCATTCACTGATATATTTTGAGGTTTTTCTGTTTCACCACAAAGAATACGAAACCCAATAAAAGGGATAGTTAATTTATCTTTTTCATTAACATCAATATTTTCTAAAATCGTAATTTCATCTTCTCCCCTAACTGTATTAGGTCCTATATTTAACGTACTTTTGTAACTACTGGGGGTTGTTGATTGATGCCTAATTCCAGATAACACTCTTTCCTGTGCTGCTATTTGTGATAAGTCGTTTATATTGTCGGAACTAATACTCATTACATACGGATTTTCTCCAATCTCGTTGTTGCCATAAAATTCTATCTTGGCTATATCTTTTTCACAAAGTAATTTCATGAAATTCTCGTTTCGCGTACCGACAATAACATCTCCGCTCTTCTGATATACGCGAAATTTGGCATTGTTTACTTTATCCATATTTTCTGCTCCGGCAAATAAAACGGGAAAATCAGCTTCACCTGATGGGAGGTATCCTATCATTCCGGCAATTATATTACCAGGCGCATCTTTCACTCCCATAAAATTTGATAAAAGTAAACCTCCATCTATTTGAGTGCTTCCTTCTATTGCCGGCGAGAGAGCATTACGCATATATTCTGTTGCGCTGTCATCGGTATAACGTATCTTTTTGCTCCAATGATCCGCATTATATTGAGATGATGTTGTATTACTAACTAACATATCTCCAACTTTATATGGCGGAATCACTATATCGTTTTCTACAAACCAAATATCATTAATCCTATACGATGTTGGTTTTGACACAAATATATCTGCCTTGCTGTCTATCTTGTCAAAGACTGCATCTGGTATGGTTTCATCCACGGTCCACGTCTCTCCGCTCCATATTGCTGTCTGGCGCGCTCTTACACCGTTAATTGCAGTTGTGGAATTCGTATTTTTCCAAATATCGGCTATGTGCTTTTTCTTTTCATCCTCTGTTGTCCATGCTGTACTTGGATCTGTATCCTGATACCAACTTTCAGCTTTTTGGTCAAGCTGTGTATTGATTGCTACTACATTGTCCTTCGCATATTTTTTGGCGGAAGCGGCTTCTTGTCGTGCTATTATTGCTGCTGTATCATCTGTATATTTGCTCGCCTTTACCCAATCAGATGCCACATAATTTCCGATTAATCGTGAGGTCTGGCAAGTCATTATATCACCATCTATTCCTTGCGGCCAAAGATCACCGGCATCGTAGGGGGGTGTCGGCGTGGTTGTAAAGATACGGCGTTTACCATCGGCTGTATCTTTAGCGTTTCCTGCAATTTTCAATGCCTCTACGGCATTGGGGTCATCTATTCTTACCCATGTGTAACCCGATCCATTTTTTGCCCAACGCCATGAATAACCGCTTACGTTATTGGTAAAGGTGTCATTCCGGTGCTTCTCTTTTTCTACTGCATTTAACCATTCGTTAGCAGGAGCATTGGTATCCATGGGATCATAATCGTAAAAGAAACTCTCAATTTTTCCATCTATCTGAGTCTGCAACTCATCTATTTTTTGGGTGTAAACTGCATTTTGCACGTAATCTTCAAGGGCGGATGGGACAGTATAATTTCCTATCTTTATCCAGTCCGCACGATTGTAATCTCCAAATCCCCTCTCTGCTTTACATACAAGTATGTCTCCGTTTGATTTTAACCAGATATCGTTTATGCCATATGGTGGAATAGGTTGGGCTACGTAAACATAATTATTGCTGTCTACTTTTACCTCTTTTATTATAGCAGGCACGGCTATTTCAATGTTCACACCTGAGACTTGGGAAGGGATACTTATTAAATTTGTCTCTATCTTCTCCGCCATGATTATATTATAATTATATTAGTATTTATATCTAAAGTTTTAATTATCTGCTTACCATCTGGGAAATTTACATTATAAGCGTACAAGGTAAACAGTGCATACAGATTGCCTTTCCCGTACGGGGTCTTGCTCCCTTTTGCATATATTCTTATATCTGATGCCGAAGAGGTACATTTCGCCTCTATTTGTCCTGTACTTAGTGGTTCTCCATCTGATCTTTCTATTATTATTTTATTATTACTACCTGTCCACATCTCCAATTTCCACGATGTTGTAAGTGGATTTACAGGTGTGTTATCTAATACAAGCGGAGAAACAATAAATTCTATGTCCTGATTGTCTGATTTTTTTATCATAATTTTGGGTCTTTTTTTGTGTTTAAAAATCTCCTGGTGGTTTGCGATTGCTACACTTACGGATTTCGCAACGTTTTACCTCCAACTCTTTAAGCTGTAACTCCTGTTCATGACGTTTGTATATCTCGGTTAGAAGTTTGCCCTGTTCTGCGCGCAACTCTATGTAGAGACTGTCTATTTTGGCATCGCGTTCGCTGATACGTTTTTCTAACCAGTCTACCTGCCGTTGACGGTTGTCCTGATCGGCGGCATCGGCTGCGGCTTCTTCTTTTTGTGCTTCCGCTGCTTCGCGCTTTTTAAAGCTACCTCGGGTGGCAAAGTAGGTAATGCCCCACTTCACCGCCTCAAAGCCACCTATGGCACTTATTATGGTAAACCAGTCAGCCATTTTATTTGTCGGTTATACTATCTTTCGATTTAGATAAATATATATTCCATGCCGTCAGAAATTCAGCAACTTTGGTTTTGGCTTCTGCGCGTAGCGCTTGGTATACCGTTAGGTCTATTCCACCATTTGCCATTGCTGCTATCTGTTCATTTATACCGCAACCCTTATATTCCAAATACTCACGGATAAATACCGATTTCATCTTTTCAGCATCGCAATCAGAGGGTTGTCCCCAAAATATGAATTGATTTTCTTCGTACTCGGTAAGAGTTACTTCCGTACCTTCAATTTCTACTGTTTTATTCTCTCCTGTCGATGCACCGCCAAAATAGTATATTACTTGCATTTCGTTATTGTCTATCTGCGATGTATAAGATCCGGCTATAAATCTTTTATTTCTTCTCATTGTTTTGTTGTTTATCTGTTAATACTGCATTTCTTATTTTGTCTAATTCTGCATATTCTGCACCTGTTGTATCGGCGAGCATTATCCCCTTTGTTAATTCAGCTCGCAAGCAGGGTTCTATCTTTTCCATCAGGATTTTGTCGAACCTGTTCTCTTTACAAAACTGCCAGTGCTCGTAAAGGCACTTTACGGTATCTAATGTTTTAACAAGGTTGTTTTCTTGTGTTTTATGTGAGTTGCTTCCGTCATGGTGTACGT
>JAVVOY010000030.1:0-658 GCA_036656055.1 Bacteroidales bacterium
CCCAACCTGTTCGGCTTAGTTTTGTGTCTTTGACAAAGTTTGCAATCAAGGTTTTATTTCCGTCCGTATTATCGGTATATGTTGCAGATGTAGAAACTACTGCGCCACCATTTTTATTTGTCCAATTTACAAACAGATAGCCTGCATTAGGCACTGCGGTACATCCAATTGCACCAACTTCCGTTCCGCCACCTGTTACAGTTCCACCAATAGTAGGTTTAGCCTCAAGGGTTATTGTGCGACTTGGAACAGGGATTCTTATAGTAAAGTCTACCACAGAACCACCATTTCCTCCCATCCCTGAGTATCCACATGGATCTATACTGTTCCATGCAATAATAAGACGGGCACGGTAATCGCCGGGGGATAATCCGGCAGGAAGCTTAAAAGGTAAACTATTAAGTCTTTCCGGCTTCTCATCACCAACAACAGAAGCACCTTTACTATCAACACCGGAACCAACTGTATGCTCATAGTAGGTATACGAAACCAATTCACTGGTGGCTTTTGGAACTCCTGTGGTTTCTAAGTCTTTCTCAAATGTCTGATTTTTATTATAATCAACCCATATATATCCATTCATCCAAAACCCAGTCCAAGTTACAGCAGGGGTTATTGTAGCACCTGCTGAGGTAGTAAGGGCAGAGGCGGTTTTATC
>JAVVOY010000030.1:668-25769 GCA_036656055.1 Bacteroidales bacterium
AGGTCAAGTACCTATCATTACGGGTATTTGTTTCTGTCGTTTTGCAATATTCTGCAAAAGCGCTCTGACCGATAAATAATGCCGCAACTGCGAGCATTACAGTAAAAAGAAATTGTTTTTTCATAAAATTATTCTGTATACCTTATTATATACATTTGTTTTAATCGTCGTTATTATCGTCGTTATACTTATCTTCTACATAATTTAAAAAGCTATTCCGTCATCGTAACTTAGTAGTATAGCCATATAACATAAACAAATTAAAATATGTTCCATATTTTAGCCTTCCAATGTTATATATATAAAATACAAATGTTTTTTTGCTATTTACCGAGTTATCCTTTTTTTAACTATAAAAGCTACTCAAAAGCCCTCCGTATACATATATATAGAGAATTAAGGCTTTTTTTTATATATTATTTGGGGCAAAGTTATAAATAATATTTTCAAAACCAAAAAAAATCTATGTTTTTTTACTACATACAACGCATCTAAACTATTAGGCATCCTTAATATTTTGAATGCAATATAATTTATTATGAATTTTAAACCGGCTCTTATATTATTTTTGTAATTTTGTGCCCGACAGGTGGAATAGGTGACATGTGTTTTACTTGTACTGCTTTCAAAAAAACGGCACGGATATTTTTCCGGTACTTGTTAAGAATTTAATAGATATGACAGAGCAATTTAAACAGATTACAAACAGATTAAAGGGGCTGAGGGACGCACTTGATCTGGCACCTTCAGAGATGGCGCGAATATGCAATATTTCTGAAAAGGATTATTGTGACTTTGAATCGGGCGTCAATGATATTCCGGTCAGCACGCTGCATCAGATAAGCCTTGCTTGTGGCATAGACCTATCTACATTGATGTTTGGAGATGAACCTCATATGAGCAGCTATTTCCTTACTCGAGCCGGACAAGGGGCAGCGATGGAGAGAACAACGGTTTACAAATATCAATCTCTGGCTTCAGGATTCATAAACCGCAAGGCTGACCCTTTCATTGTAACAGTTGAGCCTCATGCAACAGAAACTCCTATTTATTTGAATACACACTCAGGACAGGAGTTTAATCTTGTAATTGATGGTAAAATGTTATTGAGAATAGGAGAAAAGGAGATTACGCTTAATCCCGGAGACAGCATATATTTTGATGCCACACGACCACACGGAATGAAAGCTCTTGATGACAAAAACGTGCGTTTTCTTGCAATTATAATTTAGAAAATTGTTTAAATCCATTTTGGACAAAATTTAAAACGGCTTTCAATTAACGTTAGGGGCTCCAAAACCCCAATTTTGAATATATGTTAGAGAGATTTGTAAAACAGACAACGTTCTCCTCGCAGGAGGACTTTATGAAAAACTTCGAGATAAAAGTTCCGGATGTTTTTAATTTTGGATACGATATTGTTGACGGATGGGCTGAAAAAGAGCCTGATAAAGTTGCCCTATGTTGGACAAACGACCGTGGAGAGCATATTGATTTCACATTTGCCGACATTAAACGAGAAAGCGATAAAACTGCCTCATACTTCAGTTCATTAGGAATAGGGCACGGTGACATGGTGATGCTTATTCTTAAACGCCGTTACGAATTTTGGTTCTCCATCATCGCCCTACATAAACTGGGGGCTGTATGTATTCCGGCAACACACTTGCTTACGGAAAAGGATATTATCTACCGCTGTAATGCTGCTGATATAAAGATGATTGTTGCCGTTGGGGACGATATTGTTGTTGGACATATAGGACGTTCAGTAGCAAAATCTCCATCACTAAAGATGCTTGTTTCTATTGGACCTGATATTCCGGACGGATGGAATGATTTTCACAAAGGAATTGCTGATGCGGCTCCGTTCAAACGCCCTGAATCGGCAAACAGCAACGAAGACACTTCGTTGCTCTACTTTACATCTGGCACAACCGGAAATCCAAAAATGGTAATACACGATTTTACATATCCGCTCGGCCACATAATTACCGGCGCCTATTGGCATAACCTCACGCCTGAGAGTTTACACCTTACTTTGGCGGATACAGGATGGGGAAAGGCCGTATGGGGAAAACTGTACGGACAATGGATAGTGGGGGCAACAGTATTTGTGTATGATTTCGAGAAGTTTACGGCAGATGACGTGCTTAAAATGATAAGCCGTTACAAGATAAACTCTTTCTGCGCACCGCCTACTATATTTAGATTCTTTATCCGCGAAGATCTTACTAAATACGATATTTCATCGCTGAAGTACTGCACAATTGCAGGTGAAGCTCTTAACCCTAATGTTTATGAGGAGTTTTACAGACTGACCGGTATTCGCCTTATGGAGGGATTCGGACAGACAGAAACTACTGTTACAGTAGGGACATATCCGTGGGTAACTCCTAAACCGGGCTCAATGGGAATACGAAATCCTCAATATGATATTGACCTGCTGACTGCCGATGGACGACCGGCGGAAGATGGTGAACAGGGGCAAATAGTAATACGCACCGATAAGGGAAAACCGCTAGGTTTGTTTAAGGGATATTTCCGCGATCCGGAACTTACAAACATGGTTTATCATGACAATATATATTATACAGGAGATGTTGCATGGCGCGATGAGGATGGGTATTTTTGGTTCGTAGGGCGCGCCGATGATGTTATAAAATCTTCGGGATACCGCATAGGCCCGTTTGAGGTTGAAAGTGCACTTATGACACATCCGGCTGTTGTTGAATGCGCAATAACAGGCGTCCCCGACGAAATAAGGGGTCAAGTTGTGAAAGCGACAATAGTACTATCTAAAGAGTATAAAGACAAAGTTGGCGAAGATCTGATAAAGGAGATACAAAACCATGTGAAACGAGTAACAGCGCCGTACAAATATCCGCGAATTGTTGAATTTGTTGACGAATTGCCGAAAACCATAAGTGGAAAAATAAAACGTTGTGATATTCGCAGTGCCGATAAGAAATAACAATATTTGAGTTAGTTATGTACAGATACAAAAGAGTAACAATAAAGATAGGAAGCAACGTACTGACCGGTAAGGACGGTATGCTGAATATATCACGCATGGATTCTCTTGTATCGCAAATTGCAGAGTTGCATAAAAATGGTGTGGAGGTAATATTGGTATCGTCTGGGGCTGTGGCATCGGGGCGTGGCGAACTACACATAGAAAAAAAACTTGATGCCGTGAAAGCTCGCCAGCTTTTCTCTGCCGTGGGACAGGTTAAATTGCTTAATAACTATTACGAACTTTTTAAAACTCTTGGCATAAATTGCGGACAGGTACTTACTACAAAAGAGGACTTCTCGACACGCCGACTGTATCTTAACCAAAAACAGTGCATTGAGGTAATGCTTGAGAACGGTGTTATTCCAATAGTGAATGAAAATGATACGGTTGCCGTTACTGAACTTATGTTCACAGATAACGATGAGCTTTCAGGACTTATTGCCACAATGATGGGGATGGAGGCTCTTATTATCTTAAGCAATATAGACGGCATATTTGATGGTGATCCAACAGATAAGTCAAGCCACGTGATACGTGAAATAACTGAAAAAAGCCGCGACCTCGCTCCTTATATTCAAACAAAAAAATCCTCCTTTGGGCGTGGTGGAATGATAACCAAATGTAATATAGCACGCAAGGTTGCACGTGAAGGTATAACAGTAATAATTGCCAACGGTGAGAGGGAGAATATCCTACCCGACCTTCTGGATGCAGAAACTGATATTGTATGCACTAAGTTTACACCTTCTGAGCGCAAATTATCCAGCATAAAAAAGTGGATCGCACATTCTGACGGTTATGCCAAAGGGACTCTGTATATCAATGACAATGTCAAAGAACGACTCTTTTCAGATAAAGCTGTAAGCCTTCTCCCCATTGGTGTTACAAGGATAGAAGGAGAGTTTGAAAAGGATGATATTGTAAGGATTAATGATGCCAACGACGTATTCTTAGGCGTAGGGAAAATATCTTGTGACAGCGCACGTGCGCGTACCATTGCCGGAAAAAAAGGCGGACGACCTTTTATTCGCTACAATTATCTGTATTTAGAGCCTATTTAAAATAAATCGACTATTTTTTTGTCTCTTTAATGTTTTTGCATAGCTTTGCAGAAATGGAGTTGTTGTGCTTATTTGTGAATACCTGATGAAATTTAAACTAAAATAAAGTATGAAAAAATTATTTTACCTGTTAATAGCAATAATATTAGTAGTAGGTGAAGCGAAAGCTTATAAAATTTTCCCTGTTCCTCAAAAGATAACTGAAGGCAGCACAGAGATAATGCTTACTTCAACGGTTAACGTTGTCCTTGAATCGGGGATAAACAAAAATGTAAAGGATTTTTTATCGAGCGTACTTACGGATGCGGGAATAACTCCTGAGTTTTCAAAATTCGACAATACGCACAGTTATATATATATAGGGGTTAATGGATCGGGAGGGGAAGCAGATGCCTTTGCTTCGGCTTCAGGTGTCTCGCGCGATGTTTTTAACGCAGCAAACAATAAATTCACACCATATATTTTACAGGTAAATATGGGTAAAACCAACGGGGCAGTGGTAATTCTCGGTGATGGTGACGGTTCTGCTTTCTACGGTATTGCTACGCTAAGGCAAATGCTGGCAGGTGGGAAAAGACTCAAAACGGCAACTGTCCAAGATTACTCGTATATGCAATACAGAGGTATTGTGGAAGGGTATTACGGAAAACCATACAGCGTGGAAGGGATACTATCTCTTATGGAGTTTTTCAAACTATACAAGCTCAATACTTTTATATACGGACCTAAATCAGACCCGTACCATGCAGGATTCTGGAAAGATGATTACCCGGTGACTATAACAGAGGAGGAGAGAAATATAAAAGGGTGGCTGACACAGGACGATTTTAAACGAATTACAGAAAAGGCTAAAGCTTGCAACGTAAATTTTGTATGGGCTATACATCCGGCAATGCACGATGGGATAAGTTTCGACAGCAAGGAGGCTATGGATCCGGGGATAGAGCAGATTATGATTAAAATTGATAAGATGTATAAACTTGGGGTCAGGGGTTTTGGAATATTTATAGATGATATGTCTTCGCAGCCAAATGCAACCATGACGGCCTATCTGCCAAAACAGGTACAGGCTAAACTAAAGGCTAAATATGCTACTTCAACGACAAAGACAGAAGACAAAGTCTCTCCGCTGTTTTTTGTCCCTACTGCATACTGCTTGCTTCATGGAACATCTACTCTGGCTCAGATTAAGAATATTGACAGTGATGTGATTGTAGCCTTTACCGGAAACGATGTATGGTCAAACATATCTGCGACCGATTGTCAGACGATGAAAAATGCAATCGGACGCAACCCTCTATTATGGTGGAATAATCCATGTAACGACAATCACGATGATTTTTTATATATGCTTGATATGACATACCGCTTTTCAGCACAGAATGCGCCTATTACTGCTTTGGGCGGGGTAGTATCAAATCCAATGCAACAGGGTGAAGCTTCTAAGGGCTTCATGTTTGGAATGGCTGATTATTGCTGGAACACATCGGCATTTAACGCAAAAAATAACTGGGAGGCATTTTTCCCGGAATTTATTCCCTCAAATAAAACTTTGTGTGATGCTTTCAGAACATTTTGCATTAATGTAGATCCAACAAAAGCTCCTGATATATTGCAAAATCTTTACACATCTTTTAAATCAACTTACAGCGATCATAATCTTCCTGAAGCAACGACAAGATCTCTTATTTCAGAGACAGGCAAAGTTTACGATGCCTGCTCGCTGATTGAAAAGGAATGGAAAAACAGCAAGGATGGGGAATACGCCCTTATGTACGAGGATATTAACCAATGGAACGGAAAGTTGAAATCAATGTGTAATATAATAAAATCCGGACTAACATGGATGAAGAACCCCGGTAGCTTAAATAACTGGACGGATTATACAAATATATGCCGTGAATACAAAAACTTAAGCACTGATCCGGCTTTCATTACATTTACACTTGAGGGTACAGGAACGAGTGCAAGCATTCGTTATTTTGATGTTAAGCCTGCCCAACAACACATGGAGCCTTTTGTAAATTACGTAATGGATAAATACAGGAGTTATGCTCCTGCCCTCCCTGCCCGCACAAGGACTCCGGAGATAATACACAATCTGAAGTCTCTACCTGATGCTGCTAAACTTACAACATTAGATGGCGTGATAACGCTAGCAGGTCTCAGTGGTGTTACTCTCTCCACAGGCGAATATATTGGCGTTTATATTAATCAATTGAAAGAGACTATAATAAATATCCCTGAAAGCAGTATACCGGATGAGTTTGACTTTGAATACTCCGTAAACGGCAAGGAGTGGACTGTATTTTCTCCTGACGGCAAAACAAAGATAGAGATGGCTTACTTCAGAATACGGAATGTATCTCACGGGGTGTCAAAGGCAATAAGGATAGAAAACATATCCACTAAAATGGTTGTCAGTGGACCGGTAAAATTATTGAGCGCCACCACTAATTTACCTCAGTATTCGTCTTACTCCGTAAACAATATAATCAATTATAATAATAATAATTTCTTCTGGAGCAGCCGCGAACAGCGCACAGATGATTATATCAGAGTGGATATGGGTGATATAAACGGAATATACAAGATTGAACTGCTATTTGATAGTAATGATCAACCAACAGGTAATTGCGTAATAGAAATATCGCCAGATGCATCTTCATGGGAATCCATAGCAAATTTCTCGGCTGCTGATATAAAATCCCAACTTTATTCCTGCTACGCCGGATATAAGAGAGGACGTTATGTACAGTTTCGCCAGACTTCAGTAAGCGGAGACAAATGGCTTAAAATGAGCAAATTTAAAGTTATAGGCAATAAAGAGATAACCGTAGCTTGCGACAATAAGGGTGAATATACTGCCTCCTTGGATGACCGACTTCTTACAACATCTTATTATGGGGATAAAAATGGATTTATAAAATATTCGTTTATTGAGAACCTTAATTTTGAGAAGATAAAGATATTCCATAACTCTTCGTACGTGGATGGAAGCGAACTTCCATCAATAACATTGATTGCAAATGGAAAGGAAGTTGATATGGGCAAACTAAACAATTCGCTGACTGAGTTGGATGTCTCTGCTTTTAAAAATATATCAGCACTAAGGATTAACTGGAATGACAAGAATATTCCTGATATTTACGACATAGTGGTAACCGGAACACCATATGTGGCAGATCACGATATAAGCGGTGTGGTGGATATTGACACGGACAATGTGAAAATATTTTTTTCAGGAGACAAACTATGTATAAACGGCTATTGCGGAAAAGTATCTATTTACAATGCCTCCGGAGTTATGATATACACAGGAAATACTGAAAACAACTTCTCCATCCCTGCTGAGGACCACGGAGTATTTATTGTAAACATTGCCGGAAATAGCGTAAAAGTTATAAAATAATTGCATTGGATATAAGATGTATAATCAGCGGAGAATGACAATTTTATTTTGTTGTTCTCCGCTAATTTTATATCTTTGCGCCTGAATTAAGGAATGGTGCTCGAGCGGTTGAAGAGGCACGCCTGGAAAGCGTGTAATCGACAAAATCGGTTCGGGGGTTCGAATCCCCCCCATTCCGCAACAAAATTATTTATTAAGCCTCTGATAAGGAGGCTTTTTTTATTGCTGCTATCGTGAATATGTGATTTTATTAATGATAGTGCTAAAAAGTTATTTAACCCCAAACAGAGTACTCGCATTCTTGTATGTTGTCTCTGCAACAATATCTGGCGTGACGGATAGGATTTCCGCTACTCTGCTTATAGTATTTGTTATATATGAGGGCTCATTACGTTTTCCGCGATAGGGAACCGGTGCAAGGTATGGGGCATCAGTCTCAATTAAAAGGCGCGATAGCCCTATCTCTCTTACCGTGTCGGCAAGATCGGAGTTTTTAAATGTTATAACTCCATTTATTCCAAACCACGGATCGCAACATCTACATGCTTCTCTTACTTCTCCTGCACTACCGCCGAAACTATGTAATATGATTTTCTTCCATCCCACTCTTTTTAAGGAGTCTATTGTATCGGAAAAGGCATTGCGACTATGAACTATTACTGGCAGATTCTTCTCTTTTGCGAAGTTCAGCTGTTCTTCAAATACTGTGATCTGCTGACTGCGAAATGTTGCGTCCCAATAGAGATCGACACCCACTTCACCTACTGCTCGATAAATGCCACTCTCTAATTCCAGACAAACTGTATTTAAAGCTTCTCTGTAATCGTCATTTACAGATGTAGGGTGCAACCCCATTGCGGCAATGCAACAAGGATATGCGGAGAGTGTCTGCTTAAGATCATATATGGTTTTGGTGTCTACATTGGGAAGCATCATTCTGCTTACACCTGCCTGAGAGGCACGTTCCATTACCTCGGCACGGTCATTATCAAATTCCTGAAGATAGATGTGAGTATGTGTATCGAAAATCATGATTGTCGCTGCATGAGTTCTGCAGAGAAACGCTTAAGTAATAAATTATCAGGAATAATATCCAACTCTTTTATTGCATTTTGGTAATATAAGTCCATCTTTTGACGTGCAAGATGGTCGATACCAAGTTTGGTATATATTGCAGTAACTGCTTTTATCTTTGCATTGGGATCGGTTGCTGCAGTTTGCAATAAACGCAAAAGCTCTTCTTTTTCAGCTCCGGCAGCAATGCGGCATGCCGAAATAAGCATATAAGTTTTTTTGTTATTTAAAATATCGCCTCCTATATTTTTACCAAACTTAATGGGATCGCCATAAACATCGAGATAATCGTCCTGCAACTGGAATGCCATACCAAGGTTCTCTCCGAACCTATAAAGTGCCTCAATCTCAGCCTGCGATGCACGGGCAACTATTGCTCCTATCTTAAGAGCACACCCCATTAGAACGGCTGTTTTGAGACGAATCATCTCAATATATTCTTCTTCTGTCACATTGCTGCGCATCTCAAACTCCATGTCATACTGCTGTCCTTCGCATATCTCAAGGGCTATCTCCGTAAAATGGCATAATACTTCTTTTAGCCTATCGCGAGGGGTTTCTCCAATCTTCTGGTAGGCGATTATCTGCATGGCATCACCTGAAAGAATAGCGACATTCTCACTCCACGCCTTATGGACAGTTGGACGTCCGCGACGAATATCGGCTTTATCCATAACATCATCGTGTAGAAGTGTAAAGTTATGGAATATCTCAATACCGATTGCCGGCTGAATAACCTCTGATATATCTCCTCCAAGTGCATCGCAAGCCATAACGGCAAGCAATGGACGAACTCGTTTTCCTCCCATATCCAACTGATACTTTATTGGAGTGTAAAGACCTGATGGTTCAGTGGTATATAAGATACCGGACAGAGCTTTATTTATAATCTCGGTATATGTTTCGATACTATTCATAGATTATTCTTCTTCCTTTACATTTTCAAAATCTTTCCAAACAGGTAGTTTTGTATACGATTCTTTGTATCCATAAGGTACTATAAGTGTCTTATTTATAGGCGTTACATCTCCAAATGCGCCCTCTTCGCAATAGGGTATATACATCTCTCCAAAACAATGTACGCGCTTTATGTTATAACAATTTCCAAACGCATACAACCCAATGCGTTTTATATTTATTCCGATATATACATCTTCGCCCAGCAATACGCAATTAAAAAATGCACTGCGACCTATTATCTCTATTTTATCGGGGATATTAAGGGTACGTAGATTGCGGCAGTTCATAAAGGCATAGTTGTCTATTATCTTCAATTTGTCCGGCAGTTTTACCGATTTGAGATTAGCGCAATCGGCAAAAGCCATCCCCCCTATCTCCTCTACTTTGGACGGAACAGATATGGAGTCAAGATCGGTCATTCCAAAAGCGTAATAACCTATCGTCTTGAGCCCTGTTGGAAGTTTAATATTAGTAATGCGTGTACATTTACGGAAAGCATCATCGCCTATACTCGTAACCCCATTGGGAATTTTGACTGATGATAACGACTCGCAGTTGCGAAATGCAGAGTTACCAATCTCTCCTACTATGTATGTTTTACCATCGTAGACAACGCTGTCGGGTATATTTACGTCGCCAAAATAGCTACCGTAAGCATCATCTTTACTTGTTACCGCGACAGTATCAATGGCATTTTTTATCTTGTAATAAATCTTAGTGCCATCGTTTTCTACCGAAAAATCGTACGCAAAGCATACTGTCGCTAATTGTGATAAAAAGACCACTGTAAAAAGTTTAATTCCTGTTTTTAACATATCATTTTAAATAAAAAATGTTCAATAATTATTGATCCTATGGCAAATGTATATATTTTAATTCACTTATAATATAAATATAGCCTTGCGAATATGTTTAAAATTTATAACAGCTCATTATTCAAGCACTCGCAATACATGACAACACGCTTATTATTAGTGCTATTATCATTATGCTAACTTTTAAAATATTCTCTTATTTTGTTCGGCTATATACTGTAAACGATTTTTTTGCGTTATTATTTTGTAATATTGCGCCGGCATAGCAGATACTGTTCGTGCCAGATATAAAGGTCCTTGTCTTGAAAGAGGATAATAGTTCGGTAATGAAGAGATACTTTTTTGCACTTATTATAATACTGTTTTCTGTTGCTGCGTACGCACAGGAGGGGAAGTCGGCATTCGATTTTCTTGATCTTCCCGTATCTTCTCATATGAATTCGCTCGGCGGAAACAATATCTCCATAGTAGAGGAAGATGTCTCTACGATACACTACAACCCTGCCCTGCTCGGACCTGAAATGGATATGCTTATTGATCTCAACTATATGTATTATGTTGGGAAAACAAATTCTGCCGGAGCAACTTTTGCCAAAGCAGCAGGTTCAAGTGCTGCGTGGTCGGCCGGAATGCAATATGTTGGTTACGGCAGTATTACCGAAGCTGATGCAAATGGAGTGATTACGGGTAAATTCAGTGCCAAAGATATGGTGATAAACGGAGGGTACGCACATGACATCGGGAAAAGGTGGCGCGGTGGAATACAGGCAAAATTTATATACTCCTCTTATGCCGAATATTCATCGATAGCTCTTGCAGTAGATGTCGGGGTTAACTATTACAATCCAAACAACCAATTTTCAGGTTCTATCGTATTCCGTAATCTCGGCGGACAACTTAAACGTTTCAGCGAAAATTATGAACGACTGCCGTGGGATATACAAATAGGGTTTTCAAAGACTATGCGTAATATTCCGATAAGATGGTCGGTTACAATGCAACACCTTACTAAATGGAGTCTTCCTTTTACAAAACCGCAGACAGATGAGTATTCTGGAGGTGAAATTCTTGAGGTTAAGGACAACTTCTTCTCAAACTTTTTCAGACACATGGCTTTTGGAGTGGAATACATCCCAAACAAGAATTTTTATGTAGCTTTGGGATATAATTACAAAACACATTCAGATATGCTCCGTTTTGGCCGTAATTTCTTTTCGGGATTCACTTTCGGAACAGGAATTCAGGTTAAAATGGTAGGTATCGGAGTTTCTGTGGCAAACAGACATGTACATGGGACGATGTTTATGTTCAATCTCGCAATGCGGCTGAACGAATTTGGTAGAAAATAAGAATCGTATGAAAAAGATAACAATAGCGATAGATGGCTTTTCTTCATGTGGCAAGAGTACAATGGCAAAAGAGCTTGCTATGAAACTTGGATATATATATATTGATACCGGAGCAATGTATCGGGCAGTAACGCTGTTCTGCTTAGACAACGGTTTGATAAATGGTGAAGGGGCAGATCAACAGCGACTTAATGGGATGATGAACGAAATATTTGTGGAGTTCAGAATAGACCCATCAGACAACTTGCCTGAAATATTTTTGAACGGAAAATGCGTAAAGCAGGAGATACGCTCAATGCGTGTATCCGAAAAAGTAAGCCTTGTAAGCGCTATTCCTTTTGTACGAAAAGCAATGGTTGAACTACAACAAAAGATGGGAAAAGAGAAGGGAGTTGTTATGGATGGTCGTGACATAGGAACAACTGTATTTCCTGATGCTGAACTTAAGATCTTTGTCACGGCATCACCAGTGATACGCGCACAACGCCGGGTAGACGAAATGAGATCGAAAGGGGTTGATGTGTCGTTTGAAGAGGTTCTTAAGAATGTGGAAGAACGCGATTTTTTAGATCAAAATCGTACTGTAAGCCCTCTGCGTAAGGCTGAAGATGCTATCCTACTGGATAATTCAAACATGACATGCCGCGAACAGGATAATTGGCTTATGGAACAATGCGACAGGGTTATGAGGCATTAAACAAGAGAGAGACTATGCCAAAAGTTGAGATAGATGCTAAATCAGGATTTTGCTTCGGAGTGGTTAATGCCATTAAGAAAGCTGAAGAGGAACTTGAAAACGGCGGAATGCTCTATTGCCTTGGCGATATAGTACATAATAACAACGAGGTTGAAAGACTCCGCTCAAAAGGGCTTGTAAGCATAAATCACAAAGAGTTCAAAAACCTACACAACGTAAAGGTACTCCTTCGGGCACATGGAGAACCACCTGAGACATACCGCATTGCTAATGAGAATAACATAGAAATAATAGATGCAACATGTCCTGTGGTACTACAACTTCAACGACAGATAAAAGAGACATACAATAGCATAAACCCTACTGAAGAGGAAATAGTAATTTACGGCAAGCGTGGACATGCAGAGGTTAATGGTCTTGTTGGGCAGACAGAGGGAGACGCTGTGGTCATTGAAAGAGACGAGGATTTCGGGCGCATAGATATCAATAAAAAGATACACCTATATTCGCAGACGACAAAATCTGTGGACGGACTGAAAGAGATTGCCTCCAGGCTTAAATCACATCTTGCCAGTGGCAAAGAGTTAGAGTGCCACGATACAATCTGCCGGCAAGTTGCTAACCGCATTCCAAACATTCGCGAATTTGCCCGCAAACATGATATAATACTCTTTGTATGCGGTGAAAAAAGTTCAAACGGAAAAGTGTTGTTTGAAGAGTGCCGCAAAGTAAATCCAGCAACTCTTTTAGTATCTGACGTATCAATGATTGACACCTCTCTGCTTGCAGGGAAAAAGAGTATTGGAATATGCGGAGCAACATCTACCCCAAAATGGCTGATGGAAAAAGTGTCAGTTTTCGTAAAAATGGAAATGGAGCAAAACCGGGAATAGGTTAATGTTAAGTTACACACATACCGCATTTATTATCATCATATCTTTACAGATAATTTAAAGAGGTTAACCAAATAACATCGTCAGAATAGATATCTATCTTTTCATAATAGTAATTAAAGATAGAAAATACAATTTGACTTTGAAAATATCTCACACAAAAAACCGTAAAATAATTATATGTAAAACTGTCCATTACTTATTTAATCATTAACTTTACAAAAAAAGATAGGGAACATAATTTACAATAATTTTTAAACCTGCGCTTAAAACATTTTTGCAAATAATTTAATATCTTCGCGTTGCAATAAAACAGAACTGTTATGGCTAAGAAAAAAAAATGTATCGGCATATTAACCTCCGGTGGTGATGCCCCCGGAATGAACGCAGCCGTACGTGCAGTTACACGTACGGCAATTTTCAATGATTTTGAAGTTAAGGCTATATATCGAGGGTTTAAAGGCCTTTTAGATGATGATATTGTCTCCTTTAAAACCCAGAACGTCAGCAATATAATACAACTTGGCGGAACTATCCTTAAAACAGCCCGCTGCCAAGAATTCACAACACGTGAGGGGAGGCAATTGGCTTTCGACACGATAACCAAACACGGCATTGACGGACTGATTACAATAGGTGGCGATGGAACACTTACCGGAGCGAGAGTATTTGCAACGGAATTCAACTTCCCTATGATAGGAATACCGGGAACGATAGATAACGATCTCTTTGGAACAGACAAAACAATAGGTTATGACACGGCTCTCAACACAATAATGGAAGCCGTAGACAAGATACGCGATACAGCGACATCGCACGAGCGCCTGTTTTTCATAGAGGTTATGGGACGCGATGCCGGATTTCTTGCCCTTAACGGCGCAATAGCCACCGGAGCTGAAGCGGCAATAATACCTGAAATATCAACTCAGGTAGACCAGCTTGAAGAGTTAATTAAAAACGGGTTCAGAAAATCGAAGAACAGTAGCATAGTATTAGTTGCAGAGAGCCCACAAACAGGAGGAGCAATGCACCTTGCAGAACGCGTAAAGAAGGAGTACCCTCAGTATGACGTGCGTGTATCAATCCTCGGACACCTCCAACGCGGAGGATCTCCGACTGCTACTGACCGTATTCTGGCAAGCAGGATGGGAGAAGCTGCCATCTCGGCTTTCCTTGAGGATCAGCGCAATGTTATGATAGGAATTCGCAACGATGAGATAGAATATGTGCCTTTTTCAAAAGCCATAAAAAACGATAAACCCATAAACAGAGATCTACTTAATACGCTTAAGATCCTCTCTATCTGATTTTATACCATGGGAGACTCTAAGTTGTCAGAAAATGATATTATAGAGGGCGAATTTCAGACTCTATTGGCAGAATATCTTGCATCAAACCACCGCAAAAAAGTGGAGATTATAGAGCGTGCCTATAAGTTTGCCAAAGAAGCTCATCACGGCATCCTCAGACAGTCTGGCGAACCATATATCCTGCACCCTATTGCCGTAGCACGAATAGCATGTAAGGAGATAGGGTTAGGGTCAACGTCTATCTGTGCTGCCCTGCTACATGATGTTGTTGAAGACACTGAGTATACGATAGAGGATATAGAGAGCCTGTTCGGGAAGAAAATAGCCCAACTAGTGGATGGACTTACTAAAATAGCCGGAGGTATTTTCGGAGACAAAGCCTCTGAGCAAGCTGAGAATTTCAGGAAACTACTTATTACTATGTCTGAAGACATCCGCGTCATACTTATAAAGATGGCGGACAGGCTACACAATATGCGGACTCTCAATTCTTTACCACAATCCAAACAATACAAAATAGCCGGAGAGACACTTTATATCTATGCACCATTAGCTCATCGGCTTGGACTATTTTCAATAAAAAGCGAACTTGAAGATCTTAGTTTCAAATACGAAAATCCGAAACTTTATAATGAAATAAGCAGAGAGATAGCAGAGAGTGAAAGTATAAGACAGAAGGCTTTTGAATCTTTCTCTCTCCCTATCATACAGAAGATGGACGAACGTGGAATAAGATATGAAATCAAAGCCCGGATAAAGAGTATCTACTCCATCTGGAAAAAGATGGATACAAAACATATCCCGTTTGAAGAGGTTTACGATCTCTACGCTGTACGTATAATATTTGAGCCCAAACGCGATGAAGACGAAAAACGCGAATGCTGGGAGATATACTCAATCATAACTGAAATATATCGCCTGCACCCCGATCGTATAAGAGATTGGATTAGCAGGCCTAAAGCCAATGGTTATCAGGCACTGCACGTAACAGTAATGGGTAATGACGGAAATTGGATAGAGGTACAGATCCGTTCTAAAAAGATGGATGAAATAGCTGAGCGGGGATTTGCTGCTCACTGGAAGTACAAAAACGGCGAGGCCCCGGATTGCAATTACGAAGAATCAGAACTTGATATCTGGCTTAAAACCATAAAAGAGATACTTGAAAGCCCCGAACCCAATGCGCTGGACTTTCTTGACACAATAAAACTTAACCTCTACGCATCGGAAATATTTGTATTTACCCCTAAAGGAGAGATCAAAACGCTACCAAAAGATGCCTCTGCGCTGGATTTTGCATTCACTCTGCACTCTGATGTAGGTTACCATTGCATTGCAGCAAAGGTTAACCATAAACTCGTCCCTCTTAGCCAGAAACTGCAAAGCGGAGATCAGGTTGAAATTCTTACATCTAAATCGCAGCGCCCCAAACAGGAATGGATGAACTTCATAACAACGGCGAAGTCAAAAACACGACTTGTTACAGCATTGCGTAAGGAGAAAAAAATAGTCGCTTTGAAGGGGGAACAGATATATAATGATTTTGTAGAAATTCACAAAATAAAGCCAGACGACATTTCAGTACGTGACAAATTAATGAGCCACTTCAAAATAGGACGAAAAGAAGAGCTTTTTTACATGTTGGGTAACAACGATATATCGCTTGGAGAGGGACTGCTGAAGGCAATATCCGAAAAAGACGGAAATATAATAATCCGCTATCTCAAAAAGCCGTTCACAACATTCGCTCCGACGAAACATGTATTACAAGAGCATAAGGAGGAGGCGCATCTTATTGACCGAACTTCGACCTTTATAATACACTCTGAAGAGGGAAACAGCCAGTACAATTTGGCTACATGCTGCAATCCAATACCGGGAGACGACGTACTTGGTTATGTAAACGACAATGAAACGGTAACAATACATAAAGTAGCCTGTCCTGTGGCAATGAGACTTAAGAGCAGCTTCGGACAGCACCTTGTTTCTGCCCGCTGGAAAGATGCCAAAAGCATAAAATCATTCCCCTCCACAATAGAAATAAGCGGAATAGACAGCGTAGGGGTACTTAACCATATTACTAGCATAATTTCGCAAGATATGGCTATTAACATAAGAACACTCTCAATAAATACCAAAGATGGATTATTCCACGGAAAAATAGACATTATGGTAACAGATGCCAACAACATAACGGAACTTTGCAACAATCTCAAGTAGAATAGAGAGGTTTAATCAGCAACCCGCATTAAACAAGGATAAAAACATTACAATATGATTATCGAAAAGAGAAAAATAGCCATTACTCGTAGTAACGTATGGCAGGCGCTGTTTTTCATCGCCGCTGTTGCACTCACCATCATTTTTATTCCACGTGAGAGGCAGTTCAGATACTATTTCGATGAAGGAAAACCGTGGCGTTACGGACTTCTGACTGCACCGTTCGACTTCGCCGTATACAAAAGCGACGAGGTAGTAAAACATGAAAAAGACAGCGTACTGAAAAATTTTATGCCTTATTTCTCAGTAGATAATAATATTGCCAAGCGAGAAGCAGAAAATTTCCGTGAAGAGAGCAGATCGGAAGCAATGCCGAAATATTTTAGCAATGCCATAATAACATCCTTATTTAAAACGTATTCAAGCGGGATAATAGATGCCGATAATTACGAGAAACTAAGACGCGAAGGGATAAGACATATCAGGCTTCTTGAAAACGGCATTGCACGGGAATATGAAACCGATAATTTGTTAACCCCTAAAAAGGCTTATGAAAAAGTCTTATCTGAAATTTACAATGATAACGCACGTAAATTACTTTATGAAAAAAATCTTAATCTCTATCTCGTACCCAACATAAGATACGATAGCCTGACAAGCGAAAAAGCATGTAAGCAATTGCTTGAACGCGTTTCACTAACATCCGGAATGATACAGTCGGGAGAAAGGATAATAGACCGCGGAGTAATAGTTACCCCCAATATATACAAAATACTTAAATCGTACGAAAAAGCAGCATTCAAACGCGAAGGAAACATAGGTCGCAGTGGCAGCGTACTTACCGGACAAGCATTTATTGTCGTAATCCTTTATTCGTTATTCTATATATTTATGGCGTTGTTCCGACGCAGGATATTCCATAACACGCGAAAACTTGGATTCTTGATGATGATGATAACCGGTGTCACATTAGCATCATACGTTATGACTCAACGTTGGCTGCTTGGGATATATATAGTCCCACTTGCCGTGCTTCCTATAATAGTTGTGACTTTTATGGATGCCCGTATTGCACTATATTGCAGCATTATAGCAATATTACTATGCGCATTCTCATCTCCTTTCCCAACCGAATACATACTATTGCAGATGGTCGTCTGCATGACTGCCATAGATTCGCTTAAAGAACTTGTAAAACGCTCGCAGATGCTAAACAGCGTACTACTGATATTCATAGCATATTCGGCAACCTATATAGGATACACGCTGCTGAGTGAGGGGAGTTGGAGCAAACTAAATTCAGATATGTTCCTTTACCTTACAATAAACTGCTTTATGCTATTATTCACATATCTGTTTGTATTTGTTGTGGAGAAAATATTTGGATTTACCTCTAACGTCATGCTTGTGGAGTTGTCGGATATCAACTCACCACTTCTCAGAGAGTTATCCGAAAAGTGTCCCGGAACATTCCAACATGCCACACAGGTTGCCAATCTTGGTGCAGAAGCGGCAAACCGTATAGGGGCAAAAGCCCTACTTGTCCGCACCGGAGCCCTTTATCACGACATAGGAAAAATTGCCAACCCTATATTCTTCACCGAAAATCAACACACATTCAACCCGCACACCAATCTATCGTGCGAGAACAGCGCAAAGATCATCATTAATCACGTAGAAGATGGAATAGACCTTGCAAAACGCCACAACCTCCCAGAGTCGATAAAAGGATTTATCGCGTCACACCATGGTAAAAGCAAAGCAAAATATTTTTATATGTCCTTCAAGAAAGAACATCCCGGAGAAGATATAGACGAAACGGCTTTCACATATCAAGGACCAAAACCCTACACCAAAGAGGAGGGAATACTTATGCTCGCCGATGTCATTGAGGCAAAATCTCGCTCAATGACAGACTATTCGCACGATGCCATAAGCAAAATGGTAAACGAGACCGTAGATGAAATAGTCGCTGACGGACAACTAAACAACACATCACTTAGTTTCAGAGACGTATCCGAAATACGCGAGGTGTTCATAGAACGGCTTAAATCCATCTATCATCCGCGTATAAGCTATCCGGAATCACAGAACACATTATCTTAAGGGTAATAAAGCGCTCCGGAAACTGCCTAAAAAAAGGAAATGAATGCTCCGTAGAACATGCCTGATGTCGTAATATTTACATTAGTTTTAGACATGCTATAAGAAGTCTCGAAAGAGCGACATGCGAAACATCCCAATTAATGAAATTAGCCTCTTTATCATTGCACGCAAAGAGCAATATTGGCAAAGTACATTATTACACTGTTTCCATATAGACTCATATAACCATTGCGTACAATAACAGCAGAGGAGAGCGCACTTTTGTGCAATAAGTAATATTTTATATGTTCATGTTAAAATAAGACATTTAATAAATCAAACAAACGCCCTCAGTTAATCATAATAACTTGCACCATATACGAATTAACAACTCATATTTTCACGCCTTAATATTTTATTTATTACTTTATTTTGCGAAACATTTTATTATCACAGTTTTATTTGATATAAAATAAATATAATTACCTTTGCAAATATCCTATTTTTGTATTAATTGAATATTTAAAACAAATTCACTCAATACATTTATAAAAGACAAATATTAAACATCTTGTATATGAAAAAAAACTACATGAAATTATTATGCGCTATTTTATGTGCGAGTCTGGTACTCCCAGTTTTGGCACAAGAGGTAAACTACAAAAAATATCCTGACTATAGCCCAATAATAAAACCGGATAAGAATTTATCACCTAAATCGATGCAGCTAAAAGCGGCTCCGTTACGCCCTGCTTATGTGGATAACTCTAAAAAAATTCATTTCCCGGCAGCATTTAATCAAGACGGCGGATCATGCGGTTCAGCCTCGCGCATCGGTTACATGTTTACATACGAAATAAACTGTTTACGTAATGCTAATGCAGCATTAGAGGAAAACATCTACCCAACACATTTCACGTGGTTACTTACAGGGCAAAATTCAGGTAAAGAGGTTATGGCAGCAACTACTGGCGTGCCAAATATGAAGGACTACGGAGGACGCACATATTCTCTATTGTTCGGTAATCAGGATTGCGATAGCAATGATTATGGATGGATGCAGGGTTATAACAAATGGTTTGAAGCCATGAATAACCGCATCTCCGGTAGCGCAAATATGCCTATCAGCCTTGAAACGGAAGAAGGTCGCGAACTATTTAAAACATGGTTATGGGACCATTGCGGCGATAATGACTTCCCAGCTGGAGGTATTGCAGGTATTGGAGTAGCTAGCGCATGCACACAAGAAAATATTCCTAACACGCCAGCAAATACGGCAGCAGGGTTAGTAGGAAAGAAATATGTCAAGACATGGGGTGTTCAGGTAGATCATGCTTTGACCATCGTAGGCTATGACGACAGAATTGAATTTGACCTTAACGGCAATGGTATATATGGCGAAAAAGCGGAAGACGAGGTTGGAGCTTGGATTATTGCCAACTCATGGGGTAACGGATGGGCAAATGAGGGCTTTATCTACTGCCCATACAAACATGCCAGATCAAACACATCTAGTGATGGTATATGGGGTGGATGGTATTGGCCGGAGATATATTACGCGCGTAAAAACTATCGTCCGTTACGCACAATAAAAATAAACATGGATTATTCAAAACGCAGCGAAATTCGCCTTAGCGCAGGAGTTTCCTCAAATATTAATGCTGACGCACCAGATATAGTAACCATATTCGATCACTTCAATTATGCAGGCAACGGTAATGGAAAAGGGGATAGCCCTGACGCAGAAACCCCTATGTTAGGCAGATGGGTAGACGGAATACATTCCGAACCTATGGAATTCGGCTATGACTTGACCGACTTATCAACATCCATTAATATACATAAACCACTAAAGTATTTCTTTATTATTGACAGCAAACCTACCGCTTCAGGTATAGGAAGAATTCATAACTGCTCTATTATTGACTATGAAACAGACCGTAACGGAATAGAAACCCCGTTTAATATTACCGGAGAAGGGGTTACAGTTCTTAATAAAGGTTCTCGCACTATTATTTCGGTTGTTGTTCGTGGAGAGAGTTTTAATCCTCCGCGCAATTTATATGCCAATGGAAATTCATTGGTATGGCAAGCGCCTGTCGCACTTTCACACAACTTAGATTCTTATCGCATTTATAAAGATGACAAATTAATTACTACCGTTACGGGCAATAATACTACTTATACGACAACAGGTGAAGGTTATTATACGGTTTCTGCTGTTTATAAATTAAACAATGAAACTATTGAAAGTAAGAAGAGCAATAAGGTAGGTTTTATTTTAAATACAGGAAAAGATAATATTGTCAGAGAGTTTAAGTCTTCAGGATTTAGAATCCCCGGAGCATTAGCATCCAGACATCAGATGCTAACAATAGAGTTCTGGCTGAAACCTACTTCTTTAACCAATTGGAATCAGCAGATGGGACCGGGATGGGGAACTTTTCTTATTCACTCCACATCAAGAGGAGAAGTTGTTGCGGGATGGGATGTCGGCAATAACCGCGTAACAACTCAGTCTAATTCATTAGTACAAAACAGATGGCAACATATCGCTATTGTTGTAAATAATAATCAGCTAACAGTTTATGTAAACGGCATAAACAAAGGCTCTTTGACATCGAGCAATTACTCTGGGATGCCCGCTATACAGGATTTTATTGTAGGTGTTAACAGTTATCCTATGAACGGTTTTATGGATGAGTTCCGTATCTGGAATAACGCGCGTACGGCAGAACAGATTCAGCGCTATATGAGCGAAGAGATTGGTTATCCCGCAGGAGAGACTAATCTAATAGCTTATTATAAGATGGACGAGACAACGATCTCAGAAGTGCAGTACCTGCGCGACTGCGCCGGTGGATATAATGCTCCATACACAGCAGCTGACGCTTCTACACACCCTCAATCAATAGATAATACGCTATTAAAAGGGGGCACTCTAAGCGCAAGTTTTTTAATCCCCGAAGGACTAAATTATGTTGGTCAGCCTATACTATTAACAAATACCTCTTCGCCACGTGTGTGCAAATGGGCATGGACCTCTGAGGACGCAGGGGTAAAAGACCTTAATGTTCCTAATCCCTCTTTGACATTTGCACAGCCCGGTAACCACTCCATAAAGTTAAAGGTAACCGATGCAGCAGGGAATGAAGCAAACACTACGACAGTTGTTAATATAACGGAACCGACCTCGCCAATTGTTGATTTCGATATGAGTACTACAACCATACCGGCAGGAGAACATGTTAGCTTTATTAATAAAACAACTAATGATGTTGGGTGTAGTTACACATGGAAGATACCTGGAGCCGAAATAGAGGATGTAATTACAACAAATGCGGGTGCCACCTATATTGCAGTAGGAACTTATGAAGTAACACTTACTGCTAAAAACGCAACAAAAACAGTATCGAAGACAAAGACAATCTCGGTTTCAGCCGTTGCGCCAAAAGCCGATTTTACTGTCAATCCGTCTGTAATCATCTTGGGGAAAGAAGCCAACATTTTCGACAAGAGTAAATACACTCCAACATCATGGATGTGGAATTTTGACAGCCCGAGCAATATCATCTTTGCCGATCAAAAAAATATTACTGTAACCCCTAATGTCACAGGACGCTACGATATTACCCTAAAAGCAGGGAATGATCTTGGAAAAGATGAGATAACCAAGAAAAACGCATTGATAGTTTGTAATGCCGATGGAGAGAATGGATTAAAATTTGACGATACTAACGATGAGGTTATAACAAAAGGAATCTTTGCCGACACAGCTCCATCTGCTTTTACAATTGATTGGTGGATGTATCCTATCAATTTAAAAGATAATTGTAATCGTATAGGATATAGCAAAGAGACTTTTATGATAAAAAGTGATGCAGATGGTAAGATGACCGCTTTCCTGAATGGAAATTCGGCGAGCACCACAAATGGTTTTGTAATTGCCTCAGAATGGCACCATTATGCGGTAAGCGTCGGAGCCGGAAGTGTAAACTTTTATCGTGATGCCATCCTTATCTCTTCTATTACTCTCTCAGATTCTTCTCCGGCATGGAGCAACGGTTTCTGCATCGGAGGCTCAACATACCCGATGAATGCAGTAATTGATGAATTGCGCATCTGGAACAAAGTCCTTTCAGCAGGCGAGATTAAACTTTACGGTAATGCTCCAATAAAAGATGTTAACGCAGTAAGCGATAAACTGAAGCTCTATTATAATTTCAATCAAGTATCAGGAGATGTGAAAGATTTGACTGCAAACAGATTTATCGGAGAACGCAAAAACTTTGGTCCCGATGGCGACGCATGGAGCTCCTCGCGTGGAATCTTCTGCTTGAGCCCAGATGCCACCAATACGGACATAACCAGTCGTTATCTAAAAAATTATTCAATAGCGTTCAGATATGTAAACAATGCTTACGTAAACGGGACATCTCGTTTCAGAAAATTAGAGACCGGTACGTATGCTTCACCATGGGTGATGGAAAACTGGGTGAAAGAAGGTAGTATTATAACAGGGTTTTATGTCGATGCGACAAAATCCAACTCTATCACTCTTCAAACAACATGGGACAATTTTGCATCGAGTGTGACCGATCATAAACTGTATCAACAATGTACCTTACCCGCCGGAGCATATACTTTCAGTGCAGCACCTTTTTCTGAGTTTTATACAGCCGGGACAGAGCTTGTAATATCTGAAGGGAAAGGGTTGCCGGATACAAAAGATCTCAATAAAGAGGCTTTGGCACACACACCTCTGAGAAATCTGAAAGTAAACTTTGTTCTGACAAAAGAGACCTCCGTATCACTCGGACTCATTTCTAACATGTCCGGAATGAATTGTCTTACGATAAGGAGTTTTTCTTTAATAAGCAAACCATTCCAAGAAGGGGTGTTAAACGGAATAGAAGAGGATTCAAATGTTATAATGGACAATGCCAAAAGTTATTCTGCATACTCTGCTAACGGCAGTATATATATTAGTTCTGCAATTACACAGCCTATCAGAATATATACAATAACAGGCATGATGCTGTTCAATGAAACATTCTCAGGAACACGTAGCATTCAGTTACCAAAGGGTATTTACATTGTAAACTCGACAAAAGTTATAGTCTTCTAATAGAAGAAACAGAATAGAAAGCCCCTCAAAAGTAAAATTTACTTTTGAGGGGCTTTCTATTCCTATCCTTTTATGGAAAAATCTTATCTCTTGAGATCAAGTATTTGAGCTGCATGCTCTTTTGTACTTATCTCATCTGGAGATATTATATTAACAACAACCCCTTCTTCATTAATAATAAAAGTAGTTCGCAACGTACCCATATATGGCTTCCCGTACATTTTTCTCTCTGCCCATACACCAAACTGCTTCTGAAGCGAAAGATCCATATCTGCTATAAGCCTGAAGGGTAGATTATGTTTTGCGATAAATCCCTGGTGCGACTTTGCACTGTCTTTACTTACACCTATTACTTCGTAACCGGCAGCCATCAACTCACTGTAACCATCGCGCAGACTGCAAGCTTCCGCCGTACAACCCGATGTATTATCTTTTGGATAAAAGTAGAGTGCCACTTTTGTCCCTCTGAAATCGCTCATTTTAATCTCTTTCCCGTCCTGATCCGTTCCAAGAACTTCAGGAACCCGATCTCCTGTTTTTATTGCCATAATAGTTGCATTTTTTAAACATTTAAAACTGTTTCTCAATTCCGTTTACGGTAACCTAATATTGCCCAGACATTAAAAAAGAGAGCGAACCCTCCAAGAGCTGCAAAATCAGTCCAAAGGTCAGAAAACGAACTCCCTTTCAGATAAACACCGCGCATAATATCAATTATATAACGTGGCGGGACAAAAGTTGCCACCCATTGTGCCCAACCCGGCATAGAACTTACAGGCGTAAAAAGTCCGCTCATAAGCATAAATATCATTATAAAGAAGAACATCAGGAACATTGATTGCTGCATCGTCTCTGAATAGTTAGATATCAACAGCCCAAAACCAGACATTACTAATACAAACATTAATACTCCAACATATATTGTAAAGTAGCTACCGGCAGGATACAAACCATAAAGAATCTGAGCAATTATAAGACAGAGCGAAAAGACAGCCGTTCCCATCACCCAATAAGGGATAAGTTTTGCGGTTATAAACGCCAGTTTTCCAACAGGAGTCACATTTATCTGCTCTATTGTCCC
>JAVVOY010000031.1:0-24626 GCA_036656055.1 Bacteroidales bacterium
TTCGATGTTATTCCATGCCATGCGGGATAAGTCCCTGTATAAACTGTCGCCGAAGCCGATGCGCGCGAAACATCTGGATAATCAAACGTTACCTGTTCGTAAACAGTCCCTTCCTTCATCAATCTGTTAAATCCATTGCTGCCGAAAAGGTGGCTCATCATCTGAAGATAATCCGTGCGCAATTGATCAATAGTTATCCCAACTACCAGACGTGGGACATCAGAGGCTTGCTGAGCTTTTAATGGTACGGTTATAAGAGCTAATATAAGAGGGGCGAAGAATTTATTCATCTGTTAAGCATAATTCGGTTTAAGAGGTCTTTGTATATCTAACACAATGTATGCGACAGATCTTGCCATTAGGATCAGCATCAACGGTATGCAGGCTGCGTTTATCTGTTGACTCATTATCCCAAACTCAACCAAAAGTCCGAAAATCAGCGCAAAGTTAATAAAATGATAGTAATAAAGAAACTTGTCTGCCGATTTTACCCATACCAACACCCCCGCAACCAACCAAAAAGGGTGTAGCCAGAAAGCATTGTAATTAGGTGAAACGGCTGGATGTTCTGAAAATATAAGTAGAAAAAATATAAGTAAACCTGTTGCTCCGTATGCTGTAAACAACAATGTATCCAACCATCTAAAATGTTTGCGTTTTACTATCTCAATTACAGAGAGCACCACTACTATAACTAAAAGAAACGATGTAACCGTAAGGGGCATAAATATCCACGGTGTCACTGGTGATTTCTGAATGTTTTGAGGATTAATAATAGTAACCGGCTCATTAAGAGCAAGCGGGCGCAGAGTTCCATTCTTCTCCCTTACAGAAGCATTTGCTATTATGCTCTCTGTTACAGCAGGGAGAAACGGTGTCTTAATAAAATCCACCCGACGGTCAATCTCATCTCCCAATACAAGATCTATACCAAAAGTCAACCATGGATAATTGACTGCGCTATTATGTATCATCTCCCTGAAGGTAGGGCGTGCCGACTGCTTTACATACTCTATTCCGCCACTCAAATTAGCAGCAATTATATCTCGGGGGCGCGTGGCACAATTATCGTAAAGAAAAGAGTAACGATATTCGCTATTAGACGGCAATGTATTTATATTCAATGCACTAAAAAGATCCCAACTCTCCTTCTGTGTAAGGTTAAGAGACAATTCACGCACATTACTGCCACGCATGGCATACATAGATACAAAATCGTAATACGGAGCAACACCTATTGAATA
This sequence comes from Bacteroidales bacterium, assembly GCA_036656055.1. Classification (GTDB taxonomy): domain Bacteria; phylum Bacteroidota; class Bacteroidia; order Bacteroidales; family G3-4614; genus Caccoplasma_A. The sequence goes on from JAVVOY010000031.1 coordinate 1,245, forward strand.
ATCCGTCTCTCCTTTAACAAAACGATATGCAAAATTAGGCGTATTGAACGAAAAAACCCCATAATGGTATACAACATCAAACGAACGCACCGGAATCTTAACACGTATTCCCATGTGTCCGTAAAGCTCGTAAATACGCTGTCCAGGTGTACAAGTAAGCAGTGAAACCGATATAGAGTCATTTTTACTCTCTGCATTTACTGTTGTAACCGATAAGAATGCCAGTAAAAAACAGAGAAAAACAGTTTTTAATTTATCCATCACCTTTTTATAACCTTTGTAAATTTTCATCTATTTTATTCTCATCTTTCTCATTTTCAACGTTTCGCTGACCTGTTCCAGAAGCCCGCTGAAAAACCCTTAGCTCAAACTCGGGTAATATTGCCAGAATGTGATCTATAACATCCGCGGCAAACATTTCGCAAAAAGCCCATTCCTTATTGCTGCTAAAAAAATAGACTTCGAAAGGAATACCCTCTGATGTTGCAGCAAGATAATGCACCATAAGTGTCTCCCCTTTAGCTATTCCGGGGAGGCTGCAAAGATAACCCTCCATATAAATGCGGAACAACTTAAGATTCGTTATTTTACCACGGATTTTATCATCCTCGGTGCGCGATTCAAGGTATTCTGCAATCACGTTGTGTTTAGAGACTGACTCTATAAGGTGTTTATCTGCAAAAATGACACTGTACATATCTATATTAACAGTGCGCATTATGCGTCTACCTGCAGAATCTTCCATTCCGCGCCAATTCTGGAAAGCATCGTTAAGCAAAGCCATTGGCGGAATAGTAACAATAGTATTATCGAAATTACGCACCTTAACCGTATTCAACGTAACCTCAAACACAACTCCATTTACGCTCTTGCCCGGTACGGTTATCCAGTCTCCCGGACGCAACATATCGTTCCAAGAAAGTTGTATTCCAGAGATAAGACCTACAAGTGAATCCTTGAAAATAAACGAAATTATAGCGGCAGATGCACCCAGACCGGCAAGTAAAGCACCAAGCGATTTATCTACCATTATTGCTATTATTATCAGTACACCAACAAGGATAACAATAACTTGTGCCGTCTGGAAAATACCTTTCATCGGGCGATCCTTAAAATGTTCATTCTCCTTTGTTATGTCTGACAAGGCATTAAGAAACCCGCTGAGGGTGCGCATTATAACTGCAACAATATACACTACGCTAAGCTTTGCCAGCAAATGATATGCCGGCATCTCTTCTGAGAATGCTAACGGCAGCATAAAATACACTACAAAGGCAGGAACAATAAGTGCTACACGACTCGGCAATCCGCGGTCAAATAGGAGATCATCCCATGTAAATTTAGTCTTTTCAGCTATTTTTCTAAGAGGGTTGTTTATTATCCATTTGCAGATATAATCCGAAATTATGGCTATAAACAAAATAAAAGCTATTACAATAGCCCGAGAAAGTATCTGCATCATTACAGGAGAAAGGTCAAAAGAAGAGAATAACTCCTGTATGTATTTTAGTATATTTGCATTATCCATAAAATGTTCTGTCTGTACCCGTTTTTAAATAATGTTCCTCAACTATCGCCATACTGTTTTTACATTATTCAAAATTTGTATTAAAATTATTACGGGGGAGGTGATTGTTTTTTAGTTAGATCTTCCCATTTTACACCACTAAGGCAATTTAAACATGCGCTCCATAAGCCGCCATTTTTCGTCCGACTTCGCTCCATGTTGAGCTTTCTGAAATTCGCCTACAAAAGCTTCCCATTCATCCTGTCGCGGCATTTTTGAAAGATCAGAAAACGCCTTGTCCCAATCAAAATCCACAGATGTCTCCACAATCATAAACAAACGGTTTTCCAAAATATATATCTCCATATCAAGGATTCCTATTCTGCGTAACCCCTCAGGTATCTCTTTCCAGATATGCCCGGTTTCATGCCATTTACGGTAAAGAGCTATCTTTTCCGGATCATCAACCAAATCCAATGTCTGACAGTAACGTTTTATCTCTCCTGTCGAATATTGCTCTTTATATCCTGTTTTTGCAGTATCCATAATTATAAATTAAGCGACTATTTTCCCAAATCAAGTGACTCGTTTCTCTTATATTTTTAACGCCTCAACAACTAAAGTGCGAAGTTATTATTTTATTTGCAATTAAACGTATATTTTACAAAGTTTTGCAGCTGCAAAATAGTGTGAAAGGATTCTTTCATAGTCATACCCTCTCGATGCCATAACTGCTGCACCTATCTGGCATAATCCCACCCCATGTCCCCAACCGGCTCCATGAAGCGTAAAGCTACACGGTATACCTTCGTGGCACTCTCCAACCTTAACAACAAATGCAGAGCTATAAAGGTGCGTGAGAGAAAGTATTCGCCTTATATACAACTCCTTTCCTATCGTCTGCGAGCATTTTGTCCCATCAATTCTAAGTAACACAATTCGACCCGAAGGACCGCGTTTCAAAGGAGTAAGGCTCTTTATAAGTCCAAAATCAGTCCCTGTTTTATTCTTTATAATTGTAGATATATCCTGCTGCGTATAACTTATTTCCCATCTAAAAAAATCGGCTGTTTCTCTATCATAATCATTAAGTATCTGACTCAATATATCCTTACTATCACTATTACAAAAAGCATCAGGCGATGACATTATGAATTTTTCAGCCTCAGCCTCATCTCTCAGGTCAGGTAACTCACTTATCTTTTCGCTATCTGCAAATGATTGCAGGTATTGATGCGGAGTATCGTCCCAACACGACTCATAAAGCTCGGTAACACCACCGCAACATTTTGAAAAACGGGCATCGCAGATACGTCCCCCACTTATTAATACTTCTCCACGCGTAGCACTCAATGCCTCCCGTATCTGCGGGACCAAAGGCAATACTACCCCTTGATAACGCTGACAATGGTCATCGGCACAGACATCAAAAATATTATGATCTTCTCTATCATACCATACAATCGTCATATCTTCAGCCTCTTCTTGCTTAATTCCTTTTTCAACCGGCAACTCACCGGTTATCTGTGGCAACTGTGCAAGCAGCCAACTACGGGATATCACCGCATGTGCTTTAAGGAACTCAAGGAATGATGTTGAACGCATCTCGCTTGATATAACACTCTCAAGATACTGTTCGAGCGATATATTATTTACACACACTATTTTACTATTATGCGCCACAAGCAACAACGCCCCTCGAAACGACTGCCGCATATTACGCTGCCAATGAAACGAAACACCTATCATAACATCTTCAAGCGAAAATAAAGACTCATCAACGACAGGAGCAAACTCTACCTCCGTACCAAAAACGATTCCACCGACAGATATTTTTCCATCCATCGTAAGGAAAGCTTCATAATTTCCTGCACAAAAGTCACATTCCCCCGTGACATATACATCACTTAATGAAAATTGTATCTTGTCGCCAGATACTATTCCCACCTTTATTCGTGGTTCTTTCAGCATAAATACAGATTTTATTTTTATAAAAGTTAATGTTGTCTGATCTCCTATTTTCAGGGCAGTAAAGTTAATAAAAAAGAAGTTGCCCGGAAAAAATATCCGGACAACTACCCTTTCATATCATGAGCCACAGACCCAATTATAAAATTAGATCATTTTATTGGAGAATCATCACCATAAAGAGGAATTATCATGCGTTTATCCTCAATTGTTTTTTGCCGCATCTCTTCAATAGTATCATCGGCTTTTATACGGTTTTTTGCCTTCCAAATTAAATATCTCAGATCATCTTCACCCATATCTCCTATTCCAAAATTATGTCTAAGGATTCCACGCAACGACTGCGAAACCTGTTGCCACAAAGACGGGTTAAGTTTAGAGTCGCGAGCCATATCACCAAGATATGCCGATGCCTTAGCTTTTTTTGTAGGTAAATCATTATAATCATCAAGCTCCGACACTGGAATTCTCTCATAAATTTTCTCAAGAAATCCGTCTGTCTCATCACCAAGAACGGCTCTTATCCCCTTATTTACAACGCCATTGCGCAATAACCCTGTCTCTACCTCCTCATCCCTCCTTATATTACTGATTATAACACCTACCTCTTTTGTTTTAGGGTCATAAAAACTCACTGTATTATCCCCGTCAGACAGACCGGCACGAATGGATTTCGGTACATCATCCACCGTGTCGTATATCTTAGGTCTTACCCCTATACGCATTGAGATATCTTTCACTCTGGTGTGTTTAAAGCCCTTAATATTCGGAGTCTTATCATCCTCTAACCATAATCTATCAGGATATTTGAATCGCGATTTTGGCATTAAATCCGGAAACTCTGGAACATCACGAGAAAGATCAATAGCAAGGGAGTATGGTTTTTTAGATGCTTCATTGAACGAAGCAACATCCATAACACGTGGATCATGTGTGGCTGAAAAGTTAATATACTTCTGACGACCTTTTGCATCCATAACCAGATACTGTCCGGTAGTAGGATGTGTACCAATATATTCATACGTATCTCCATACATATCATCCAATAGCGGTACTCTACCGTTCATATTTCGGCGCAAAGGCTGTACAGCGCGTCCACCAACACTACGCACACTTCCCAACATACCACCCGTTACCACTCCTGCCGCGCCACTCTCAAAGGCATTACCAAGTATTTCTGTAAGTGTAGGATATTGCTCTGGATTTTTATACACTAAAGATATAAGATCACGCGTTACGGACGAAGCACTTCCAGATGCCCCCTGCATGAGAGCAGAACCGACCACCTCTTTACCTATTGACGGAAAAATACTTTTTGCCGACATTCCCATCAATGAACCAATCTCTTTCTGAGCTGCATCGTTCATCACAACACGTCCTATTATCCCTTTCCGCAAATTGGTGAACAGCGGTGCCGAAACACCTTTTAGATAATGAGACTGCATAAGACCACCCAACAACATATCAACACCTGCCACAGTAGAAGCATAAATATTTCTCTGCCAATCAGGAATTTTTTCGCCTGTCTGCTGTTCATGTCCATCAAGCTCCATATTAGCTTCAGCGACGCTCTGCCCTACCATCGAAGAGACACTTGCCGCACCCAAAGCTATTCCAAGCGGAGGATAGACTATTCCAGCAGCAACAGGTACAGCACCTTGTACAATAGACGATGCTATATCGCCTACTCTCGCCCAACCGCGAGCTTCAGGCATTGCAGCAGAAGCCGCCTGAGCATTCTTCATCATCTGCGTCGACGCACCACCATTAATTCTGATATTTCTGATATATTCGCCAACTTGCTTAGGGGTTGCCCCACTACGCTTCATTTGTGCCACAGTAGACAAAATAGAATGTTCTTGCGACAAAGTAGCACTATTATCAGCGGCTGCGGCAGAATAGCCATGTTCACTAACACCATATGCGTAACCTATACGCTCCTTCTCCTTGCTTACCTCATTAATTAGTCGTTCAACATGCTCTATCGGAAGAGACTCCAACGCTCCTGTTTTAGATTCAATAGCATCCAATATATCAGGAATCTTTTCCTCTCTATTAACCATGCTGCCAACCTTACCTACCAAATAATTAAAATCATTCTTAAAACGAGGTACAAAAAGTTTCATCCCCTCAAGAAATGTCGATACCGTTGACGGATTAATCTGGCTCTCTCTGCTATCAGTCTGACCTCTCTCCGTATCAGATTCCATAACATGATGCTGCGTCTCACCCTGCTGATAAGGCGCAGCATATTGCCCACCACTTCGCTCTCGCCACGATACAGGAAACCCCTGCTCAACCGATTTTCTTAACTCCTGATTATAAGACCTATTAGACGGATCATTCATAAGCGGTCCCTCTCCTTGCTCCAAAATATTTCGGTTAGAATTCAATCCGTTTACCCTATAAATATTCGCACTATTATTATATGTTCCAAAAGCATAATCATTAGTATCATCAGAAAAAGGCACATCGTATCTTCCCTTCTTATTGAAAAACTCCGTATACTTACGCCCCTGAATAGGTATATTATGCAAATTATCTTTATCGGATTGATAATTGTTGCCAAAACTATTACCAGACACAGTCCCTTCATATTTGTGCACCACATCATAGTTTTCATCACCTTGCTTATAAGGAATTTTCCCCTGTTGCTCGGTATAAAGCCCGTTCCCACGCCAATCTGAAAAATCTGAAACTCTATCTACTTCCTGCACATAATTACGGCGATTACCGCTTTGTTCTTCGGGTATTCGTGGAGCTATCTTTTTAAATACATTTTGAAGGGCAGTATCTTCCCTATCCCATGAAAAAGGGCTCTTTTCTCTATTATTCATAAAATTATATTCTTTAAAATTTACGATACAAGATTCTCTATCTCCTCTTTTGCTTCGGTTTGAGTACATCCATTAGCAATAAGCATATTATACAACAAGTGTTTCTGACCGTCATCAAGCCCCGCGGTAGAGACAGCCTCATGCTGCAAAGGAGGCACAGCAGCGGTTAAAGCACCACCATAAATATCAGTATCGGGAGATTGTTCAACATCCTCAACAAATGATTTAGGCAAAGGTCCTTTTGCAACAGACTCTATCAGAGAGTAAATACGATGTCTGAACTCTGAAATAATCTTATCCAAATCCTTATCTTGTTTTAAAATAAGCCCCTGTGCCAAAACTCTCCCAAGATGCAAAGTAAGATAAGACTCCTCTCCGAGCCCATAATCATCGCTGCAAGGAGGAGACAAAAGTTTCAGCCCTTTTGCCAATTCATTAAGCGAACGTCGTGCCGGTTTCATCACACGCTTCTGTTCATTTTTACATACAGTATAAAAACCGGCTCCATTAATAGTCTTCGCCACAATAGCTGTCGCGTCAGATTGAACCTGTTGTGTCTGTAACTTATTTTCCATTATCTTATTCATATTAAGCACCTCTTTTCCCTCCAAATACTTTTGACATCCCCCCTGAGAAAGAGTCCAGAATTGCCTTATCAAACATGTGAAGACCAGCCGATGCGTCTAATAGCATATTGTTGGCAGAGTTGCCAAACATATTTGATGCGCCCTGATAAACCCCATAACGTTTATCACCTATAGCAGACTTACGATCCATATAATTATTGTAAACAGAATCTTTCCATTGTGCACCTATTGATGCCACATTACCATAAGTGTCAGCAAGTTTACCGTTAACATTATCCTGCATTGCAGCCACAGTCTCCTCTGTTCCCCCAATGACGGCAGCATTTTTACGATTCTGACCTGTCAGACTCTTTTGCTGTTCCTTTAATGTTCTAAACATCGACTGAACATCAGCCCTGCTTGTAAAGTCCTTATAGTACTGAGCATTAAAAAGATTATCAACAGAGCTCTCATCTATGGCAAGCTGATTTAGAGCTTTATTCCGCTCATTATCAGCCCTTCTTCTCTGTACATTGGCCATTATGCCACTAAATATTGTTCCAAAAATCATAACTAAAAAATTTAAGTAAATAATAAGTTTTATTCAATTTCACATCAGCACACAAATATCGCCCCATATCTTTGTGCTCAGTTGGTATAATTATCAAAAATGGATAGGATATGGTAAAAAAAAGAGAAAAGACAACAAAAGTTACATTAGATTATAGTGAAACATCATCCCAAAGGAGAGATATTTTAGATCTTTGTTACAAAAGGCTACATGAGATGATACCTGAATGCTCGAGCGAGGTTACACTTATTAAGTGTATAGAGATACTTGAAAAGCACGAAGATTCCACAACGGATAACAGTGATAAGAAAGCACTATGCGCAATTGCCGCAACCCTTGACAGGTTGGCAGAGATTAAATAATATTACATTTATCATTTTACTCCACAAAAAAGGCATGCCGTTAAATAGGCACGCCTTTCTGTTTTTAATAATATCACTTATCAGATATAGGAATTTAATTAGCCGGCACTTATTTAATTATTGTAACACGCTCTCCGCTGAAAAGCGACAGATCCAAAACATTCATTATTCGCTTTATGGCTAACTGTGCCTTAACCGAATTTCCTGAAGCATCAATAGGTGGAGCAAATGCTGAAATGCCGAACAACCCGGGCATAACACCCATTACTCCACCACCCACACCTGTCTTTGCCGGTATACCCGATGTGTATATCCAATCTCCGGTCTTTTCATAAAAGCCAACCGTAGTTATAAGTGATGTTATTTTAGACGATAACGTTTTGTCAAATACCAGTTCATGTGTAACAGGATTAAGACCGTTATTAGCTATTGTAGCCGCAGAAATGGCTAGCTGTGTTGCTGTTATACCAAGAGAACACTGACGAGTATAAAGATCGAGCGACATATCAGGATTATCGTAAATACGACCATAATTCTTCAATAGCCATGCAATTGAACGATTATTGAAATTTGTGTCACTCTCCGATCTATAAAGTTCATTTATCAATAAAGGGTTACTGCCGGCAAGCGCAGCAATATTATCAACTATTGCACTCCATTTTTTGTCTGCATTACCTATCGGTTCAATCATACTGCACGCCGCAATAGCCCCTGAATTAACCAAAGGTGTTGACGGGTGATCATTCTCTAACAGTATTGCCATTATTGAATTAAAAGGCAAACCGGTAGCATCTGCACCTATCTGTTGCAACAATTTTTCAGCCCCATATTGTCGTAAAACAAGTATAGCAGTATGAACCTTAGATACAGATTCTATTCCAAATTTATAATCCGTATCGCCGACAGAAATAACTTCACCGTCTAAAAGGCAGAGCGATATTCCGAAAAGATTGGAGTCGACATTAGCAAGATAAGGTATATAATCTGCATTCTTCCCATCATTATTGTCTTTATACAGGTTATATGCCTCATTAACAGCCGTACGTACTTGATCGACAGAGATATTTTTATCAATCATAATATTTAATATTTATATCATAATCCGACTAGAGTTACAAGAGATAAATTAAATCCTTAAAATTACCAATTAAGACAATTTTATCTACCGGTATGAGAAAATACCGTTGACTTTATAGGAATACTCTTCTCATTTGCAATACGCGAAACGGTAGGATATTCAAGCCTTTCAAGTTCACTTACTGCCGACACGACATCACCCATAAGCATATCCGCCATATCACGGCTGAAACCCTGACGTACCACTATGCGCATAACAATCATGTCCTGTATATTTTCCGGCATTGTATATGCAGGAACCATCCACCCACTCTGTTTAAGTTTGTCCTGAAGATCATAAAGCGTCCATTTGGCGTTTGCCGCATAATCACGGTTCAAATGCCAGATAAAAAGAGGATTCTCTATATTCTGGCTGTAATTTGCAAATTGTGGCATACCTCCTATACGCTCGTGCAGATATCTGCAAATCTCCATACTATTGTTCTGAACATCCTTATATCCCTGAAATCCGAGGCGGATGAATTGGTAATACTGACCGAGTATCTGAGCTGCCGGACGAGAGAAATTAAGCCCAACTTGCGTAATATTAGCACCAAGATAATTCACACTGAACGACATCTCCGTTGGAAGATATTTTGCATCCCTCCATATCACCCAACCAAGTCCCGGATAAACCAACCCAAATTTATGCCCCGATGTACTTATTGAAAGCACCCATTTTAAACGGAAATCCCATTTTAAGTCAGGCTGCAAGAAAGGCAATATAAACCCGCCGGTAGCAGCGTCAACATGAATACACAACTCATTCCCGGTTTTTGCATTATATGCATCTACTGCTGCATCCAAAGCTGCCACATCGTCATTAAGTCCCGTCCAAGTAACCCCCACGATTGGCACTAAACATATAGTATTCTCGTCACACATTGATAATGCCTCCACAGGATCAAGCGTTTTATGCTCAATTGTTAACGGAACGGTACGCATCTCTATCTGCCAAAGTTGTGCAAACTTCTCCCATACAACCTGATACGCCGCCGATATAACAAAATTAGGTTTATCGTAAGCCTTACCAGCAGCTTTACGGCGTTCGCGCCAACGCAACCATGCAGCAACACCCCCCAACATACAGGCCTCGGACGAACCAATTGCAAGAGCACCACTCTTCCATTTTGTCTTCTCCGGAGAGTTCCAAAGATTAGCCATAATATTTATGCACTTGCCGTTCATTACAGCAATACGCGGATACTCTGTTTCATCAATATAATTTATGTTTATAGCATCATTCATCAACTGAGTTGCATAACTATCCATATAAGTAGTCACAAATGTTGCCAAATTAAGCCGCGGTTGAGTCTGAGCATACGTTTCGTCCTTAACCATCTGATAAGCTATTTCAGGCGTTGTAGGTCCATCAGGAATACGCTCTGCCGGACTGGACTCCAACATCTTTTCAGAACCGAACACGGCCGTCTTTGCGCTACCGTTCTTAAAATTTACATCTTTCATAATTAATTTTAATATAAGGTTAAATCATAAAAATATCTACTGATTAAAACAAAAGCATCTGATAAAAGTTTTTGTTTTTAAAAGAATTAAGAATTAATCAGAATAATACGAAATAATTACACGACACAGATTAAAACCTTTTTACTTCAAAACCGTTTAATATAACAAAACCAATTTCTCACAGATGAAAATAGAGACAGGTCAAGGAAGAATATCGCTAATAGCATTAGTAGGGATATGGTCAATCTCAGCATTAAATGCACTACCGGGATTAGCGGTATCACCTATCCTCAACAAAGTCTCACAAATATTTCCGGAAGCCACCGAACTTGATGTACAGATGCTCTCCTCATTACCTGCACTGCTTACAATTCCATTCATACTACTATCAGGGTTTCTTACACAGCATGTCAACAACATAAAGTTACTACGATGGGGACTTTGGATCTTTACGATAAGCGGTATCCTGTATCTGTTCTCCAACAAGATGTGGCAACTAATAGCGATAAGCGGTATGCTTGGAGCTGGATCAGGAATGATTGTACCGCTATCTACCGGACTTATTACCAGATTTTTCGTCGGCTCTTACAGAATAAAACAGTTCGGATACAGTTCGGCAATAACAAATATAACCCTTGTCATTGCAACCATTGTCACCGGTTATCTGGCAGAGATAAATTGGCATCTTCCGTTTTTAGTCTATCTCTTGCCTATTGTATCCATTATTCTATCCATTAAGCTAAAAGATACCATAGCCCCAGGTAAAAAACTTGAAGCATCAACAATAAACATCACGGTAAAAGACAGAAAGATAAACACTAAGTCAGGATTAGACACAAAAAATCTCATAGAGATAATGGCATTCTACGGAACAGTTACATATTTGGCCGTATTGGTAACGCTTAATTTGACATTTCTGACAGCAGAATACAATATATCCAGTGGCACAGCCGGACAACTTATTGCTGTTTTTTTCCTCGCAATAATGCTCCCCGGGTTATTTTTAAATAAAATAATAACCAAACTCAAAAACCTCACGTTATTTTCAGGCGTAGTAATGATAACCGCCGGATTATTTCTTATAATTGCGAGTAAATTAGTTTTAATAATTGGTACAGGATGCGCGCTCACCGGATTAGGATACGGAATAATACAACCATCTATTTACAACAAAACAACATCGTTGGCAACATCAAAAAAGGTAACTATGGCTCTTGCATTTGTAATGGCAATGAACTACGGAGCTATTCTAATCTGTCCGTTCATAATATCAGCCGTTTCAAGAATGTTCGATACCCATTCTCAGGTTTTCCCATTTATATTTAACGGAAGTATTGCACTCCTAACAACCATCTGGGCATATAAGAGAAAAGACTCATTTTTATTTTCGCAATGCAAAGAAGAAGAAGAAGAGATCGTCAAAATATGACGTTAGTTCCGGCTCCAATAAAAAAGTTATGCTGACACCTTGACGCATCTAAAGGCGATTTAGTTAAAAGGTTGTAATCAGTTACAACCGACACCTTAAGATGCTCTGTCGCAAGAAATGATATCGCGCTGCCAAAGCAGATACCAACGCACCCTTTAAGTCCCGGCAATCCAATTTCGCTCAAAGAACTTTTATGCGAAATAAAGTTATACCCAAGCAACGATTTTCCATCCCAGCTCCAACGCATACTCAACGGAACTGAATAATATGCGCCAGCATATGGAGAAAGCATTCCTAACCATCCTTCAAGAACCTCCTTATTTACAGCTAAAAGATTATTACTAAGAATAAAGCGAGCACCGAGACCTACATTCTTGTGTGGAAACCATGCACCTTCATAACCCACAGAATTTCCTCCTTTGGTCTCTATCAACTCCCCAGTAGGAAGATAATATCCGCCGAGAATAAGATTAACACCTGCATACAAACCAAAGAACGATGGTTTACGCCCATAATCCCACATAGGAATTATTGCTTTTCGTTTCAGCCCCTTATCCTTAAAAATAAGATCAGCAAAAAAATACCCAAGTTCAGTAGATACCACCCCTATTGCAGCTCCCACCATAAGGTCACTAAGCCAGTGGCGGCTGTTAAGCTGACGGCCAATACCGGTTGCAACAGCCAACGAATATGCCCCGACTGATATCCACGGCGAAATATGCCCAAACTCTTTTTGCAACATCGTAGCCGTCATAAATGCCACAGCCGTATGTCCCGAAGGGAAAGAGTTATTTGAACTGCCGTCAGGACGTCTTGTATCCATCGTATTCTTGAGCAACATCACAGACCCACCCACAAGAGCAGCAGAGAAAGCATCAGACGCAATCATTCTGCCCCACGAAGAGCGACCCTTAACACCTCCAAGCTTCATTCCCAACATTACAGCTGCTGGTACATATTGTATATAATCATCAAATCTATTATGAAAAACCGAAGAATAATTGTTCGCATAAGCATGAAAACGGTTATCCTCAACCTTAGTTATCGACCCAATTATTATCATAGGAATCCCTACCATAGATATTTCTAAAAATTTTGAAGATGCAAAACGGTCAAAAGCACGAGACGTTTTAGAATAAAACCTACTCGGATACTTCATTTTTATCAATGAAGTATCAACACTATTATTATCCGCAGAGTTGGAATTGTCATAATACGAATATCCATAAGACGGCATTCTCAAAGAAGCCTTCTCTTCAGCATTTGTATTAAATGCAAAAATTAAAAACAATATAGTAGTAAATATATATGAAAATTGCCGAAATAAAAACTTCATCTTGTTTTCTTTTGTTATAAACTTCAATTACATACGCCCAAAAGGATAGGGCACAAAGTTATATAATTTTATCAGTTCCTTTATTTAAAGAAAGTAAAATGTTATTTTTGCACAATCGATGTAAATGGGACAACATAACAAACCAACATCAAAGTCATAAAAACAATGAGTGAAAGAGCTTTATTTGCTACAAAAATAGGCGTTATAGCATCCACCGTAGGCTCCGCCGTAGGGTTGGGGAATATATGGCGGTTTCCATATCTAACAGGACAAAACGGAGGGGCAGCATTTCTTATAACCTATATACTCTGTGTAATGCTGCTTGGTATACCACTCATGATTTCAGAATTTATTGTCGGACGCAAAGCCAAAGCCAACGCAAGTCGCGCATTCCTTGTACTTCAACCATCTTCACATTGGAATATAATAGGATATCTTGGCATCCTCTCCTCCGTCATAATACTCGGTTTCTACATGGTAGTATCAGGCTGGGTAACCGATTATATGATTCAGTCCTTCGGAAACGAATTCATAGGAAAGAGCAGTATACAACTATCCAAAAGTTTTGAGGGTTTCGTAAGCGACCCCTTCCGCCCACTTATGTGGGTATATATATTTCTGTTCATAAACTACATAATACTCTCTCAGGGCGTTACAAAAGGAATAGAAAGAGCATCCAATATTCTTATGCCATTGCTATTCATAATTCTCATCATTTTCTGCATAAATTCGCTCACCATGCCGGGAGCCGGGCAAGGAATAGAGTATCTCTTCAAGCCAGATTTTTCAAAAATAACCGGAAAAGTATTTTTAGACGCTCTTGGACAAGCATTCTTTTCACTCAGCATAGGGATAGGAATACTTATAACCTATGGTTCATATTTCAAGCCCAATACAAACCTAACCTCAATCGCCCTCACAGTAGCATTATTAGATGTATTCATCGCTATTTTGGCAGGAGTGATAATATTCCCGGCAACATTTTCATTCGGAATAAACCCCACACAAGGTCCTGAGCTTATATTCATCACACTCCCCAATGTCCTTCAGAGAATGGCATCACCACACCTATGGTCTGTGTTGTTTTTCGTTCTCGTAGGCGTTGCCGCACTAACATCAACAATATCGCTCTGCGAAGTAGCAATTGCCTATATACACGAAGAATTCTCGCTAACACGCAAAAAAGCGACACTGACACTAATCCTCATTGTAGCCCTCCTCAGTACCCTCTGCTCACTCTCATTCAGTACCCTCAGCGATTTTAAGATATTCGGCATGACTTTTTTCGATTTATCAGATTACATCTCTGCCAATATACTGCTTCCGGCAGGAGGTTTACTACTTTCCATATTTGTCGGGTGGAAACTTAAAGCCAAAACAATATACCGCGAATTAGTAACAAAAAATCGCGTACCACGCTGGGTGTTTTACACCATAATATTCTGCATAAGATATATAGCCCCCATATCCATCATACTAATATTCCTGACAAGCACGGGAATATTCAAATTATAATCAAAAGGGGGTTAAAATATGGAAAAGAGTAAGTATTGGAATTTCAGCCGTCAAGAAAGAGTTGCAATTATAATACTGGCAATAGTAATAACATGTATACTGGTATTCTCAGCATTTCCAGACAAAACAAGAGAAGAAGCAAACATAAAAGAGTACAATGAAGAGATAAATAACTTCAACCAACACTTATCAGACCAACCTATACACATCAAAAAAGAGACAAAGAGAGATAAAAAAAAGAAAAAGAAAAATGAGACAATCTACCATCCGCAAGAACAGACATTAGCCCCCAAAGAGCACGAAACAGACAATTAAAGACAGCCAATAGTTTAATTCACCTCATAATTTATTATCTTCGCCTCACAAAACAGGTTCTTATGACAGGCAACAATCCTTTAACAATAAACATCAAAGGAGAGCTAAAAACACTCAGCAAGCCACTTGTAATGGGAATTCTTAACCTCACCCCCGACTCTTTTTACTCAAAAAGCCGATGCACAGGTACCAATGCAGCAGAGCGCGCAAAAGATATTATATCACAAGGGGGAGATATTATAGACATCGGAGCCTACTCATCACGACCCAATGCCGAAGAGATAACTGAAAAAGAAGAACTCCGAAGATTAAGAGAAGGATTAGAGACCATACGCAGTACATTTCCCGACATCACCATATCAGTAGACACATTCCGCTCCACAATAGCAAAAGAAGTTGTAGAAAAATTCAACGTAAACATCATAAACGACATATCAGGTGGATTAGACCCCGCTATGTTCAGCATCGTTGCAAAACTTGGCATACCCTATATTCTCATGCACATGCGCGGGACACCCGGTACAATGCAGAATATGACCTATTACGAAAACATCACAGCCGACATAATAAAATACTTTTCAAAAAAAATAAACGCACTACATCAAGCCGGCATCAATGACATTATATTAGACCCCGGATTCGGCTTTGCAAAAAACTTAGAAGACAACTATCGGTTAATGAGAGAACTCCGAGATTTAAAACCATTTGGGCTTCCCATTTTAGCAGGCATATCCAGAAAATCCATGATATACCAACTACTCCATTCAACCCCAGAAGATAGTCTCAACGGCACAACAGCCCTAAATATGATGGCACTCACAAAAGGAGCAGACATACTCCGCGTACACGATGTAAAAGAATGCGTCGAGACAATAAAAATATTTATGCAAACAAACTCCTAACACCCCACAACATGTTTTCATCATTCGGAATAAAAGACATAATAGATATACTGCTTGTAACAATAATGCTATATTATATATACAGAGCAATGAAAGACTCAGGCACGATAAAAATTTTCGGAGGAATAATGGCATTCATTGTAATCTGGATAATAGTATCCCGCATTATCAATATGAGACTATTGGGATCAATAATGAATAAATTAGTTAGCGTAGGGGTTATAATACTTGTAATACTATTTCAAGACGACATACGTCGGTTTCTCGGAGAATTAGGTTCCCATAAAAAATGGCGTGCATTCTTGCATTTCTTCACCAATCAGAACAAGCAAAACAACGAACCCTCCTATGTAATGCCCGTAGTGTACGCATGTATGAATCTTGCAAAACAGAAAACAGGAGCATTGATAATAATAAAACAAGACTTATCGCTACAAAAATATCAGGCTACCGGAGAGAAGATCAACGCAGACATAAATTCCCGACTCATAGAGACAGTATTTTATAAAGGCACACCACTGCACGACGGAGCCATTATTATTGCTGACAATCGCATTGCAGCTGCTTCATGTATCCTGCCCGTATCACATAACCCTGATATTCCAAGAGAGTTAGGTCTCAGGCACCGTTCAGGTCTTGGAATAGCACAGGAAACAGATGCCATAGCCGTAATCGTCTCAGAAGAGACAGGCGAGATATCAGTTGCAAAAAACGGGAAATTAGCACGCAATATTTCAGCACAAGGATTAGAACGCCTGCTCTCCAGAAACAAAAATTTATCAGAATCATCCTTACGTTTTTGTGACAATAAATAGGTCAACAATCTCATTAATAAAAAAGAAAAAACAGGCAGTATATATAAAAGCCATAGCAAATTTTATAAGATAGATGGTTTGTTTTCAATGAAAAAGTAGTAAATTCGCACTCTCAGAAAAACATTCATTATTTCATTAACAACATAAATTAGAAATAAAATGATTAGCTACAAAGAATTAGGATTGGTAAACACAAAAGAGATGTTTGCCAAAGCCATCAAAGGGGGATACGCAATTCCCGCTTTCAACTTCAACAACATGGAACAACTTCAGGCCATAGTAATGGCAGCAGTTGAAACAAAATCGCCGGTAATACTTCAGGTATCCAAAGGAGCCCGTCAGTATGCCAACCAAACCCTCCTGCGCTACATGGCCGAAGGTGCCGTAGAATATGCAAAAGAATTAGGTTGCGATAAACCCGAGATAGTTCTTCACCTTGATCACGGCGACTCTTTCGAGCTCTGCAAATCATGCGTTGACATGGGCTTCTCATCAGTAATGATAGACGGATCGCACCTCTCATACGATGAAAATGTTGCTCTCACCAAAAAAGTAGTTGAATACGCACACAAATACGACGTATCAGTAGAAGGCGAACTCGGCGTACTTGCCGGAGTTGAAGATGAAGTTTCAGCAGAGCATCACACATATACACGCCCCGAAGAAGTTGTAGATTTCGTCACAAAAACCGGTTGCGACAGCCTCGCAATCTCAATAGGCACCTCACACGGAGCAAATAAATTCAAACCAGAACAGTGTACTCGTGATGCCAAAGGGCATCTCGTTCCACCGCCGCTACGTTTCGATGTTCTTGAAGGAGTAGAAAAAGAACTTCCCGGCTTCCCTATCGTACTTCACGGTTCATCATCAGTTCCAGAAGAAGAAGTAAAAACAATCAATCAATACGGAGGCGCACTAAAAGATGCAATAGGAATACCTGAAGAAGAGCTACGCAGAGCAGCAGCATCAGCAGTTTGCAAAATCAATATAGACTCCGACAGTCGCCTTGCAATGACAGCCGCCATACGCAACGTATTTGCTGTAAAACCGGGAGAATTCGATCCTCGCAAATATCTTGGTCCAGCACGCGACAACATGAAAAAGTTGTACGTACACAAAATAGAAAACGTACTTGGCAGTGCAGGTAAATGTAGCTGCAAATAATTTATAACTTTCTTAAATATTAAAGAACCCGCTTAATTTTAAGCGGGTTCTTTTTGCATAAAAATAGTATTAATAATACTATATACATACAAATATTAAAATAGCGATACATTTTATTTGTTTATTTTGATATAATAGATAACTTTGCATGATATATATATAAATAAGTTATATATACGTGATAAAAAATGCATATATTGTGCATATAATTAAAGAATAGAAAATAAAACGATGAGAGAATAGATTTAAGATCCTAGGTATTAATTTACCGTTACCTGTGAAATTCAGAGAAATCGCCATTTTAAAGAATACAATCACACATGTAATGAGTGAATGTTTGCACCAGTGGTGTGGGCGTCCTTATTGTGTGATTGTGGGTGTTTGGCGATACCTTCTGAATGACATTGAGGTAGGAAGTCCACACTTCTTTTCTTACCAGTATAAGAAATTGAAGACGGATTATATCAGGCAATAAAGTTATTTTATACGTAAGAATAATAAACAAAATGAAAGAATTAATAGGTTGGGTGCTTTTCGCCTTAGGAGGCATAGGTTTATTTGTAGGATTGGTTATATCATTAATAAATTACTCATTAAATGACTGGGACGGGTGCAATGTAATAATTTGGACTTTTATATGCTCTACACTCACCCTAACAACAGGTGTTACCCTTATATTCATCAATGACAAAATTGAGACGAAGAAAGAGGAAATAAATAAAAAAGATTAATATTCTATCCATTTGAATCTAAATAGGTATTAATCACATTCAAAAACACATAACCGAGACTCACAAAGAGGAGTTATAATAATATTATAAAAGAATTGGCTAACTAAGATAAGTTAGAAATATTATTATAGCAACAGTTCCTTGCTTTCAGATTAGATTTATTCAATAAATGCGTCCAAATCATACAAAAGGAAGAGTAGTATTATCACAAAATTAATACTACTCTTCCTTTTTTCGCATTTATTCCTATTTTAATATATAAACCCTAGAACCATAGGTCCCCCGAAAAAAATGATCACTTTTCCCGAATGAATTGAATCTTATGTAACCGTCACCGCGATGCCGTCTCCGCCTAAAAAGGCTATAATAGAAATTATGGCTTGCGGCTACTCGGTTGAGTATCACAAGCCATAATTTTTTATGCTGAGTTCAGACTTTATTTTTTGATGAAATGCTTCATCTCTGCACGTCCATCAATAACTACCTGAATAAGGTAATTGCCAGATGGCATAGATGATATGTCGATTTTATATTCACCCGTTACTACTGTTTCAGAATTTATTAACAGCACACCTTTAATGTCAAAGATGCGAATTGCGCTAATATCTTTTTCGCTTTTAACGGTAATAAAATCTGTTGCAGAATTGGGATATACTGTAGCCCTATTTTCAGAGATAACCCCCTCAACGCCTAATGGATCATTGACGAGATTAAATGTTAGCAGACTATAGCTGAGTGGTTGCATTTGAGAAAGCTCGCCATTAATTTTTGTATATAGTGCTACATCATACATCCCTTCGCTAATATTAAGAGAAGTTTTAAAAGAAATAATAGAAGTTGCATTTGTTTCTATAATTGCATTTGTTTTAATATGCGCTAAGTTTTGGTCTCCGCCTTCGGGGAATATATAAGCGTATATATCGTCGTCGTACTCACCGCCAGTGTTCTTTATAGATGCATATAGGCAGAAGTCGTTTTTAGGCACTTTATTATTATCGGTAAAATAGATGGCTTTTGTAAGCGCTAATGCGGCAGGGACTGGTTCAGGAAGAACTGTTATGTCGATAGGTGTATTGATTGTTTTCCCATTTTTATCAACGATAGTTAAGGTGTATACATCTGGATTAATATTTATTTTATTAATAAAGTCTATAGTTTGAGTTTCTCCAGGCACGATATCGACAACTATCTCATCTCCAGTAAATACACTATATCCTGTCGATTTATTGGAGAGTTTGATGTTAATTGGTGCATAATATTCTTCGCTATCATTATTCTTTATATCGCACAAAACTGTAAGATTTTGATTCTTATATACCTTTCCTTTTACTAATACATTTGTAGCGCTAAGAGCAATTGATTCGTATACAGCTTCAAATTCTACATTATTACCAGTAACTGTGGCTGCAATATAATCAGGAGTTCCAACTTTGAATGGGACTGGCTTCCACACGTCATACATATAGTCTTTATGCATTATCTTAATCTTATATTGAGAAGCTTTTAACGATGCTGGTAATACAACGGATAGACTATCATAAGTGTCCCATCCACGATTACTTGGAAGGCTGATGATGCTCGCCGATTCTGCGACTGTTTCTAATTCATTTGTGTCGCTGTTATATAATCCTACTCCAAATTTCCCGTCAAATGTGCCATATCCCATATTCCATAATTCACTAACGGTAAAAAGCACTTCTCCTCCGAGTGTTGCGCTAGAATAATTAGTTGAGATCATTCCTTTTGAGAATACTTCATATTCGATTATTTCAGGTTCTGATGTCGGTTTTTGGATTTTAACTACCATGTTTTGACTGTAATTATATCCGCTTTTAGAGCCTCCGATACCTTGAGTGCTTGGATCAAGAGCTGCTATTTTAAAATATCCGTCAGAAGATCCACCCCAGCCCCAATTTATATGAAACATATTATTAGTATCATATCCATCGCACACAAATTGGTGACCACCATCTTTGGAGTCTCCTCCATACATGATAGGACGATTATTATCAAGATCGGTTTTTAATATCTCTTCCCACTTCTCACGAGGATAATAATCGCGATAAAGATATCGGATACCTTTGTCGTAGTTGAAATTATTTATGAGGGCTTTAGTCGCATCTACTTGCCAAGCACAACTTGTATTTGCATAATCCATCAATGCGGCAGTTCCACAATGATACATCAATGTGGCTACAGCAGAGTTTGCCTCATCAGTGCTTGAGTCATTATATGTAGGAGTCATTTTGCTCCATTGATAGGTTGTTTTGCTAAAATCTACTGAGAGATTAAACCTATTTGTTTCAGTTGTATAAGACACACTTCCAATCCCTTTTTCTGGCCAATTGTGATAATACATTATTTGTGCCATTGCTGTTGCTACGCAACCAGTAACAGTACGTTCTCCATTTTTCATCACTGGGCAGAGATTATTATATGGTGCGTCTTGATTCCATGCTATGGTTTTTAGCAAGGGTGCGACTGAGCTGTTTGTAGGAGAAGCAGTTGCATTTTTTGTATTTTTTTTTGCAATCGATATTCTTCCGTCTAAAAGAGCTTTTATCTGATCTTCATAGGTGGAAAGCCACCATTTCATATTTTCGGGCAAATTGGAATAGTCAAAAGAGCCGGAATCGGAGTATCCGAGTATCTCTTCTGTTTGGTCATCGCCCGACACAATGATATATCCGTTATTTGCACCTCTGTTAAAAACATAATAAAAAGCGTTAACGCTTTCTTTGGCTACGTGAGCCTTTTTAAGCGTTTTGGCGTTTATAGAACCAATAGCCGAAAGTTGTTTTGAACTAAGAACTTGACTGAACTTATCAGCTTTCATGAGAGCTTCTGATTCAGTAACTTGCTTCGCTGAAGCAATAAATGATATTGCTATAACAAAAATGAAGATAGAGATAAATTTTCTCATAATGAATTGCAACATTAGATGAGTCTATAATTATATGATATATTAGTACTTTGCCTCCACAAAGAAACGTTATTTTGTTGATAATGACAAAATAATAAATAGTCTATCTTGAGCGTTTTAATATACTTTATTATTGCTGTCCGATAAAAGATGATATTTGTAAAAAAAGTATGGCTCGGCTGTGGCTTTAAGGCAGCTTTCCCAATCTTTTTCGGGATGATTAAATAGGCTATAACAGTCAATGTAATACATCAAAGTTATCCTGAGCATGTTGCAAGTCCTGAGAAACTCCATGGACAAGTCAAGCTCTTTTGTATGATCATTAGCAACATATTGGCGATAAGGGTGACCCATATTTGTATCTTAATGGCATTTGCACTTTCTCCATAGATGTCATCATGAAGATTCCAAGGTGAGATAACTTGCGCGCCTCTGCCTGTAAAGAAGTGGTAATCTCACGCAAAGAGTCAAAACGCGAGATTACTGCATAGAGCATCACAACAAGGTGCGTCCAGGCATCGAAGCACTTCACATGCCATTCTCCGCCTTTCTCTTGACTTTGTTTAATAATTTTGGACTTATCAAGCAATTTTATTACACCTTGCGTTTAGCCCCATTATTACCCCTCTCTTTGGGCGTAAGAGCAACGCTCTTTTCTACGTCATGCTCAATCTTGCGCTTCACAATCTTGGAGGGTAAGTCAATTTTAGCTAAACCATTTAATTTGCCGATTATTTTCTCGGCATTCTTATCTCGCTCTAAAAGCAATTCTCGCAACTGTTTAATTTCATTACCCAACGAATGAATGGTTGCGCTTTGTGATGCAAGAGTCAGCTGCAAAGACGGTTACAATCTTATCCCACTTAGTGATAGTCCTGATTATACCATATAAAATGGGGAGCCGGATTTTTTGTAGAAAATCCGGCTCCCCATTTTATTATACCCAAAATACTATTCTAACTGGGACAATGTATTTTTAATCTCATTTTCAGGATCGCGTTCAAGTATCTTATTCCACCACTTCTTCGTCTCAGGATACTTCTTGCTCCCGGCAGCGTACTCTTTAATATAGTTATAATAGCCCATATACCTATACGCCTCAACAACAGCACTATCCTGACTTGAATCCTTGTTAGCTTCAATTATTGCAATAACCTTTTCATAATACGGTTTTGCAAGACCGACTTCCGTTTCAGGATCCATACCTGACTGAGAGCGTGCTCTCCACAAATATCCGCGATAATCTTCAGGCACACGGCTTACAACTATTGCAAATACACTATCGGCTTTATTATATACCTCTTTCTTTACCTTTAGATCAGTCAGACTTCCGGCTGCCTGATAATATATCTTACCTAATGAAAAATAATCATTCGTCACTACATTTTCACCTGCAATATCCATATATTTACCCATTGCATCAGCACTCTTAAGTATTTCTCCCGCAGCTTTATAAGCATCGCTAAGTTCCTTGTAAAGTTCTGCTTTTAACGGATCAATTTTCACGGCGCCCTCAAATGCAGCTACATACTCGCTTGGTTTGTTAAGAGCTTTAAGAACCTTACCGTAAACCATAAAATCCTGACTCGTCAGATATTTGGTATTATTAGAATTATCAATATATTTTTTACCGAAACCCACTGCCTGCTCATAATTTTCAAGTTCAAAGTTATCATACATAGCAAAACGATTCAGTATAAGATTATCTGGGTCATCCAAAAGTGTCTGCTCTATCAGCGTCAAAGACTCTTCATATTTCTTGTCAAAATACAAAAGAGCAGCATGACGTGCGCGGTCGTTGTTAAAATGGTTAGGATTTGCCATATAACGGGCATAGGCCGCAACCGCTTCATTATAA
>JAVVOY010000032.1:0-24561 GCA_036656055.1 Bacteroidales bacterium
TACTGATGATGTTTACACAGAACTCTATGTGCAGGATTTTGGCAAAGGAATAGATCCACGTTATCACAAAAGCATCTTTGACCACTACTTTCGCGTTCCTGGGACAAAGGTGCAAGGGAGCGGTCTTGGCCTATCTATCTCTCGCGACTTTGTAGAAGCGCATAATGGGA
Organism: Bacteroidales bacterium; assembly: GCA_036656055.1. GTDB lineage: Bacteria > Bacteroidota > Bacteroidia > Bacteroidales > G3-4614 > Caccoplasma_A. The sequence goes on from JAVVOY010000032.1 coordinate 171, forward strand.
CACTTACCGTCCAAAGCGAAATTGGAAAAGGGAGTGTCTTTGTTATGCGGTTTAAGATATAAAGTCCTTTAAAAATGTCTTCGATCATATTTAAAATATCAGCAAACAACAAGCTACATAAATCTTGTAAAATATCTCATATATTGTATATTTTATTTTTATATAAGTTTTGCATGGATATATAATTATGTATCTTTGTAACACTACTGATAACAAAAATAAATTATTGATTTATTTTACTTTAAAATTACGAATAATATGGAACCATTTTTATTTTTTTTGCACGGTTTTGGGGCGTTTTTAATGGTTGTTTTTCTTGTACTTCCGCTTGTACTTCTGATAATAATGATAGTTAAGTTCTTTCAGATATCATCAGATGTAAGATGTATAAAGAGGCAGATGATGAATAACAATAATACCATATTAGGTAAACTTGGAGAGATAGAGGGCAAGTTATCCTCTTTTGCCGTTAAGCCTGATACTCCTGACCTATTTACAGGCATCTGGGGAGCCGGAATTACCGGAGCGGATAAAAAAGAGGTTGAGCCGCTTCTGAACAAATTGTCGGATATGGATGGAGTTGTAATTCGCAATACAAGCGATGATCGTTTAGATATATGGAGCCGTTATTACTGGGATAAGTATGGTAAAACCGATGGTCGATATAAACTTATTTATAAAAACTACAAAGATTAAGTGACTAAGATTATACCTGCTAAAGTTATATATGGATAACAGTAACGATAAACTTAAAATTTATTCATGTAGTATTCCTGAAAAGGGGAGTCTGCCGGTTGCCGGGATGAAGATTGCGGCTGGATTTCCATCGCCCGCTGATGATTTTTGCGAAGGAGAACTTAATTTGAATTCTCTTTTAGTTAAACACCCCGCTTCTACATTTTTTGCTCGTGTAAGTGGGGAGGGTATGCGCAATGAAGCAATACGAAACGGCGACATATTAGTAGTTGACCGTGCGGTGGAGCCGTACGATGGATGTATTGCCGTATGCCATCTTGATGGTGAGTTTACGATTAAACGGATAAAAACAGATGGTAAAAAATTGTGGTTGCTCACTACAAATACCGATTTTAAACCAATAGAGGTTAATGAAGCTAGCAATTTCGCTGTTTGGGGCATTGTACTATATTCTATATCAAAACATTAAAAGTGTTATATGGTGCTCTTTATTTCGGCGTAACACTATGGGCGTAACGCATGTAAACTAATAGATTCCATTTTTATGTTCGGTCTGTGTGATTGTAACAACTTCTTCGCTTCGTGCGAGCGGGCATTCAACCCTTTGCTCGAAAGTAAGCCGGTTATAGTTCTGAGCAATAATGACGGCTGCGTAATTGCGCGCTCTAATGAAGCTAAGGCTTTGGGGATAAAGATGGGGCATCCGTTCTTTCAGATAACACGCCTTTGCGATGAAAATAGTGTAAATATTTTTTCTTCAAATAGTGCTCTTTACAGCGATATGTCTCATCGTGTAATATCAGTTTTACGTGAGTATGTCCCAGAAGTGGAGGTTTATTCCATTGATGAAGCATTCCTTGATTTTACCCACACACCCATAGTCGGTTTGTCGGATTTAGGAACAGAGATAGCCGCAACCGTAAAACGCAGCACGGGTATCCCTGTAAGTGTAGGTATTGCCCCTACAAAAACATTGGCAAAGATTGCCTCTAAACTATGCAAACAATACCCTAAACTTCGTGGATCGTGTCTCTTGTCTCGCCCCGAGGATATAGAGAAGGTTTTGCATAACTTCTCGATAGGGGATGTTTGGGGTATAGGGCGTAGGTTCGCTAAAAATCTACTTTCCATAGGAGTGGTTACTGCATGGGATTTTACGCAGATGAAAAGAGAGAGAGTCAGACAGATTATGGGAGTTGCAGGGCTGCGCGTATGGGAGGAGTTGCGAGGGACCCCGTGTATTGATATTGAGTGCGGATATCAGGCAAAACAGCAGATATGCGTATCTCGTTCGTTTGCCGGAGAGATAGAGACATTTGAAGAGTTACGTTCGTCAATTGTGACGTTTGCTTCGATGTGTGCCGCTAAATTACGTTCTCAAAAATCGGTTTGTTCTTCCATTTCGGTTTTTATATACACCAATCCATTCAGTAAAACCGATAACCAGCATTATGAAAACAGGATAGTAATACTTGAACAGGCAACAGACAACACTGCCGTTATAGCCAAAGAGGCGGTTAAGGCATTATCGACAATATATAAGAAAGGGCTTAGGTATAAAAAAGGTGGAGTTGTATTGTGTGATATTTATTCCAAATCGCATTTACAGCGCTCTCTGTTTGATACTACTGACCATGAACGTGATACACGATTGATGAAAGTTGTTGACTCTATAAATTTAAGTAATGGAGCTAATACTGTTGTTTTGGCATCACAAGGATTTTCCGGAATAAAGACGAACCACAGTTACCTATCCAAACGTTATACGACAGACTGGAATGATATTATTACTGTTAAAGTGTAGATATCCGTTTATTCAATTCTGGAGTTTGGAGATTTCCCGTAAAAACATTAAATTTGCCGTATGGAAAAGATTATAAGAGATGCAAGTTTGGAAGATGCAGAGGATATTGCTAAAATAATTATGCTCGCATTTTACAGCGATTTATGCAATACAATAAGCAATGGTAACGGAGATTCAGGCGCATTTGATCTACTAAAGGAGTTGGCATCTTTGCCTGATAGTCAATACAGTTACCGCAATACAATAATATGTGAGGTGGACGGAAAAACAGCCGGTGGAATTTGCGGGTATGACGGAGGTAAGTTACATGTCTTAAGAAAGCAGCTGATAGCCAGTCTGCAAAAACGAGGATGGAGAACTCCTGATAATCTTACAGACGAAACAAAAGAAGGGGAGTTTTATCTCGACTCATTGGCAGTATATCCCGATTTTCGTGGTATGAGAATCGCTTCTGATCTTATAGATGCAGCAACAGCTCGTGCCGCCAGAATGGGGTTCCATTACGCCGGTTTGCTTGTGGATATTGAAAATCCCGAGGCCGAGAAACTTTATACTCGCTTAGGTTTCAGTCGTATTGATACGACATTGTTTCTTGGACACTCAATGTATCATATGCAGAAAGCGCTATAAGATAAAGCCTTAAGGCAAACGTGATGATAACTTTTGTATAGTAATATTATTTTGAAAATACCTTCTTTTGGGTCAGTAAACGGACAAATTTTTATAGTCTCCCACAATCCTGCGCTGCGTATTGAGTACTCGCGAACATTTATTACTCGCGAGAAAGAAGTAGTATTTGATCTTCAGTATCACTATTCGGTTGTCTTATATCTCAAGAACTATCACCCCAACTTAAATATATATCTCTGCATACATAGCCTTATTTCACGAATAATTACGCGCATTATCAAATATTTTAATAAATATGATTGATATACGGAATATTATGCGTAGCTTTGTGCCGTGAACAATTGAGTTTATTCTGAATCTCTCATTGTGAGAGTATCCATTCAGCTTTCGTTTTGGGATTTACCATTTTTAAATGGACATCATTATCAGTTCCTTTGTTCGGAGTATAAATTGATTGCGTAGATACCTTTAAGGTATGCTGTCGCGATGTATAGTTATCGTATAATGATGAGAAATAATCTTTTACTTTTGAAAAATAAAGTACAGAATTCAGTAATCCTCAATGAAAGATACTCAGGTGTTTTATTTCAGGAATCTGCTTTAGAAAGTCTTGTATCTTGATATACCGCATGCAAAAAGTTTCGGTGGAGAGTACTTATTTCCTCAAAAGAATCCCCCGGGCTTTAAATATTAACACCCCCTTTTTTTTGAACAACACCCATATAAATAAAAAAATCAGCCGTATAATAATTACGGCAAACATCACTTATGACATTTAAAGAACTAAATATTTCAGAGCCAATATTACGGGCTTTGGCAGATAAAAAATACGAAACACCTACCCCCATACAACAACAGGCAATTCCTGTTGCCATGAGTGGCAAAGATATGCTTGGAGTAGCACAAACCGGTACAGGTAAGACCGCTGCGTTTGCGATTCCGATAATAGAGCATCTTTCGTCCGCTTACAATGAAAACCGCGGAAAGCGTCAGATTAAAGCATTAGTACTTACGCCAACAAGAGAGTTGGCTATCCAGATAGAAGAAGCTTTTGCCGATTACGGTAAATACTCAGGTCTCAAGCACACCGTTGTATACGGAGGTGTTAGTCAGAAACCGCAAACCGACAAGTTAAGCCGTGGAACAGATATACTAATAGCCACACCCGGACGTCTGTTGGATCTGATAAGCCAACGATATGTAAAACTCGATGGTATCACTCATTTTGTCCTTGACGAAGCAGATCGTATGCTTGACATGGGATTTATTCATGATATAAAACGGTTGATGCCATTATTGCCTAAAAACAGGCAGACACTCTTTTTCTCAGCAACAATGCCCAAAGAGATAGTCGCTATCTCAAAAACAATTCTTAATAATCCGGTGCGAATAGAGGTAGAAAGAGTTTCGTCCGTTGTAGATACAATTGAGCAATGTGTATATTTTGTAGAAAAACCGGAGAAGACAGAATTTTTAATAAAATTACTCAATAATGAAGGGGATAAATCAGTCCTTGTATTCTCGCGTACCAAGCACGGAGCCGATAAGATAACCAAAGCTCTTTTAAACAAAAGAATTGGATGCGAGGCCCTTCACGGAAATAAATCACAGGCGGCTCGTCAGCGTGCGTTGAGTAATTTTAAATCAGGCAAAACGCGTATTATTGTAGCTACCGATATTGCTGCCCGCGGCATAGATATACATGACCTAGGTATGGTTATTAATTACGACTTGCCAGATGTTGCAGAAACTTATGTCCACCGCATAGGGCGTACCGGAAGAGCCGGACATCATGGAGTAGCCTTGACATTATGCTCTCGTGAAGAGCAGACAATGGTGCGCAGCATACAAAAATTAACAGGGAAAAAACTTAATGCAGTTCATGCTCCAGTTTAATAATACTATAAAATAAAAAATGGCAAAAAGGGTTACATCCGAAAAACGGGAAAGAGAAAAGATAAAACAAAGTAAGCGTCAAGAGAAGCAGAAAAAAAAGGAAGAACGCCAGACAAATAGTGTTCGTACCTTTGACGAGATGCTTGCGTATGTCGATGAAAACGGCGTTTTACACTCTACTCCTCAGGATATAAGGCCCAAAAAAGAAGTTGATGCCACAGAGATACTTGTTTCAGTCCCTAAAAAATCTGATATGGACAAAGATGTTCCATTTATGGGCGCTGTTGAACATTATGACTCACAAAAAGGGTATGGCTTTATTAAAAATACAGAAAACGGTGAAAAATACTTTTTTCACATCAGCAATGCTCCGGCTGAAATAATAGAAGGAGATAAAGTTTCGTTTGAGATAGAAAGTGGTCCGCGCGGCATGAATGCTGTGCGTATCTCGATTATAAAATAATTAACAATTTATTTAACTTACACAAGAAATGAACATTTATGTTTCAAATTTAAGCTACGGTACAAAAAGCACCAGCTTACAGGATTTATTTGCACAATACGGAGAAGTTTCATCCGCAAACGTTATCACAGATCGTGAAACCGGCCGTTCACGCGGTTTTGGTTTTGTTGACATGCCTAGCGATGAAGAAGGACAAACAGCTATTGACGAGCTGAACAATACCGAATTCGAAGGAAAAGTAATCACAGTTAATGTGGCTCGTCCAAGAACAGAAAGACCTAATAGCTCAGGCGGCGGTAGCCGTGGCGGCTTTGGTGGTGGCAACGGTGGTGGCTACAACAAGAGGAGATATTAATTAGCCGTAAGGCATCCAAATAGTAAAGCCGGGTAGCATGTTATGCTATCCGGCTTTACTTTTTATTATTTTAAATGCTCGTTCTTAAATAGGTTGACAATATTTCAGGCATAGCGACATATAATATGTATATTTGTCGCTATAATTCAGCTATTGGCAATGCAGCAAGAAAGATTCTCGATAAAAAAGCGGATACATAGTTTCCGCTATGCTTTTAATGGACTGAGTCTGTTTCTCAAACAGGAGCATAACGCACGTATTCATGTTATTGCATCAGTATTTGTTGTTGTAGTTGGGTTTATATGTAGATTATCCACCTTAGAGTGGCTTTTTATCGTCATTGCGATAGGGTTGGTCTTTGCAGCGGAGATATTTAATACAGCATTAGAGGCTATCTGCGATTTAGTACATCCGAGTTATCATGATAAAGTTAAAAAGATAAAAGATCTTGCCGCCGGAACCGTTTTGGTTTGTGCTTTTGTAGCGTTATGTATAGGTCTTATTATCTTTATCCCACATCTCTTCGCCATCATTAAATATAGATAGCGCTGCTTTTTATTTAGCCAAATAATATTTTCCAATTTACAGAATAGGTTACAATAATATAGTTGGCTGTATTTGCAATAAAAAACGGTGAGGATTAGCATATAAAACAGAGAAGATCAATTATAAAAATCATGCCGATTGCGAATGTATGGTAAAAAAAAGATGGCTAACAAGTTGAATTTTCAACTATTAGCCATTTTCTTGGTACCCGGAGCCGAAACTGTACTCTAAAAATATAGGCAAATATATGCCTGTTATTATTTGGCATAAGTATTTTATATATAGCAATATAGAATATTTTGCGAATTTTGTAATTGCACCTGTTTTTAAGAGCTTTTTGAATTTGCGGACAAAATGCGGACAATTTTTGTTTGCATAAACAGATAAAATCATAGCTTTGTAGTAGTTTAAAATCAAGGATATGTCAAAATTCAACTATAATATCTCGTCTGTATGCGACCAAAATGGTGAATCGGAGATAATAATGCGTATCTACGTTACTCGTGATAGTCGTTTTCGCATCAAGTCCGGTATTCGTATCGACCCCAAGCGGTGGGGCAAGAAGAACGAGATAAATATTCCGCTTGTCGATAGCCCGGAGCGTGACGAACTTCTGGAGAAACGAACCAAACTCAAAGCATTGACCGAGTATCTCGAAACGGAGATTCTCAATATGAGCGACCGTGAGCTAATCACAAAAGAGTGGTTGGAGAAGCGTGTGGCGATGTACCATAAGCCTATCCGCAAGAAACGAGAAAAGGAGACCGCACCGCCTGAGACCATATTTACTATATTCGAACAGTATCTTGCAACGCAAAAATTTTCGGAAGTTCGCCGTAAAAATTTAAGAGTACTGCTTCGCACCTTGCAACGCTATGAGCTGTATAAACGTGTTACAGGCAGCCGCCGTTTTGAATTGACTTTTGACTATTTGACTGCCGATACGCTTGCAGATATTGAAGACTTCATCTCCACTGAACCCGATATTTTCAAGAAGCACCCCGAAATCTACGAAGCGATACCATACGCTACAAGGACAAGTCTTAAAACGCCAACGCCAAGAGTCCGCAAGGAGGAGTATAAACGCAAACTGAGCGAACCGGGCGAAAGAGGGCTGAACACCGTGTGCGATCTGATGGGTAAATTTCGCTCGTTTGTTATCTGGTCATTCGATAGCGGCTATGCGAAGACTAATCCGTTCCGTCGATATACAGTTGGGGAGTGTGTCTATGGAACGCCATTCTACATCTCAAACGATGAACGGCAACGGTTGTATAATGCCGACCTTTCGCATAATAAACAGCTCGAAACGCAGCGTGATATTTTTGTTTTTCAATGTTTTGTCGGTTGTCGAGTGAGTGACCTCTATAAAATGACCTATAACAATATCATTGACGGAGCGATTGAGTATATTCCTCGAAAAACCAAGGAGGATAGACCGATTACAGTACGTGTGCCATTGAGTAAAACAGCTTGTGAGATTATTGAGAAGTATCGTGATTCAGAGCGTGGGGTACTCTTTCCGTTTATTGTCGAGCAGAAATATAACCAATACATCAAAGAGGCTCTACGTGAGTCGGGTATAACCCGTACCGTTACGATTATCGACCAAAAGACTCGAACAGAGGTGCAAAAGCCGATTTGGGAGGTGGCATCATCGCACATGGCTCGCCGTAGCTTTATCGGCAACATCTATAAACAGGTCAAAGACCCCAACCTTGTCGGAGCGTTGAGCGGACACAAGGAGGGTAGCCGAGCCTTTGCCCGTTACCGAGCCATTGACGACGACATCAAGAAGGAGTTAATCGGAATATTGGAATAAATTTTGGCAATTACTTTGTAATATTAAATCCATTGAGTAATTTTGCTCAACGCATTGAGTAAAATAACATCAACCATTGAGTAATGTATAAAAGAACGCAATATCAGACTATTGTAGACAGACTCGCAGAGCCGAGAAAGTTTATGCAAGTGGTGATGGGTCCCCGACAGATAGGGAAAACCACCGTTGTTAAGCAGGCATTGAAGACGTTGGAGGGAGAAATACCATTCATAAGTTTTACTGCCGACAATGTACCTGCAACCCAAAACTCGTGGATTAGCGATTGTTGGGCAACTGCACGTGCTCAAATGAAAATTGAAAACCTCAATGAACTAATTCTTGTTATTGACGAGATTCAGAAGCTCAAAAGGTGGAGTGAAGTCGTCAAAAAAGAGTGGGATGATGATACATTCAACGACATAAATCTGAAAGTTATTCTTTTGGGCTCGTCACGTGTGATGTTGCAGAAGGGGCTTGCGGATTCACTTGCAGGGAGATACGAAACAATCAAAATGAGCCATTGGAGCTACTCAGAGATGCACGATGCTTTTGGCGTATCGCTCGATGAATATATCTATTACGGCGGCTATCCGGGAGCTGTATCGCTGATAAAAGATGCTGATAGATGGAGTCAGTATATAAAAGACTCTATCATAGATGCCACTATCAACAAGGATATTCTTTTTGACACTATTATTGCGAAACCTGCACTGCTTAGGCAGACATTTGAACTTGGGGCTGCTTATTCGGGACAGCTCGTTTCACTTACAAAGATTGTCGGTTCGTTGCAGGATGCCGGAAATACCACCACTTTATCAAGCTACCTCAACGCACTAAAAGATAGCGGATTGCTTGCCGGTATTCAAAAATTTTCGATAGACAATGCACGTCGCAGGGCAAGTGTTCCAAAGTTTCAAGTCTTCAATAGTGGTCTGAGAAGTGTCTATTCGGGCTATTCTTACACCGAAGCCCTTCGTGAACCCAAAGTATGGGGGCACTTTTTTGAGTCTGCTGTCGGAGCACATATCGTCAGCTCGGCACTAACAGGAAATTATGAGGTTTACTATTGGCGAGAGGGCGATTTTGAAGTGGATTATGTTATCAAAAAGGATAATAAGATTGTTGCCATTGAGGTGAAGAGTAATTTCGATACGACTAACAAAGGGCTTGCCGAGTTTAGAGAACGCTTTAATCCGCACGCTTCAATCGTTGTGGGTAAAGGGGGCATAGATGCCGCAATGTTTTTGGGTGCGAATCCTGTTAAACTGTTTGAATAGATAATATGGACTTTAACAAAATATCCGAACAGACGATTATGTATATCGTAACGGCGATTGCGGTGATGATTATTGCCGTTGGGGTGCGGCATGCCTCTGTTTTGGCAGGGGTCGATGTTGGAACGGCTAATCTGTTGTTTGTTATCGTGTTGGCGGTTGAATTGGTTTTGTATCTTCTTCTGCATAAAAGTATAGACAAAGCAACGGCATTTTTTGTGCTTCGTCGAAAGAATCCCGAAAAGTTTAAGCCAAACGAACTTGCAGGTATCGCCAAAGAGCGATTTGAGCAGAGTATAGCCATTTTTGCCGACTATACTAAACACGCTTTTAACGACAAACTTAGCGGTGAGAATATTGAACGCCTGTGCAGCTATGCGGAGCTGTTTGCCAAAGGAGAGGAGTTGAAAAATATCGTTCTGATAAAGGTCTTCTCTCGCAAAATTTCAAATAACGATCTATATCACTACGGTTGGAATCTCTGAAACCACTCTCTTTACATCATTTACTCAGGAGGTTGCCAACTCTGTAACCCTTACCCCTGAATATATTGAAGATAAAGTTGCAGCGGTTAATAAAATACTTTGGGAGGTTGTGAGTTGGTATTTCGAGGATTTCAATCAAGATAATGAGATTCAATACGAAATAGATTACAGCAAGAAGACGATTACCTCAATTGACGGGAATCAACCAATTTTATTTTATTATCACAGAGGCACACGCAACCGCCCGTATAAAGGGTTGAAAGAGTACTCAATGGCAACTGACTTTAAGCCACACACCGGTCGCATTACGTTAACGAGTGTTATCGGTCGTGGAGTATTGGACGAGGTTTGTTGTGCTGATTATGGGGAGATTATTGTTGATGCCGATATAGAGTCCTGTATAATAGGGTTCTACTCCGTTCAGGTTGATGATAGGGAGTATTTTACCTTTGTGGGTGAGACAGATTCGGGCAAAGTGCTATCTGATAAGGAGTGCGAGGATATAATGGAACTTAATGTATTGTCGTACAGCGAAAAAAACGAAGGTAAAAAGAGCCAACCTAACTATAATTCTCGTAACTTTGTATCTACAATGGTGCACCCATTTAAAGTTGATACGCTGATTGATGGAGGTTGGTTTGTTGATAGACGACTTAGTGAACGTGATTTTGCGCTTTCGGAACAGGTTGGGTTGATGCGTCACAAAACGGCTATCTCAAAGACAGCTTTGGAGCGTGAGACGGAGAGTTTGAAGATTGATATTAGACGTGCTGAACGAGAATTTTCGGACAGTAACGACCGATTGAAACGGATTCAGACAGACAAGCAGGTGAAGGTGTTAAAGAATGAGTTACGTAAAAAAGAAGATTCTATTTTTATGGATCGTATGCGATTGGATGTGCAGTTAGAACAGCAGATTGAAGCATTGAAGAGCTGCAACGGACTCAAAGCAAGAGTTGAGCGTCACTACTTGATTAATGTAATAAGAAGATAAAAACTTAAAATATGGAAAATAAATTAGATGGTGCAAGCCTTGATATAGAGCAGATGGAGCGAGAGAGACTAAAAGTAGTTTTTCCGCAATGCTTCATTGAGGGGAAACTTGATATTGATAAGCTACTGAATCTCTGTGGAGAGTATATTGATAATGATTTTGAAAAGTATAAATTTGAGTGGCACGGTAAGGGTGATGCGTTGAAATTGGCTCAACGTCGCTCGATGGGCACTCTACGTCCTTGCGTAGAGGATAGTGTGGCTTGGGATACAACGGAAAACCTTTATATTGAGGGTGATAACTTAGAGGTGTTAAAGTTATTACAGACAGCCTACTATCGTCGTGTGAAGATGATTTACATTGATCCACCATATAATACGGGTAATGACTTTGTCTATGAGGATGATTTCAAAGATCCGATTAATCGCTATAAAGAGGTGACGTCTCAGACCACCAAGAGCAATCCCGAAACGATGGGGCGTTTTCATACTAATTGGCTCAATATGATCTATCCGCGCCTCCGTTTGGCAGCCAATCTGCTGACCGATGACGGGGTGATTTTTATCTCAATAGATGATAATGAGATTGATAACCTCAAAAAAGTTTGCAATGAAGTATTTGGAGAAGAAAATTTTGTAGCACAGATTATTGTTCAGACTAATCCAAGAGGAAGAACGTTCGATAGATCCATTGCAAAAACTCACGAATATGTGCTTGTTTATTCAAAATATATTGAAATAGACGGTTTGCATGATATTCCTAAAGACGAAAAGGCTATTGCAGAATATTCAAAACAAGACGATGGTGGCAAATATAGGTTGTTGGAACTGAGAAACAGAAATCCAGTTTTTAATCGTTCTAACCGTCCATTGATGTTTTATCCGATATATGCAGACCCCAACAAATTAGATGTTTCTTTGACACTTTCAGAGCGACATACTATTGAGATTTATCCTCGAAACTCTCAGGGTGAAGATGGTTGTTGGACTTGGGGATTGCAAAAAGCAAAGAATGAGATTTCACTTTTGGTTGCTAATTTAGCCAGCACGGGCAAGTGGAGTGTTTTTAGAAAAGATTATTTGGAGGGTACAAGTCTTTACACAAAGAGCAAAGCATTGTGGCTTGACAAAGAGCTTAATCACGAAAATGGGAAAGAGATGATGGGGCAACTATTTGGCAAAACTCCATTTGATTTTCCAAAGTCAGTAGACTATGTAAAAAAATGCCTGCAAATTGGTTCTTCAAAAGACTCTGACGATATTATCCTCGACTTTTTTAGCGGTTCAGGGACAACTGCACACGCTGTAATGCAACTTAATGCCGAAGATGGTGGTAACCGTAAATTTATCTGTGTACAATTACCAGAGGTGACAGACGAAAAATCGGAAGCCTATAAAGCAGGTTACAAAAACATATGCGAGATAGGCAAAGAGCGCATACGTCGTGCAGGTGTAAAGGTGGTAAGTGAGCAAAAAGCCGACCTATTCGACAAAGACGACAAAAAACTAGACACTGGTTTTAAAGTATTCAAACTCGACACCTCGAACCTCAAAACGTGGGATTCGACACCAATTAATAGCAGTGACACTGAGCAGATAGACCTGTTTATGGAACGGCTGAACGGCATGGTAGAGACCATCAAGGCTGACCGCACGCAGACCGACATGGTCTATGAGGTTATGCTCAAAATGGGCATTCCATTGACATACAGCGTCACTGAAGTTGAAATTGGTGGTAAACGTGCCTATGCAGTAGGCGACGAGTGTTTATTACTGGTGTGTCTGCAAGAGGGCTTGACCACCGAAATTATCGAGACGATGGCATCTGACTACTTACCGTCAAAACTCGTCCTTTCCGAGAAATGCTTTGCTGACGACACTGCGATGGCTAATACCCATTACATTCTCAAAGAACGTGAGATTGAACTTAAATTGGTGTAGGTGTGGAAAGTATAAAGTGTTGTAAATGTTCTGCTGAAATACCTAATGGTTCAGTATTTTGCATGAAGTGTGGGGCGAAGCAAAGTATCGTTGATATTGAAGAATTGGTTACATTGGTCCAAGAAAAACTTTCAATCACAAATTATTCTTTTTCCGATAAAGGTAAACTTGATTGCCAGAAATGGATTAATGAATTTGGGTTTGATGCTGTTTGCGAAGCTGTAGAAATTGCGATACAGCAATATTTGAAGTTTGATGACGAGAACAACCCCATTAAGCATACGATAAATGAAGTGTTTAATAAAATACCGGGAATTTGTGCTAATAAAAAGCGTAATAAAGAAAAGCCGTATATGGCAGATGTGCTACGAATGGTCGGTTATGCGAATAAAAAATTCAGACTTTACAGATCTCTTGAAAACGATTATAAAGAACATATTGAAAGAATTTTATATTTATACTATACGCAATATTCTAATTATTCAGATTTGTACGAGGATTTCTTTTGGAAAATGAAGAGTTCCACAGACCGAGAAAATTTCCTTGAGGAGATGCAGGTTATTATCAATGATTTAGAGCAAGAAAGTCATTTCTAATGAAGTTAAAATTTAAAAATCAAGATTTTCAGACAGATGCGGTGAACGTAGTTGCCGACTTGTTTGCTGGACAAGAGAGGATGCAGAGTAGCTTTGCAGTCGAGGCAGATAAATCATCTCTGCTCTTTGAAAACGAGTATGGTGTTGGCAACAAACTAGTTATTGACAGCAAAACACTTGTCGATAATATGCACGCTGTGCAGAAACGACAAAATCTGCTACAAACCGATGGTTCAGACCTCCAATTCTCTATCGAAATGGAGACTGGAACAGGCAAAACATACGTCTATACAAAGACCGTTTTTGAGCTGAACAAACGTTATGGATTTACGAAATTCATAATCGTAGTGCCGTCTGTGGCTATTCGTGAGGGGGTAAATAAGTCGCTACAAGTTACGGGTGACCACTTTGCTAACCACTACGACAATGTGCCCTGCCGATATTTTATATACAATTCGGCTCGGTTGTCGGATGTACGCCAATTTGCGACGAGTGCCAATATCGAAATAATGATTATAAATATCGACGCTTTCAAAAAGGCGGAAAATATTATCAATCAAGCACAAGATAAGTTAAACGGAGAGACGGCAATGCGCTATATCCGTGACACAAATCCTGTGGTAATTATAGATGAGCCGCAAAGTGTAGATAATACTCCAAAGGCAAAAGAGGCGATCGTTTCTCTCCATCCGCTATGCGTGTTAAGATATTCGGCAACGCACCGTGAAAAGATAAATTTGCTCTATCGTCTTACTCCGGTAGATGCTTACCAAATGGGACTGGTGAAGCAGATTTGCGTGTCGTCTAACCAAGCGGTCAATGATTTTAATAAGCCCTATATCCGTCTGGTGTCGGTGTCAAATGACAAGGGATATACTGCAAAATTGGAGATAGATGTTCAGAATAAACATGGTGTAGTCTCTCGCAAAACGATAACAGCAAAACCTAATACTGATCTATTTATTGAGTCTGGAGAGCGTGAGTTGTATGATGGTTACGTAGTTGCTGGTATTGACTGTACCACAGGTTTTGAGTCGGTAGAGTTTAATAATGCCGAAATGGTTAGCTTAGGCAAAGCTATCGGAGCGATTGACGAAAATATCGTAAAACGTGCCCAGATTCGCCGTACCATTGAAGCCCACTTCACCAAAGAGTTGCGTTATTATAGCAAAGGTATTAAGGTGCTTTCACTATTTTTCATAGACGAAGTAAAGAAATACCGCACCGAAGAGGGTGAGAAAGGAATTTATGCAGAGATGTTTGAGGAGTGCTATAACGAGCTTTTAGAGCTGCCTAAATTTGCCTCACTTAAAGAGAGATTTACAACTGAAGTAACAAAAGCACACAACGGCTATTTCTCTCAGGATAAAAAGGGAAATCTCAAAAATACCAAAGGTGACACCATCGCAGATGATGATACTTACAATACGATTATGCGTGATAAGGAGTGGTTATTGTCGTTTGAGTGTCCGCTTAGGTTTATCTTTTCACACTCTGCTCTACGTGAGGGGTGGGATAATCCTAATGTGTTCCAAGTATGTACGCTTATAGAGCAGAAATCTACATTTACGGCTCGTCAAAAGGTGGGGCGCGGACTCCGTTTGTGCGTAAATCAAGACGGAGAGCGCATCGAGGATAAGGATATTAATATACTGCACGTTATGGCAAACGAAAGTTTTACGGAGTTTGCCGAGACGCTTCAGAAAGAGATTGAGCAGGAGACAGGAGTAAAATTCGGGCATGTTGATATTTCTCTTTTCTCTGGTATGGTTTACGAAGAAAAACGAGAAGTAGAAAAGGTGGTAACACCAGAGCAAGTAGAAGTGATTATTGAGGCTGTGAAATCGAATAATATCGAAACTGCACCTCTGCCCAAAGAACTTAAAGAGGAAATTGTTAAGATTGTTGAACAGGAAAAACCGATTGATGTACAATCGCTCTCTGATGTAACTTATCAAGAGACTATTATTGAGGAGAAAACAGTCACTTATGAAGAGGCGAAAGAGATGGTTGATCACCTGCAACACAAAGGTTATATCGACAAGTCGGGTAAGATAAAAGAGACCATGAAGGTGGCTCTCTTAGAAGGGAATCTCGACCTTCCGAAGAAGTTTGAGGCTGCTCGCCAGCGTTTTGAAAGCATAATTAATAAAGCCGACCGTAAACCACCTATTCGTGACGCATCTCGTGATGTGACAGTGTGTATAAATAAACAGAAAATGCTGTCCCCTGAGTTTATGGAGCTGTGGGATAAAATCAAACAAAAGACCACTTATCGTGTGAATGTGGATACAGAGGAGTTAGTTCATAATGCGGTGAAGGAACTTGTCGCTATGCCATCCATTCCAAAGGCTCGGATAGTGTCGCAAACAGCAGATATTCACGTCGAGCGTTCAGGGGTCTCGCATACTGAAAGAGAGTACCGAACTGTGGATTTGCAAGACTCATACTCTGTACTCCCAAATATCATTGGTATTTTGAGTGAAAAGTGCCTTATCACTCGTCGTACAGCCAATCGTATACTTGCTGAAAGTGGACGTATCAAAGAGTTCTTGAATAACCCTCAAATGTTTATCGAACGGGCTACGGAGTTAATTAACAACTGCCGTCACAAGTTGGCAATAGATGGTATTAGCTATATCAAATTAGATGGTGAGGAGTATTCTGTGATGGAGATTTTTAACAACGAAGAGCTGCTTGCCAATCTCGATAAAAATGCAGTTGCAGTTAAAAATAGCGTTTATGATTATGTGGTCTATGATAGTTCAACTATAGAGAAGCCAATGGCGATTGCGCTGGATAATGACCCTTGCGTGAAAATGTTCTTTAAGATTCCGAACAATTTCAAAATTGATACTCCAATCGGCAAATATAATCCTGACTGGGCGGTCTATCTGGATAATGATGGGGAAAAAGCTCTATTTTGTGTTGGAGACTAAGGGTAGTTCTTCGTTATTTGATTTGCGAACGCCTGAGTCTCTGAGAATAAAATGTGGTAAACAACATTTCAAGGCTCTTGATAACGGAGTCGAAATGCACGTTGCAACTTCTTGGGAGAGATTAAGAGTAGAGATATAAATATCAACTTGAAAAATAATATAACAGTAAGAACATATAAGTTAGCAAAAAATGAAAACAAAAGAACCCCTCAAATACCTCCTTGATCAAACATTTACATTGTTAGAGTCACGAGGGAAACAAGAAAATCCTAACATTGGTATCAATACCGGTTATATAGATCTAGATAAATTATTGGGTGGTTTTCAAAAATCCACTCTTAATATTATAGCTTCAAGACCTGGAATGGGTAAATCCGCATTTATTGAAACTATGATGTTAAATATGGCTATTCAAAATAATCTTAAGGTATTATTTTTTTCGATTGAGGCATCAGAGGATATGTTAATGCAGCGTTTCTTGTCAAATAGGTCAAATATACAATTAAGAGAGATACAACAAGGAAAATTAACTCAAGAGCAGTGGCAGCACATTGATAAAACCTCAAAAGAGCTACTTAATGCAAAAATTTACATTGACACAACCCCTAGTATAGATATTGATGATTTATGTCAGTTAGTGCGAAGTAACTGTATTGATAATAGTATTGATGTGGTCTTTATTGACTTCATGCAGCTTATTACGACAACCAATACTAGAACAATCAGCAATCGAGAACAAGAAATTGGTTATATAGCTCGTGTATTAAAAGGTTTATCAAAAGAGTTGAATTTACCCATTTTTGTTACATCTCAATTAAATAGACGGTATACAGAAAAAGGTATTGAGAATTGGCGAGACCCTGTTCTTGCAGACCTAAGAGATTCTGGCACACTCGAAGATGTTGCAGATTCTGTTTTATTCATTCACCGTCCTGATGTTTTCGGAATAACTGTCGATGAAGATGGAATGCCGTTAAATGGATTGGCAAATATCATCATCGCAAAAAATAGGCACGGAAGCACAGATACTATTCGGTTTAGATTCAAAAAAGAATTCTGTCTATTTGAATGCTTGATAGACGATTTAGAGACTTTTACTGTGGCTCGTGAATTTGGCGAAAATAAATCTCCGTTTTAGAACCTATAAATCTTCTGATCATAAAATCAATAATTCAAACAGCACGCGTGGGGAAAATGTGGGGAAAATCTTGAAATCAAAAATGGCTAACAAGTTGAATTTTCAACTGTTAGCCATCCTTTTGGTACCCAGAGCCGGGATCGAACCGGCATGGAAGTGAATCCACAGGTGTTTGAGACCAGCGCGTCTACCAATTCCGCCATCTGGGCATCTAATAAGACGTTGCAAAGGTAATAAAAAGTTGAAAATAAGCAATGGATGGGAGATATTTTTGTAGACAGAATCAGATAACATTAATATAGACTAATTTTATCCGTTACTTATTTTGCTTGTATGGTTGTTTTTGTTTCTGTATTTATATACTTTTGTAAGTATAATTATGGGAGAGTTTTAAATTTTAATAAGTAAGATATACTAGCCGGTTGGTAAGAGTTCAATATTTTTATTCTTAAACCGGCTTTACTATTTATATTAATATGGACAATAGATATTGTGTTATTATGTCCGGTGGCATAGGAAGCCGGTTCTGGCCGGTAAGCCGTCCGGATAAACCGAAGCAGTTTCTTAATTTTTTTGGGACAGGCAAAACATTGTTACAGATGACTTATGAGCGCTTTTTGCGCTTTTTCCCAAAAGAAAATATTTTCATATCTACAAATACCGCATATCGTGACCTTGTACATAAGCAGATTGACGACATAGATGATTGTAGAATACTGTGTGAGCCCCAGCGACGGAATACTGCTCCATGCATCGCCTTTGCTGTTTATCATATAAAAGCTATTGACCCTAATGCAGTAATAGTTGTTACTCCGTCCGACCATCTTATTTTGCGTGAAGATATTTTTGGCGAAGCACTTATGCGAGGAATGGATTTTGCAGCTAGCCATGATGCTTTGCTTACATTAGGGTTAAAACCTACCCGTCCTGAAACAGGATATGGATATATACAGATTGCCGGAGATTGCGAAAATGGAATAAATAGGGTTAAGACCTTTACGGAGAAACCTAACCGCGAATTAGCCGAGATATTTATAGAGAGTGGAGAGTTTTTCTGGAATTCAGGTGTTTTCATCTGGAATGTCAAAGCTATTACGGCTGCGCTGGAACTTTATCTTCCAGATATAACAACTAGGTTTGAGGCTGGAAAAGATCAGTTCGGCTCTGTCAGTGAGCAGGATTTTATAAATGAAGCTTTCCCCACTCTGCCCAATATATCAGTAGATTTTGGGCTTATGGAGAAGGCCTCAAATGTCTATGTGCTTTGTGCTGAGCTTGGCTGGGCTGATGTAGGTTCATGGAATTCTCTTTATGAAATAGCACCGAAAGATCACAATGGAAATGCCGATCATGGACGCACGCTTGTTTACGAGAGTTCTGATAATATTATATCAGCCCACCCCGATAAACTTGTTATAATAGACGGCTTGGAAAATTATATAGTTGCCGACTCAAAAAATGTGCTTATTGTATGCCGAAAAGGAGATGAGAATCGTATCCGCCAGATTGTAAATGACGTAAAAGACCGTTTTGGCAATGAGTATATGTAGTCTTTTAGAGCTAAACTAAGCCACTATCCGCTATTGTTGTTTGCTTTCAGTTGCGAATATTGCAGGTGATATATGATAAAAATAAGGACTGTCCTGAAAAGGACAGTCCTTATTTCGTTTTTGATATATAAAACTCTTTAATATCCGTTGTATTCGTCGGATACAGTGAGTTTAGTTCTTCCTTTTGCACGGCGAGAAGCCAATACTCTACGTCCATTGACAGTTGCCATACGCGAACGGAAACCATGTTTGTTCTTTCTTTTTGTGTTTGATGGTTGATAAGTCCTTTTCATCTCCGTATATATTTTATCGTTTATAAATTCTAAATCGGAGTGCAAAAATACTCTTTTTTTTTATAACGGCAAACTCTTTTCAAATCTTTTATTGTTATAAATAAGTTAGGTGTTTAATAACATGCAAGAATAGCGGCTGTGTGTTGGGGTAAATTCATTGATTATAAGGTATATATAAATATTATTCCTTCAGAAACTGGAATCTTACTTTTTTTTATTACTTTTGTCAGGTAATAAGAGCCTATTTAAATTTATTTGGATTTTATTGCCGGGAGTAGTTTAATCTTCTCCGTGATAGTTTTATATGTTGATTATTAATTACTAAATAGATATATGGCAAGTACTGCAGATTTTAAGAATGGAATGTGTCTTGATATTGACGGCACATATTATTTCATAGTAGAATTTTTACATGTTAAACCCGGTAAAGGTCCAGCTTTTGTCCGCACTAAACTTCGTAATGTTGTTACAGGACGAGTATTAGATAAGACATGGAACTCAGGAGTTAAAGTAGATGAAGTTCGTATTGAGCGTCGTCCGCTTCAATATCTATACAAAGAGGGTGATGACTATAATTTCATGCATACAGAAACATACGAGCAAGTTTCTATTCCCGGAACCAGCATTGAAGGTGTTGAATTTCTAAAAGAGGGAGATATTGTAGAGGCTATGATCCATGCAGAGTCTGAGGCTATCCTCACATGTGAAATGCCACTTAATGTTGTGCTTGAGATAACTTATACCGAGCCCGGAGTGAAAGGCGATACAGCCACCAATACGCTAAAGGCCGCGACTGTCGAGACAGGAGCAGAGGTACGAGTTCCGTTGTTTATAAACGCTGGGGACAAAGTGCGCATTGATACTCGTAGTGGAAACTATTTAGAGCGTGTTAAATAGTTGCATTTTTATACATACACAAGGTAGACCATTGGGTAGCCCCTGTTTATATATAAATTCAGCAATAACAGAGGCAAAGAGTTATCCGGATATTTAAAACAAAAGCGTCACTACTTCGTGTTAATGCTTTAGTTTTGTCATTAAAAAAATAATTATGAAGCTCCTGTTTTTTGATTTGGAGACAACCGGAACAATGTTCTGGAAAAACGGTATTCACCAGATGAGCGGAGCAGTGGTGATTGACGGAGATTTAAAAGAGTCTTTTGACTATCGTGTCGCCCCCAACCCTAATGCGCAAATAGAAGATTCGGCACTTGCCGTATCGGGAGTTACACGAGAGCAGATTGCTGCCTACCCTCCTATGGATGAGGTGTATATGAAGTTTGTAACTTTATTAGGCAAATATGTCGATAAATATGATCGTTCTGATAAATTTTTTCTTGCTGGTTATAATAATGTTTCATTCGACGACCAATTTCTGCGCGCATGGTTCAAGCAGAATAAAGATGAATATTTTGGCAGTTGGTTTTGGAGTAACAGCATAGATGTGATGGTACTTGCCTCGCATTATCTTCTCGAAAAACGTTCGATGATGAAAGATTTTAAGCTTGCTACAGTTGCAGCAGAATGTGGTATTAGCGTTGAAAGCGAGGCATTGCACGATGCTCTTTATGACATTCGTCTTACGATGGAGGTCTACAAAAAGGTTACCGGTAAATAATTATAATTGAATATGCCACTTTTCTCTGTAATAGTACCAGTATATAATCGTCGCGACGAAGTTGAAGAGTTGCTTTTAAGCCTTTCCGGTCAGATAGAAAAAGATTTTGAGACAATAATCATAGAAGACGGATCGTCTGAACGTTGCGAAGATATTGTTTTGAAATATTCCGCAAGTGCCAACGTGAAATATTTTTATAAGCCCAATGGCGGGCGAAGTCAGGCGCGTAATTACGGAATGCAGAATGCAACAGGTTCGTGGTTTGTCTTTTTTGATTCAGAT
The DNA here is from genome assembly GCA_036656055.1 of Bacteroidales bacterium. Taxonomy (GTDB): domain Bacteria; phylum Bacteroidota; class Bacteroidia; order Bacteroidales; family G3-4614; genus Caccoplasma_A. The sequence continues at coordinate 21,492 of JAVVOY010000032.1, forward strand.
TGTGTAATACCGTCCAGTTATTTTTTTGTAGCAAAATCAGCTGTTATTGGTGGTAATTTTGATTGCTACGGAGGTCCGGATGCAGCCGATGCCTCATTTACGGTATTACAGAAAGCAATAAACTACTCAATGACCTCTTTCTTTACCACAGGCGGAATCCGAGGAAAGAAAGGTGGCATGGAGAAATTCCTCCCCCGTACATTTAATATGGGCTTTACTCGTGTAGTGTATGAGCAAGTAGGCGATTACCGTGATGTTTTCGGTGAAGACATAGATATGAGTCTTCGCATACGAGAAGCTGGATTTAAGACAGTCCTTTTGCCGGATGCCTTTGTTTATCACAAGCGCCGCAATACGATAAAAAGTTTTGCTCGACAGATGATAATATTCGGACGCTCGCGAGTGGAACTTCACCTGCTTCATCCCGGCTCTATGAAATTAGTACACCTTCTCCCCGCCGTATTTATGATAAGCTCGTTGTTTCTGGTAATATCCTCGATTTTCTGCCCATGGGCATTGCTCCCTTTAGGGGTATATTATGCAGCCCTCTTTATAGAAGCCATTATCCGAAATCGCTCTTTGAAAGTGGCGCTTCTCTCTCCAATTACCGCAACAATACAGCTATATGGATATGCATTAGGGTTCCTTAAATCCTACATAAAAGAGGTCATTTTCAGATGTGTAAATGACCGAGAAAAAGAGATGAAAAAGTTAAAATATAAATAATTATATTTTATAGCTTAGAGCAAACCTTTTCTAAAAAAAATATTATATCTTCGTGGGGTTTCAAACAACAATTAAAACAGAATAACAATGAATAAATTAACATCTAGCGCATTAGTTTTATTGGCATTAATTTTATTTTCCTTAGTGTCTTGCAAAGAAGATGGGCCACAAGCAGATTCTAAACCTGTGGCTAATTTCTATGTTGCCGGTTCACGGGAGGTAAATGGAGGTCCACGTGCCGTTGTGTGGATTAATGGAATCCCTAAGGATCAAGGAGAAGCTTCAGGATTTAATTACTGTACATCAATAGCACTTGTTGGGACAGATTTATACTCTGCTGTTAATGAATTTGGGAGCACTTATTCGTCATCAATATATAAAAACGGAGTTAAATTTCTTTCAGTGCTTTCTGACAAATCAGAAGAGTGCAAGATAAATCACATCGCAATATATAATAATATTGTTTATAGTTGTGGATATGTCACCATCCAAGATGTAAAATATGCCAGAATATGGAAAGGCAGTGAAGAATATTTTTCACGAAACAGTAACTCAGAGGCAATCAGAGTGATACCTGCCGAAGGAGTATTATACAGTGTAATTAATGAAGAAAGCGGCTCAGGAGAAGATATTGTCAGAATATTTAAAGAAAAAGAAGAGTTGTACTCTCTTTCCTCGTCGCCAAATGAAATGTCTGCAACAGACGCAGTATATTATAAAGGGAGCATCTATACGGTTGGAAATGTAGAACTTTCGGATGCTAAAGATAAAATAACGTTGTGGCGTGATGGCGATGTATTCTATACCATTAATGAAACGTCTGTTGATTGTGTTGCAAAATCATTATTTATACATAATGGTGATACATATATAGGGGGATACTCTTCAGAGTCATCTTTACAGATTAATGCAAGGATATGGCAAAATTCTAAACCACTTTATACCCTCAATGGAGGAGCCGATAAAGCAGAAGTCGCCTCCTTATTTTGGTGGAATGGGTTTATCTATTCATCAGGTTACACTGAAAATCAGAATATATTTATACCTATAATTTGGTGTAATGATTACATCCTTTACAAGCAGCTTGTGACAGGCGATTTATTTGATGTCGGTCAGATGCTTGTACAATGAAATATTGAAATATCAAAAAAATATTGAATAAAATTTGGAATCAATAAATAAAAAGGTTATCTTTGCTATTAGATAAAATGAATTTGTGTAAGAGATGACTTACTTCCGGCAATGCCGGAGATGATAAATTTTTGTAATGAGATACGAAAAAGGGTTCCAGCACCCAGTGTGGTGTAGGAATTCTTTTTTATATATTTTTTTGTGTAATAATAAAATAAAAAAGGAGAGATTGCTATGGCTATTGTTTATATGACCGACGAAGGTTATCATAGGATGATGGACGAGATTAACTATTTAGAGAGTGTCAAACGTCCTGAAATATCGCATCAGATAGCTGAGGCGCGCGATAAAGGTGACCTTTCTGAAAATGCTGAGTATGACGCAGCTAAAGAGGCTCAGGGGTTACTTGAGATGAAAATTGCTCAACTCAAGGCACAAGTTGCTAATGCAAGAATAATAAACGATTCAAATCTTAATACACACACCATCCAAATGCTCAATAAGGTAAAAATAAAAAATTGTCTTAATGGTGCAATTATGGAATATACGCTTGTGGCAGAAAGTGAAGCCAATTTAGTTGAGCATAAAATATCAGTATCTACCCCTATTGCTCAAGGTTTACTCGGCAAGAAGATAGGAGATGTCGTAGATATAAAAGTTCCGTCAGGAAATGTAAGACTCGAAGTTGTGGATATATTGTTATAAGTATTTATATTATGGCTACAATATTCAGTCGTATTATTGCCGGAGAGATACCTTGTTATAAAGTTGCAGAAAATGAGAATTTTTTTGCTTTTCTCGATATTAATCCCGTAGCAAAAGGACATACACTTGTAATACCTAAAAAGGAGGGTGATTACATATTTAATATGTCAGATGACGAATATGCAGAATACACATTATTTGTCAAACGTGTTGCTGCAGCATTAGAAAAAACTATTCCGTGCAAGAGAATAGGTGTTGCTATCCTTGGATTAGAGGTTCCTCATACCCATGTACATTTAGTCCCCCTTAATCAAGAGTCGGATATATATTTTTCTAAAGGGAAAATATATATTCCCGAAGAAGAGATGCGTGTCATGGCAGCTAAAATAGCATCTAACTTTAAGTAAAGAGATATATTCCTTAGCAATGAGGATATGGATTCAATAGATCACATATCCCCGTTGCTTTTTTATTTTGATGTGTCTCGTAATTTAAGAGAATACATTGT